>NZ_JBSFVA010000047.1:0-64265 GCF_053592075.1 Nonomuraea sp. NPDC002799
CGGGGGCCCCCCACCCGCACCGCGTCCCCCCGCTGCGTTTTTGGTTTGGTGGGCATTTTTCAGCATGCTGAAAAATGCCCACGTCCGACGCCCTTTACATTGTAGATCACGTTAAGCGACCAGCCCGAGCAGCGAAGCCGTCACCACCCGAGCCCGCCCCGGGGTCAGCAGCAGATCCGTCGAATCCGACCACTGATCCACACACCCCGTCACCGGCAGGCCACGGATCACCGGATCCGACACCGACGCCATCAACGCCTCCGCGAACCGGTCCCCGCCGATCACCCGGAACGGCCGGTCGTGAAACCCCCGCAGCCCCTCGTCCAGCCGCTCCGCCAGCGCGAGACGGTTCTGCAACGCGGCGACCCGCGCGTACGCCCCCGACAAGCCCTCCTCCCGAGCCCGCCACGACCGCGCCGCCACCGCCGCCCCCAGGCATTCCCCCAGCTCGGTCGAGCCCGGCATCCGCGCCAGCGCGCTGCCCAGCCATTTCGCGTACGGCGGATAGCGCCGGCGCAGGAGCAGCGCCAGCCGCATCACCTCCCGCGCCAGCCGCGCCCCCACCACGGCCGACCCCAGCTCGTCGCCCACCTCCCCGCACCGGCCCGGGAACGCCTCCTCCTGCGCGATCCGCCGCCACTGACACGCCAGCACATAGCGCCACACGTCCTGCGGATACCAGCGCAACGCCGCCCGCACCGCTTCCAGACCGCCATCGCCGAGCCCGTCATGGAACACCTGCCCGCTGGTCACCTCCGCCAGCCGCTGCCACGGCACCGACAACCAGTCCAGCAGCGACACGCCCGCACGCGGATCGAACCCCAGCCGCTCCCTCAGCCACGCCCCCGGCTCCGCGACCGTCACCCCGGGCCGCACCTGCCCGTGGTAGCCGAACACCGTGGGATACCCGCGAAAGCGCTCCGGCAGCCCCGCCGCCACCTTCGCCTCCACCTCGGCCACCGCCTCCGCCGCCACGAACAGCAGCACCCGCGGCCCCCAGTCGTGGTCGGCCGAGCGGGCGGTGTCGAACTCCAGCACCTCCGACCCCGGCCCGACCAGCGCGGCACTGTGCACCACCCCGGACACCAACGGCGCCACCACCTCACCATAGAAGGCTTGGGACAATTCGATACCAGGCACAAAGTCGGACATCACGCCGTCAACTGTGCCCCAGCGCCGCCGGAACCTCACCCGATTTTCTCCCCGCCGCGATCGCCTGCGGCTATCGCGGCGGGGCGCGCCGGTCACGGCACGATGACGAGCCGCCTGCCCTGGAGATCGGTGCGCTGCCAAGCGGTCTCGATGTCGCTCAGCGGGACCCTCTCCACCTCGAACGTGAGCTCGCCGGACTGCGCCCACCGCACGATCTGCCCGTACACCTCCTGCATGGTCTGCGGGCCGAGCCCCTTGGCCGCGCCGCAGATCTCGACCCCGGAGGTGCGCAGACTCCCGGCGGCCAGGGCTAGCTCGGTTCCGGCCGACTCGCCGATCTGGATGACGCGGGTCGGCTTCGGGAACGAGAACGACTTCGGGACCAGCGAGCGCAGCAGGATCTCGGTGGGCCGGCCCCAGAGATAGTCCACGACGACGTCGTAGCCGTCGCCCCTGGCGTCGGTGTACGCCCGCGCCAGCTCATCGTCGGAGACCGCCGTGTTGATCACCACGTCCGCGCCGATGGCCGCCACCTCGCGCAACTGGTCGTCGTCGCGGCCGGTCGCGACGATCCGCCCGGCGCCGAGCAGCCGGGCCACCTTGACCGCGAGCCGCCCGGCGACCCCGGTCGCGCCCTGCACCAGCACCGTCTCACCGGCGACGAAACCCGCGGCGGTCTTGATGGACATGCCGGTGATGGCCGTGCCCAGCACGGTCGCCACGGCCGGATCGACCTCCGCGGGGACCGGGACGAACGCGTCGCCGGACACCACGGTCTTCTCGGCGAGCGCGCCGTAGGGCAGGCGGGGATTGCCGAACCCGACGAGGGTGCCGTCAGGCAGCGTGCCGATGCCGTCGAAGGCGGGGATCACCGGCAACCTGCTGACGAACTTCTCGCTCGCGTAGTGCGTGCCGGCCGCGATCGCCTTGTCGACGTTCTCGACGGCGACCGCCCGCACGTCGATGATCACTTCTCCCTCGCCGGCCACCGGGTCCGGGAAGTCCTCATACCGGGGGATGCCGCCGATCTCGTGCAACACCGCCGCCTTCATCACGGCTCCTGACCGAACAGGGCGGCGATCCGGCGCTGCCATGTCACCAGTACGCGCGGCGGACGGGCTGAGGAGTGGTTCCCTCTGCGCTGCTGCCGCGCGTGGTGATGGTGGTGGCGGGCCGTGCCCTGGTGCCCGGCCGGCCGCTCGGCGTGCGGGGGAACCCCCGCAATGCGATGGGTCAACCCGTGCAGCAGGTCGTGGAGCGAGTGTTGCCGTGTCATCTTCGCCCTCCTGTGACGTACGAACGCATCGCCGTCTCTATCAGCGATAGAGAGACTCTAGCACTGATAAAGTGACGTGGGAGGTACCGACATTGACGCTGAACAGACAGCGGATCGTCACCGAGGCCGTGGCCCTGCTGGACGCCGAAGGTCTCGACGGCGTGACCACGCGCAAACTGGCCGCACGGCTCGGCGTGCAATCGCCCACCCTGTACTGGCACGTCCCCAACAAGGCGGCCCTGATCACCGCGATCGCCGAGGCGATCCTCGAACAGCAGTTCCCCGAGCTGACGCCACCCGAGCCGGCCGAACGCTGGCAGGACTGGCTGATCGGCCTCGCCGAACGGCTACGCCGCGCGCTGCTCGCCCATCCGGACGGCGCCCGCGTCATCTCGATCTCCCAGCTCTCCCTCAAGATGGCCGCGATCTCCGAGCTGGCCATGAGCACCCTGGTAGCGCGCGGCCTCCCCCTGCGCCAGGCCCGCCTGATCGTCTTCACGGTGGAGCGCTTCACCGTCGGCTACGTCCTGGAGGAGCAGGCTCCCCGTCCCGACACCGAGGCACTCAGCGGCTTCGACCTGGCCACCTTCGCCGAGACACACCCCACGGTGGTGGCCGGCGTGGCCGAATACTTCCAACCCGGCCGCACCGTCGACGACCTGTTCCGCGACTGCCTGGAGCAGATCGTCGAGGGCCCCGCGGCGGCGGCTCAGCCCCCCGCCCCATAGCGGGGCCGGGGACGCGGCATCACAAGATCGCGCCGGGACGGTACGCGGCCGCCTCGGGATGCGCCGCCACGATCTCGCCCACCTGCCGCGAGACCGCCTCCACCTGGTCGGCCGCCGCCCCCGTGAACGACACCCGGTCGGCCAGCAGCGCCTCCAGCCGCTCGCGGTCCAGCGGGAACCGGTCGTCGGCGGCCAGCCGGTCCAGCACCTCGTTCGCGGCGCCGCGCGAGCGCATCGCCAGCGCCGACGCCACCGCGTGCTCCTTGATCAACTCGTGCGCCTGCTCGCGGCCCACCCCTTCCCGCACCGCCGCCATCAGCATCTTCGTCGTCGCCAGGAACGGCAGGTAACGGCCCAGCTCGGCCGCGATCACCGCGGGGAACGCGCCGAACTCCTCCAGCACCGTCAGCATCGTCTCCACCAGCCCGTCGAAGGCGAAGAACGCGTCCGGCAACGCCACCCGGCGTACCACCGAGCACGACACGTCGCCCTCGTTCCACTGGTCGCCCGCCAGCTCGCCCACCATGGAGGCATAACCGCGCAGCACCACCGCCAGCCCGTTGACCCGCTCACACGAGCGGGTGTTCATCTTGTGCGGCATCGCCGACGAGCCGACCTGGCCCTCCTTGAACCCCTCGGTGACCAGCTCGTGCCCGGCCATCAGCCGGATCGTCTTGGCCAGCGACGACGGCGCCGCCGCGAGCTGCACCAGCGCCGTGACGACCTCGAAGTCGAGCGAACGCGGATAGACCTGCCCCACGCTGGTGAACCGGTGCGCGAACCCCAGATGGGCGGCCACCCGCCCCTCCAGCTCCGCCAACTTGCCGCGGTCGCCGCCCAGCAGGTCCAGCATGTCCTGCGAGGTGCCCACCGGACCCTTCACCCCGCGCAGCGGATAACGGCCGATCAGCTCCTCCAGCCGGCGGTAGCCGACCAGCAGCTCATCGGCCGCCGACGCGAACCGCTTGCCCAGCGTCGTGGCCTGCGCCGCCACATTGTGCGAACGGCCCGCGAGCACCGTCGCCTCATGCTCCTCGGCCAGCTCCGCCAGCCGCGCCAGCAGCGCCACCACCCGGTCGCGCACCAGCAGCAGGCTGTCACGCACCTGAAGCTGCTCGACGTTCTCGGTCAGGTCGCGCGAGGTCATGCCCTTGTGCACCTGCTCGTGCCCGGCCAGCGCGTTGAACTCCTCGATGCGCGCCTTCACGTCATGACGGGTGACACGCTCCCGCGCCGCGATCGACTCCAGGTCGACCCGCTCGACCACCTTCTCGTAGTCGGCGACCGCCTGCTCCGGCACCGCCACACCCAGCTCGGCCTGCGCCCGCAACACCGCCAGCCACAACCGCCGCTCAGCGACGATCTTGTACTCGGGGGACCACAGGCGGGTCAGCTCCGGCGAGGCATAACGAGCGGCCAGGACATCAGGGATACGCGGCTTGGAAGTCACGTTGGACAAGTGTATTCACACCCCGCGCCTCACCAGGCACGCAGCCCGCCCGAGCACGGCACTGGCGCGGCGCCCCGCACCGCCGGCGGAAAGAGGCCGCGCACACGGCTGCGCCCGCACGGACAGTCCGTACGGGCGCAGCTCATCCACCACCGGTCACGACGCCGGCGTCAGCACCTTGGCCTCGTGCTTCGGCGCGGCCGGCTTACGCCGCATCCGCTCCTTCGCCCGCTCCACCACCGTGTACAGCGTCGGCACCAGCACCAGCGTGAGCAGCGTCGAGGAGATCAGCCCGCCGATCACCACGATCGCCAGCGGCTGCGAGATGAACCCGCCGGAGCCGGTCACCCCCAGCGCCATCGGCGTCAGCGCGCAGATCGTGGCCACGGCCGTCATCAGGATCGGCCGCAACCGGCGCCGGCCGCCCTCGATCACCGCCTCCACCACGCCCATGCCCTGCTCGCGATACTGGTTGATCAGGTCGATCAGCACGATCGCGTTCGTCACCACGATGCCGATCAGCATCAGCATGCCGATCAACGCCGGCACGCCCATCGCCGTACCGGTCGCCACCAGCAACCCGATCGCGCCCGTGGCCGCGAACGGGATCGACACCAGCAGGATCAGCGGCTGAATGAAGCTCCGGAACGTCGCCACCATGATCAGGAAGACGATCGCGATCGCGGCCAGCATCGCCAGCCCGAGATCGGCGAACGCGTCCGCCTGATCGGCCGACGCCCCGCCGATCACGTACGTGGCGCCCGAGACGAGCTTCAGCTCGTCCAGCTTCGTCGTCAGCGTCTGCGTCAAGCTGCCCAGATCGGCCGCGTCCGCCTTGGCCGACACCGTGGCCGAGCGCTCGCCGTCGATCCGCGACACCTGCGTCGGCCCCGCCACCTCGCGCACATCCGCCACCGACGACACCTTGACCAGACCCGCCGCCGTCGGCAGCTTCAGGTCCTCGATCGCCTTGATGTCGTCCGGCGCGTCCGCGCCGCGCAGCACCAGGTCACTGGTGCGGCCGTCCAGCGTGATCTGCCCCAGCGGCGCGCCGCGGAACGCCTGCGCCACCGCCTGACCGACCTGCGCCTCCGACAGACCCCGCTCGGCGGCCTCCTCCCGGTCGACCACGACCTCCACCCGCGGCGCGCTGGCCTCCAGGTTCGAGGACACGTCACGCAGCCCGGACACCTGGCCCATCGCCGCCGTGACCGACTCGGCGGCCGTCCGCAGCGTCTCGGCGTCGGGCGCCTGCACGATCACGTCGATCGTGTCAGAGGAGAAACCGCCTCCGCCGGAGCCGCCGACGGTCACCTCACCGGCCCCGGACAGGCCCGCGATCTTGTCCCGCAGCTCCTGCTCGACCTTCGCCGTGTCGGCGTCCTCCTTCAGCGTCACCGAGTACGACGCCCGGTCCGCACCACCGCCGACCGCGCCACCGCCCATGGCGTTGCCGCCGCCCACGTTCACCTGGTACGTCTCCACGCCCTCCAGGCCCGACAGCACACCCTCCACCTGCTGGGCGGCCTTATCGGTGGTCGCCAGATCGGTGCCCACCGGCATCCGCTGCGACAAGGAGATCGTGTTCTGCCCGGAGGAGTCCAGGAAGTTCGTCTGCAGCCCACCGGCCAGGCCGATCGTGCCGATGAACACCGCCACCCCGATCAGCACCGTGACCAGCTTGAACCGCGTGGCGAACCGCAACACCGGCAGGTACGCCCGCGTCAACGGCGAGCGCAGCTCCTTGGCCTCGGCCACCTCACGCTGCTTGCGCGCCTCCTCCGGCGTCAGCTCCGGCGCCTTCAGGAACCAGTACGCCAGCACCGGCACCACCGTCAGCGACACCACCAGCGACGCCAGCAACGCCACCGCCACCGTGACCGCGAACGGGCTGAACAGCTCGCCCACCATGCCGCCCACCACCGCGATCGGCGCGAACACCGCCACCGTGGTCAACGTCGAGGCCGTCACCGCGCCCGACACCTCGCGCACCGCCGCCAGGATCGCCTGCAGCTTCGCCTCACCGTAGGCGAGATGGCGTTTGATGTTCTCCAGGACCACGATCGAGTCGTCCACGACCCGGCCCACCGCGATCGTCAGGGCGCCCAGGGTCAGCATGTTCAGCGAGTAGTCGCCGGCCCACAACACGATCAGCGCGATCACCACCGACAGCGGGATCGACACCGCCGTCACCAGCGTGGACCGGATCGACAGCAGGAACACCAGGATGACCAGCACCGCGAAGATCAGCCCGAGCAGGCCCTCGGTCGTCAGGCTCTCGATCGACTCCTCCACGTACGGAGCCTGGTCGAACACCACCGACACCGCCGTGTCCGAGGAGTCGCCCAGCGACTTGGTCAGCTCGGGCAGCTTGTCCCGGATCTCGTGCGAGATCGACACCGCGTTGCCGTCGGGCACCATCGTCACCGACACGCCGAGGCTCGTCTTGCCGTCCGTCCGCGTGATCGTCGTCGAGTTCGCCAGCCCGCGCGTGATCTGCGCGACGTCACCCAGCTGGACCGGCTTGAGCGGCTTCGGCGCCGCCGCCTGCCGCTGCGCGGCCAGCGCCGCCTGCGCCTGACTCTGCGGCTGGCCGGTCTGCGGGCGCGCCTGCTGTGGCGTCTGCTGTGGCGTCTGCTGCGGGGCCTGCTGGGCGGGCGTCAGCCAGAGCGCCTTCAGCTTGGCCACCGAGTCGACCCGCGCGCCCACCTGCACCGTCAGCGACTTGCCGTCGGAGGTCAGCGTGCCCGCCGGGATCGGCGTGCCGTTCGCCTTCAGCGCCTCGGGGATCTGCGCCGCCGACACGCCCGCCGCCGCCATCTTCTTGGCGTCCGGCTCGATCGTCACGACCTCGTCACGGGTGCCGGTGACCGCCGCCTCCCGCACACCCTCCACGGCCTGCAGCTCCGGCACCATCAGCCGGCGCAGCTTGTCGGCCATCGCCCGCTCGTCACCGCCGTCGCCCACCGCCAGCACCAGCACCGGGATGTCATCGGTGCTGCCGGCCACCACCTGCGGGTCCACGTTGTCAGGAAGCGGGACGCCGTCGATGGCCTGCTGCATCTTGTTCAGCGACGACTCGATGTCGGTGCCGAACTCGAAGGCCACCTGGATCTGCGCCAGGCCCTCCTTCGACGTCGAGGTCATCTGCTCCATCCCGGCCAAGCCCTGGAAGGAGTCCTCGATCGGCCCGGTGACCTGGTCCTCGATGATCTCCGGCGAGGCGCCAGGATAGGACGCCACCACGAATGCGCCGGGGAAGGAAAGAGAAGGCAGTAGCTGCTGCTTCAACTGCGGGATCGTGAACGCGCCGAAGGCGGTGAGCACGAACGCCACCAAGATCACAAGAGTTCGGTTGACCAGGCTCAACCGGGCGAAAGCGGTCATAGGCTCCCCTCCAAGAGTTCGCCCCAGACTAACACTTTGCCTTATACGAATATTTAGATCACTCAAGCATTCCTGATAACCTTCTCAGGAAGCGAGAGGTGAGCGTGAGCAACGAACGCGAAGACCTGATCCGCCGGATCATCGAGGCCCAGCGCGGCCTGGGGCGACTGTTCGCCCAGCACCAATCCCCCCTGTTCACCTCCAACCTCACCATGCGCCAGCTCAAGGTCGTCATGATCCTGGCCGCCGACGGCTCCGCCTCCGGCCAGGACCTCGCGCACAACCTCGGCGTCGGCCTCGGCACCGTCACCGGCATCGTCGACCGCCTCGTCGCCCACGGCCTCGTCAGCCGCCACGAGGACCCCCACGACCGCCGCGTCCGCCGGGTCGAGCTCACCCCCGAAGGCGCCGCCCTCATCGAAGAGATCAACAACGCCGGCCTGGGGCACTACCGCCGCATCATGGATCACCTCGACACCGAGACGCTCCGCGCCCTCGACCACGTCACCCGCACCATCGGCGAGGTCGCCGGCAAGCTGTCCAACGACTGACGCGCCGCCCGGGTTTCGCCGGCGAGGGTTTTTCCGGAGGTGATTCGCGGCACACCCCCCCGAGCCGCCGCCTTTACATTGTAGATTTCTAAGCGAGGCGGGACAGCGCCTCCGGCAGGCCGTCCTCGTGCACCACCGTCAGCCGCCGCGTCGCCCGCGTCACCGCCACGTACAGGTCCTGGCCGCCCAGCGGCGACTGCGCCACGATCCCCGCCGGATCCACCACCACGACCGCGTCGAACTCCAGCCCCTTGACCTGCCCGACCGTCAGCACCGCCACCGGCGCGTCCAGATCCGCCGCGGGGAACAACCGCGCCACCTCCGCGTGCCGCGCGTCCGACGTCACCACCCCCACCCGGCCCGCACCGGCGCCCCCACCGGCCTCCGCCGTGCCGGCCTCCGCGCCGATCGCCGCCAGCTCGGCCGCCACCAGCGCCGGCAGCCCCGCCACCGGCATCCGCACCGCCCGGGGCTGCGAGCCGCCCTCGCGCACCGACTCCGGTGGCTGCTGCTCCGGCGCGAACGCGGCCAGCACGTCGGCCGCCACCCGCATGATCTCCACCGGCGTGCGGTAGTTGACCAGCAGCCGCTCCTCCCGCCACCGGCCCTCCAAGTAGGGGTCCAGCACCTCGGCCCACGAGCGCGCCCCCGCCGCCGACCCCGTCTGCGCCAGATCGCCCACCAGCGTCAGCGACTTGGCCGGCACCCGCCGCATCACCATCCGCCACGCCATCGGCGACAACTCCTGCGCCTCGTCCACGATCACGTGCCCGTAGGCCCACGTGCGGTCGGCCGCCGCCCGGTCCGCCGTCGTCAGGCCGTCGTCGTCGTCGGCGTGCCACCCGGCCAGCACGTCGGCCCGGTCGAAGATGCCCTCCTCCAGCATGCCGGTCGACTCCAGCACCTCCTGGGCGTACAGCTCCCGCTCCGCCCAGTCCTCCCGCGACGCGCGCAGCGCCGCCCGCCGCGCCGAGTCGTCCGCACCCAGCAGCTCGGCCGCCTCGTCCAGCAGCGGCACGTCCCCCACGGTCCACTCGGCCTCCGGCGGGCGCAGCAGCTCCCGCCACGCAAGGCCCGCCGGCGCCACCGAGCGCAACGTGGCGGACGACGACAGCAGCTCGGCGATCAGCCGCTGCGGCGTCAGCTCGGGCCACAGCCCCTCCACCGCCGCCCGCACCACCGGCTCGCCCCACAACCGCCCCGAGGCCAGCTCCAGATCGAGCTCGTCCAGGTCGCCCTCCAGGTCGAGCGGCTCCGACAACTCCGGCTCGTCCTCGATCACCAGCTCCTCGATGTGCAGCGACTCCTCCAGCGCCCGCGCCTCCGCCCTGGCCAGCTCCTTGAGCATCTCGGTCACGTACAGCTTGCGCGCCATGTTGTGCGGCAGCCGCACCGCCCGCGCCCGCTCACGCAGCCGCAGGCAGCTCTCGCGCGGCACCCGCAGCGCGAGCCCGTCCAGCTCGACCACCAGGTCGCCGTCGGGCGCCCCCTGACGCAGCGCCAGCGCGCCGGCCACGACCTCCGCCATCCGCACGTCGCCCTTGACCACCGCCGCCGCCGGGGTGTCCACCGCGCTCGCCCGCACCCCCGGGAACATCTCGCCGACCGTGGTCATCACCACCTGCGTCTCACCCAGTGCGGGCAGCACCTGGCCGATGTAGCGCAGGAACATCGGATGGGGGCCCACCACCAGCACGCCGCGGCGCTCCAGCGTGGCGCGGTGGGTGTAGAGCAGGTACGCCGCCCGGTGCAGCGCCGCCACCGTCTTGCCCGTCCCCGGGCCGCCCTGCACCACCAGCGCCCCCTGCCACGAAGCCCGGATCACCCGGTCCTGCTCGATCTGGATGGTCGCCACCACGTCGCCCATCCGGCCCGTCCTGCCCCGCCGCAACGCCGCCAGCAGCGCCGCCTCGCCCACCAGCGTGCGCCGATCGCCGTCGCTCATCCCGTCCAGGTCGAACACCTCGTCGTCGATGCCGACGACCAGGCGGTCCTTCAGATGCAGATGCCGGCGGCGCACCACGGCGCCCGGATCGGTCGCCGTCGCCACATAGAACGGCCGGGCCGCCGGCGCCCGCCAGTCGATCAGCACCGACTCGTGCCGCTCGTCCCGCAGCCCGATCCGGCCGACGTAGGTGCTGCGCCCCGCACCGTCGTCGATGCGGCCGAAGCACAGGCCCCGCTCGACCGCGCCGAGCTGCCCCAGCCGCCGCGCCTGCTCCGAGGCCAGCGCATCGCGCTCGACCATCGCCTGACGGGTGCCACCGCTCCTGCCGTGCACCTCGCGCAGCGCCGCCCGCGCCCGCTCCCTGGCGATGTCGAGCCGGCCGTACAGCCACGCCACGGCGCGCTGCTCGGCGTCAAGGGCTCCCGCAAGACCTTCTTGACGATTAGCCATTCGGTGTTATACTCCTATCAGGAGTGCTGTGAAAACTCGACCATTTTGAGGGTGGATATTCGAGCTTAGCCCTCCACCGCCTCGGGCGCAAACCCCGCTAACCGGGCGGCTTTCCCGCCGGTGCCGCGATGCAGGGAAACGGGTTGTCCGGCAGCAGGATCATGCGCCGCGCCCGCGCCGTCGCCTCCAGATGCAGCAGCGCCGCCCCGATGCCCGCCGCACCCGCCATGTAACCGGTGTCCGCGCTCACCTCACCCGGCCGCGACCGGCGATAGGCCTGATACCAGCGCAGCCCCCCACCGCCGCCGCTGGCCCGCCCGGCCAGGTCCGCGCCCAGCCGTCCGGCGAACTCCAGGTACGCCGCCCGCCCCGTCACCGCCCACAACCCCGTGAACAGCTCCACCAGCCCCGCCACGCCGCAACACTGGCAGGCCGTGTCCCACAACCCCGCCACCCGGCGGCCCGGCACCCCGCTGGCCAGCACCCCGCCCGCCAGCAGTTCCGCCCACTCCAGGTCGGCGGCGTCGCCCGCCACCCGGTACAGCTCGCAGAACATCCGCGCCACCCCCGCCGATCCCGAGCAGAACCCGAGATAGTGCAGGCCCCGGCCCTGCGGCAGATGGTGCGGCACCCACGCGCACCGCCCCGCCACCACGCTCACCGCCCGGACGAAAGCCGCGCCCCGGCGAGCCGCCTCCAGGAACTCCGCCTCACCCGTCACCCCGTACAGACGGGCCAGCACGAACGCCGTCCCGGCCGTACCCATCAGGAAACCCGGCGTGACCGCGTCCCGCGGCAGGTTCGGGCAGTCGCCGAACCGATGCCCCGGCACCGCCAGCCGCGCCGCCCGCGCGCCCGCCTCCACCGCCAGGTCCGCGAACGACGCCACGCCCAGCATCGACGCGCCGTGCAGTAACGCCAGCACCACCCCGCCGTCGCCGCGCAGCGCCGGATCGCCCGACCACCCCGGGCCGCCCTCCATCGGGCGCGCCGCCCGCGCCACCCGCTCCAGCGCCCCCGACGCCGCCTCCTCGCCGTCGCCGTCGCCCAGCACCCACCCCGCCTCGCACAACGCCACCGCGATGCCGGCCAGCCCGTGATGGAACGTCACGTCCCCGGTCTCCCGCCACGCCGACGCCAGATACCGCACGCCGGCACGCGCGTCCTCCAGATAACCGTCGTCGCCGGTGGCCGCCGCCAGCTCCAGGAAGAACAGCACGATGCCGGGCGCGCCGGCGTACAGGGAGGCGGGCTCGGGAGCCAGCGCCGACCGGCCGCTCGCGTCCGGGTTGGCCAGCCAGCGCCGGGCCCCGGCGCCGCCGGTCGCCGCGCTCCTGATCCAGCGCGCGGCCCCGACCGCGGCGCGCAACGGGTCACCGTCCGACCGCTCGGCACCGGAACGGGTGCGTTCCACGCTCATGATCACCCTCGTCGCACGACACAGCGAAGAACCTCACATTCTCCCCCAGCCGCCCCCGCCCGCCAACCGGGCGGCACCCCTCGGCTACGCCTGCGGCGGGGGCGGGCCGGTGGAGCGGCGCGGCACCAGCGTCGGGGTGACCGAGAAGCGCACCGACGACGTCCGCCCCTCGATGCGCTCCAGCAGCAGCCGCCCGGCCGTCCGCCCCATGACGTCGCCGTCCTGGTCCACGCTGGTCAGCGAGATGTTCGACAGCGCGGCCAGGCGCGTGTTGTCATAGCCGGCCAGCGACACGTCGTCCGGCACCGTGAGCCCCGCCTCGTGCAGCGCCGTGAGCGCCCCGAACGCCGCCAGGTCGGCCCCCGCGAAGATCGCCGTCGGCCGCGGCGACCGGGCCAGCAGCTCGCGCGCCCCCCGGTAGCCGCCCTCCTCGCTGTAGGAGGTCGTCGCCACCGCGATCTCATCCGCGAGCCCGTGCTCGCGCATCACCCGCTCGTACGTCGCCGCCCTGATCGTCTGCAACATCACCGCCGCCCGCCGCCGGGTTTCCTCATGGTGCCCGATGTGCGCGATCCGGCGGTGCCCCAGCCCGATCAGGTGCCGGACCACCGCCTCGGCCCCCGTCTCGTCGTCGTCCAGGACCGCGTCGTACAGCGCCGACTTCTCGTGCGGGCCGAGCACCACGGTCGGCAACCCCGACGCGACGTCCTCCAGCCGGGCCCGCGCCACCCGCGGCGCCACCATGAGCACACCGTCCACCTGCCGGTCCACCAGCGCGTCGATCGCCCGCGTCTCCGCCTTCGCGTCGGGGCCGCCGGTGACGATGATCACCTGGTAGTCGGTGCCGGCGAGCTGCTCGTACAGGCCGTCGAGGATGTCCGGGAAGAACGGGTTGCGCAGGTCGGGGAGCAACACCCCGATCGTGTACGTGCGCCCGCGCATCGCCCGGGCGGCGGCATGCGGGCGGTAGCCGAGCTCGTCGATGGCGGCCTTCACGCGGTCGCGCATGGCGGCGCTGACCCCGTAGGCGTTGCGCAGCACCTTCGACACCGCGGTGGTGGACACTCCCGCGTGCCGCGCCACATCGGCGATCGTCACCCGCCGCCGCCGTTCGCGCGTGCTCATCCGCCCGCCTCTCCGTTGGACGTGCCGATTGTACGAGCCACCCGCCCGGCGCGGGCAACGTTGCCCGCCACCCGCCGCGCCCACCCCGCGAAACACCCCGCCAAAGCCGGAAATCGTTCCCCATTCCGGGGCGGGCGAACTCCGGGGCGGGCGGGATGCTAGCTTTTCAGGTCGTGTCTGACTACCTGCGGGAACTCTTCTCCCTGGACGGCCGGCGTGCGCTCGTGACCGGCGGCAGCTCCGGCATCGGACTGCTCATGGCCGAGGCGATCGGACGCGCCGGCGCCGAGGTCGTCCTCGTCGCCCGCCGCGAGAGCGAACTCGACAAGGCCGTCGGCCGGTTGCGCTCGCACGGCGTCACCGCCTCCCGGATCAGCGCCGACCTCGGCTCCCGCGCCGACGTCCAGCGCGTCTGCGCCACGGCGGGCGACATCGACATCCTCGTCAACGACGCCGGCAACAACATCCGCAAGCCCATGGCCGACCTCACCGACGACGACTACGAGCACACCATCGCCGTCAACTTCACCGCCCCCTACCTGCTCGGCCAGCACTTCGGGCCCGCGATGGCCGGCCGCGGCTGGGGACGCATCATCAACGTCGGCTCGCAGCAGTCCGTCAGCGCGTTCGGCGACAGCGGTGTGTACGGCGCCGCCAAGGCCGCCGTCGCCGGCCTGACCCGCTCGCAGGCCGAAGCCTGGTCGCCCAGCGGCGTGTGCGTCAACACGATCATCCCCGGATTCGTGCTGACGCCGCTGACCGAGCCGGCCCAGGCCATCCCCGGCCGCGTCGAAGCCCTCGCCGCCCGTCACATGGTCCGGCGCAACGGCCTGCCCGAGGACTTCGCCGGAGCCGCCGTCTTCCTGGCCGGTGACGCCTCCGCGTTTGTCACCGGCCAGATGCTCTTCGTCGACGGCGGTTTCGCCGTCCACTAAGGGACGGCTCTGGTGAGACATCAGACCCCGCGCACCCGGGAACACAGCCCGCCATGACCACCCCCGCGCTCATGGCGATCACCACCGCCGGCTCGGTGCAACCGCTGCCGCCGAAGGCGCTGACGGATTCCCGAGGGCCAGGGCCGACCCGGCTCCGGCGCCTCGCTGGAGCCGTTGGAGGCGGCGGCGGCGGTGGTTGCACCGAGCCGGGCGCCTTTACATTGTAGATCACTTGCGGCGGATCTGGCGTGCCCCCACCCCCTCGATCCAGGTGTCCATGACGAGCTCGTCGCCTTCGACCCTCGTCCACACCGCCTCGGTCAGCTCGATCCGGAACAGGTGCGAGCCGGTGCCGGGCAGCCCGAACGACGCCAGCACCTCCTCATCGAGGATCTCCACCGCCCGCCCGGTCAGCTTGAGATCGCCCTCCCATGCGGACGGATCGGAGTCCTCGGGGTCCGCCGAGGTCACGTGGACGGCCATCCGGGGATCTCGCCGCAGGTCGAGCGCCTTGACCGCGCCCGCCATCGAGCCCGTCCACAGCTCATCGTCCTTGAAGATCGTCTCGGTGCCGCTGACCCGCGGCGACCCGTCCTTGCGCAACGTCGCCAGCACCTTGTGCTTGCGCGCGTCCATCAGGCGCCGCGCCACCCCCGCGAGCTCCGGCGCCTGCCGGTCGAACTCCTGCCATGAAGCCATGGCGCCCATCATGTCCGGCGGCACCGACAGAATCCGGAAGCCCGGGACGGGTCAGGTGCGGTGGCGGGCGCGGTAGGCGCTGGCCTTGGCGCGGTTCTGGCAGGACAGCCCGCAAAAGCGCCGCGAAGCGTTCCGGGTGACGTCGAAGAACACCAGCTCACATCCGCCCGCCTCGCACGAGCGCAACCGCACCCCCTGCCCCACCCCGACCACCATGGCCAGCGCCGTGCCCGCGTCGGCGGCCCAGGCGTCGACGAGGCTCGCGTCCGAGGTGTGGAAGGCCAGGACGGGCGGGTCGCCGTGCAGGTTGGGGACGGCGGCGTGACGTCGCAGCGACTCGTTGAGCGCGGCCGGCGCGCCGGCGAAGGCGGGGCGGAGCTCGGCGGCCACGTCCGCGAGACGGTCGGCGTCGGCGGCGGTCAGCGCGCGGCTGGGCGTCCAGCCCTTACGGACGAACGCCGCCTCGATCGCCGCCTTGCGGTCGGCGGGCGGCTCGACGGTGCGGCCCCGGACCTGGAGGACGGCCAGCTCGTTCACCAGGATGACGGCCAGCTCCGCCCACCTCCCGACATAACTGTCTATTTGGGTTTGACCAGTGATGCGCCAGGCCTCTATCGTCACTGGCAAAGCTTATCTAGATAGTGAGGGTTCTCGTGAGTGAAGCGTCCAGACTTGCCCGCCAGATGTGGCACCAGCTCGAACCGATCCACGCCGCGCTGTACTTCTCGCCCCAGGCGTTCGAGACGGCCGCGGCGCTCGGCTACGACGTCGAGTCGCGCTGGCCCAGCTATTTCGCCTATCGCACGGCGCCGCTCGGGCGGGCCGGCACGCGGCTGGCCACGGCGGCCTACTACAGCTTCAGCCCCGAGACGATCGCCGCGCACGTGCCCGAGGTGTGGAAGGTGGCCTCGCCGGAGCGGGTGCTGGAGGCGCGGCTTGAGGCGGTCGACCGGACCTACCGTCACCTGCTCGGAGAGCAGGTGGCCGGGCCGGAGGCGCGGGAGGCGGCCGAGCTGGCCAGGCGGGCCGCCGAGAGCGTGAGCGTGGCCGGGCGGCCGTTCACCGCGGCGAACCTGGACCTGCCCTGGCCGCAGGAGCCGCACCTGGTGTTGTGGCAGGCCGCGACCGTGCTGCGCGAGCACCGCGGAGACGGTCACCTGGCCGCGTTGCTGGCCGCGGACCTGGACGGCTGCGAGTCGCTGGTGTCGTTCGCCGCGGTCGGCGCCGCGCCGGTGGCGAACTTCGCCGGGCGCGGCTGGAGCGAGCAGGAGTGGGCCGCCGCCCAGGAGCGCCTCGCCGCACGCGGCCTGGTGGACTCCGGCGGTCAGGCCACCGAGCAGGGCCGGGCGCTGCGCGACCAGGTCGAGCGGATGACGGACGAGCTGGCCGCGCAGCCCTGGCGGCTGCTCGGCGCCGACCGCGCCGGACGGCTGGTCCAGCTCGCCTCCCCGTTCCTCGGCGCGGTCTTCGGGGCCGGGATCCTGCCGATGACCAGCACCCTCGGCATCACCACCATCAAAGCGCCCGACTAGAACGCCTCGGACCGCACCACCCGGGAGCACCACGGGCGCACGGTCAGCGGCGCCCGTACTTCTTGTGCACGGCCTGCTTGCTGACCCCGATCGCGTCGGCGATCTGGGCCCAGGCCAGCCCGGCGACACGCGCCCGCCGCACCTGGACCGCCTCCAGGCGCTCGATCTCGCGGCGCAGCGCGGTCGTCGCGTGCAGGGCCAGCAGCGGATCGTCGTCCTGCGCCTGCCTCATGAGGGTCGCCAGGTCGTTCGTCATGCCCTAAAGGTAGTCCAGCGACGCCCGCCGATCTTCTCGGGACGGATGCCGGGCCCGGCGGCTGGATCATCCGTACATCTTGCCCAGCGCCGTGACCGCCTCGGCCATCAGCGCCCGCAGCTCCGGCGGCCCGAGCACCTCGACGTCGGCCCCCATGCGCAGCAGCAGCCAGCGCGCGTGGGTGATCGACTCGACCGGCACGGTGAGCGTGCGCCACCCCTCCGGGTCGGGCTCGGGCGCGGCGGCCAGCGCGGCGGCGACGACCTCGCCGCCCATCGTGTACGCCAGCAGCTCCTCCCGGCCGGGGGCGAGCTTGACGACGGCCTCGCCGGTGTACATCTTCTCGCGGAACTCCTTGGCGTACACCTGCCAGAACGCGCTCAGATCGAACTCCTCCGGCCGCGCGAAATGCCCGGGCAGCGTCTCCACGGTCAGGACGCGCGAGACCCGATAGGTACGGGGACCACCCTCCGGGGGCGAGGCCACCATGTACCAGGACCCGCCCTTGAGCACCAGCCCGAAGGGGTGGACCACCCGATCGACCTCCTGCCGCCCCCAGCGCCGGTAGGTCATGTGCAGGGGCCGCTGCGACCACACGGCCTCGGCCACCTCGCTCAGATGCGGCACGTCGTCGGCCGAGCGGTACCAGCTCGGCACGTCCAGCAGGAAGCGCTCGCGCATCCGCGAGGCGCGCGAGCGCGGCTCGGGCGGCAGCGCGGCCAGCAGCTTCAGCTCCGCGTTGGCCGCCACCTCGGCCAGCCCCAGCTCGGCCGCCGGGCCCGGCAGCCCCGCCAGGAAGAGCGACGAGGCCTCCTGGGCCGTCAGCCCGTTGAGCCTGGTGCGGTAGCCGTCGAGCAACTGGTAGCCGCCCAGCGGGCCCCGATCGGCGTAGATGGGGATGCCGGCCGCCGACAGCGCCTCCACGTCGCGGTAGACGGTGCGGACCGACACCTCCAGCTCGGCGGCCAGCTCGGGCGCGGTCATGCGCACCCGTGTCTGCAGGAGCAGAAGCAAGGAGAGCAGGCGGCTGGCACGCATATTTCCCATTGTATTGCGCACATTTGGCGTGTTTATTTGAACGCATGGAACGTTTTCTGGCCATTATGAGCGCGTTACGTACCCAGGACAGCGTGTCGGTCGCCGAGCTGGCGGCCGAGCATGGAGTGTCGGAGATGACGATCAGGCGGGACCTGGACGAGCTGGCCCAGCAGGGCGTGGTGCGCCGGGTCAGAGGGGGCGCGCTGTCGCTGCTGCTGCGCGGCGAGGAGCCGCCGTTCGGCGTGCGCGAACGGGAGGCGGTGGAGGCCAAGAGGCGCATCGGCGCGGAGGTGGCCGCGCTGATCGCCGACGGCGAGGCGGTGCTGCTCGACGGCGGCACGACCGCGCTGGAGGTCGCCCGCGCGCTGCTCGGCCGCCGGGTGACCGTGCTGCCGCTGGCGCTGCAGTCGGTGTCGATGCTGGCGGCGGCGCCCCGCGTACGGCTCGTGCTGCCCGGCGGCGAGGTCCGCCAGGGGGAGCTGAACGTCATGGGGCCGCTCGCCGAGAGCTCGATCAAGGCGCTGCGCTTCGACACCGCGGTGATCGGCTGTTGCGGCCTGTCGGCCGAGCACGGGCTGACCGCGCACGACCTGCCCGAGGTCGCGGTCAAGCAGGCGGCCATCGCCTCGGCCCGGCGGGTGATCGTGGCCTGCGACTCGGGCAAGTTCGCGCGCACGGCGTTCGGCGCGGTCTGCCCCATCTCGCGGCTGGACGTGGTGGTGACCGACGCCGGCATACCGCGCGAGGAGCGCGACGCGCTGGTGGCGGCGGGCGTAGCGGTCAGGCTGGCCGCATGAGGCGCGAACGTACGGCCGTCTATCTGCTGTTCTTCCTGGCCGGTGCCGCCATCGGCACCTGGACGGCCCGCATCCCCGCCATCAAGGAGCACCTCGGGCTCGGCGACGGCCAGCTCAGCCTCGCCCTGCTGGCCATCGCGGCCGGGGCCGTCATCGGCATGACGGCCGTCGGCCGCCTGGTCGACCGCTACGGCAGCAGCCGTGTCATGATCCCGGCCGCCCTGCTGCAGGGCGTGGTCCTGGTGCCGCCCGCCTACGCGCCGGACCTGGCGCTGCTGGCGGGGACGCTGCTGGCGTTCGGGATCGTGCACGGCATACTCGACGTGGCCATGAACGCCAACGCCGTCGAGGTCGAACGGGCCGCCGGGCGGCCGATCATGTCCTCCTTCCACGCCGTCTACAGCATCGGCGGGTTCGCCGGGGCGACGGCGGGCGGGCTGTTCGCGCACGCCGCGCTGCCGCCCTCGGCCACGTTCCTGACGGTGGGGGCGCTCATCGCGGTGCTCGCGGTGTGGGCGGCCCGGTGGGCGCTGCGCCAGGCGCCCGCGCCGGCGCACGCCGCCGCCGGGCGGGCCGGGCGGCCGAAGGGGATCGTGTTCCTCGGGGTGCTGGCGCTGTGCTGCCTGGTGGGCGAGGGCGCGGCGGCCGACTGGAGCTCGGTCTACCTGCACGAGGACCTGGCGGCCTCGCCGGGGTTCGCCGCGGCCGGGTACGCCGCGTTCTCCGTCATGATGACGGCGGGGCGGCTGGCGGGCGACCGGCTGGCGGCCAGGTTCGGGCCGGTGCCGCTGGTGCGCTGCTGCGGGCTGCTGGCGGCCCTGGGGCTCGGGCTGGCGCTGCTCGGCGGCCATCCGGTCGCGGGAGTGGCCGGGTTCGCCTGCTTCGGAGCGGGGTTGTCGTGCATCGTGCCGCAGGTGTTCTCGGCGGCCGGGCATCGCGATCCGGCGTTCGCGGGGCGGGCGCTGGCGCGGGTGGCCGCGATCGGATATCTGGGATTCCTGTCGGGGCCGGTGTTCATCGGGGGCGCCGCCGAGCTGATGGGGTTGCCCAGGGCGCTGGCCATTCCGGCGGTGCTGGCCGCGTTCGTGGCGCTCGCCGCCCCGGCGTTGCGCACCCGTACGCCGGTCGCCTGACCGGCCCGGCCTGCTTGACCCCGCCTGTTTGATCCGGCCGGCCTGTCCGGCCGATCCTGCCTGACCGGGCCGCTCAGCCGAACTGCTGCCAGCCGAGCCTGACCACCATGGCCGCCACCACGCACAGCAGCACGATCCGGACGAAGCCGGTGCCCCGCTTGAGCGCCATCCGGGCGCCGAGCTGGGCACCGGCCACGTTGCACACGGCCATGCTCAGCCCCAGCGCCCACTGCACGTGCCCCTGCACCGCGAACACCGCCAGCGCGCCCAGGTTGGTGCCGATGTTGATGATCTTCGCTGAGGCGGAGGCCGCGACGAAGTCGAGCCCGAGAATGGTGGTGAAGGCGATGATCAGGAACGTTCCCGTGCCAGGACCCATGATGCCGTCGTAGAACGCGATCCCGACGCCGGCCGTCACCACCGCGGCGGCCACCCGGGGACGGGTGCGCAGGTGCGGCATCGGCACGGCGCCCATCGCGGGCCGCAGCGTCACGAACGCGGCGACGGCGAGCAGCACCACCATGACGGCCGGGCGCAGCACCTCGGCCGAGATCGCCGCCGCCGCCCACGCGCCCAGGCCCGCGCACAGCACGGCCAGCGCCGCGCCGGGCAGCGCGACGTCCCGGTCCACCTTGGTGGAGCGCGCGTAGGCCACGGCCGCCGACGTGGTGCCGAACACCGAGGACAACTTGTTGGTGGCCATCGCCTCCACGGGCGGCATCCCGGTCATCATGACGGCGGGGAGCTGCAACAGCCCGCCACCGCCCACGACGGCGTCGATCCACCCCGCGCCCGCCGCCGCGAACAGCAGCACGAGGACCTGCTCCAGCGGCACGCCACTCCCCCGATATCCCCCAAGAAACCCCTGGAGTGTACAAGTCAGACTTCAGGCGGGTTCCGCCACCCCGGCATCAGTTCGGGCTTCAGGCGGGTTCCGCCACCCCGGCATCAGCCGCCAGCGCGGTGAGGAGCGCGGCGGTGAGGGCGGCCCGTTCGACCAGGCCGTCCACGCTGACGTGCTCGTGACGCGCGTGCGCGCCCGCGCCCACCGCGCCCAGCCCGTCCAGGACGGGCCGGCCGAGTGCGGCGGCGAAGTTGCCGTCGCTGGCTCCGCCGACCGAGCATTCGCGCAGGTCGACACCCAGCTCGGCGGCCACGACGCGGGCCCGCTCGAACAGCAGGCCGGTGCCGGGCGAGCGCTCCATGACGGGCCGGTTCCAGCCGCCGCTCACCTCGATCGAGGCGCGCGGGTCGTGCGGGCGCAGGGCGGCGAGGGCCGTGTCCACACGGGCGGCCTCGCCCTGGCTGGCAACGCGCACGTCCACCTCGGCGCGGGCCGAGCCGGCGATCACGTTCGTCCCCGTGCCGCCCGAGACGATCCCGACGTTCACCGTCGTGCCGGCGGTCAGGTCGGTGAGATCGTGCAGCACGCGCACCGCCCTGGCCAGCTCGTCGATGGCGCTGGCGCCCTTGGCCGGTTCGAGTCCGGCGTGCGCCTCGACCCCGGTGAAGGTCAGGCGGAAGATGCCGACGCCCTTGCGCTCGGTCTTCAGCGCCCCGTCCGCGCTCGCCTCGAACACCAGCACCGCCGCCGCCGCTCCGGCCGCCTCCTCGATCAGCGGCCGGGAAGCGGGGCTGCCGATCTCCTCGTCGCCGTTGAGCAGCAACCGCAGCGGCGGGCGGGGCAGCCCGGCGGCCTCCAGCGCGCGCAGCGCCCAGACGAGCTGGATCAGGCCCGCCTTCATGTCGAACACGCCGGGTCCGGTGGCCCGGTCGCCTTCGACGGTGAAGGGCCAGGTGGCGAGCGTGCCGGCGGGCCACACGGTGTCGTAGTGGGCCAGCGCGAGGACCGGCTCGCCCCCCTGGCCGGGGTAGTCGTTGACGCGGATGTCGCCGTACGCGCCGCCGGGGACGAGGCGGGTGGCGGCGGGCGCGCCGACGCGGGCCTCCAGGTAGCCGTCCAGCCAGTCCAGGCCCGCGCCGAGCAGCGCCTTGTCGTTGCTGGGAGTCTCCAGGCCGACATAAGCGGACAGGTCGGCGAGCAGCTCGGCGCGGTGGTCCTCGATCCAGGCGCGCAGGTCTTCGGTCTTCACAGGGTGGCCTCCAAGTCGCTGAGATGATCCTCGCTCATGGGCGTACGCCCGGTTTCCACCTCGGCCAGCTTGGCGAGCATGCCGCCCAGCAGCGGCGTCGCCACCCCGGCCGCGCCGGCCTCGGCGAAGACGGGCCGGTAGTGGTCGTGCACCTCCACCGGCCGGTGCCGGACGGCGATGTCGCGCCAGATGCCGCTGCGGTCCTTGGGCTGGGTACGCAGCCAGGCGGTGAGCCGATCGGTCGCCGCCTCCCGCGCCTCGCGCGCCGTCCCGGGCAGGTAGGCGGCGGGGGTGAAGGCGTCGAAAGACTCCAGCGGCCGCTCCCCGGCCACCGCGAACACCTCGGCCACCAGGGCGTGCATCAGCGGCCGGTGCCGGTCGATCAGATCGGCCATGGGCGCGTCGGCCAGCGCGGTCGCGCTCAGCATGGCGCCGAATCCCAGCTTGGACCACAGGTAGCCGCCGACGTTCGCGGTCGCCTGGGCGCCGAGCGGGGCGAGGTCGGCCACCAGCGCGGCGACACGAGCGCTGGTAGAGCCGTCCAGCTCCCCGATCACGAACGCGCCGGCCCCGCCGTCCTTGATCACGCCGGGCTCGGCCACGTCGGCGAAGATGTTCACGAACGCGCCCACGACGCGCTCCTCGCCCACGTAGGAGGCGATGAGCTGCTCGTTGAGCCCGTTCTGCACCGACACGACGTAGCCGCCGGGCGCCAGCCGGGGCGCGATCCAGGCGGCCGCCCCGTCGGTGGCCTGCGCCTTGACGCACAGCAGCACCCGGTGCAGCGGCCCATCCACCTCGGCCGGGGTGGCGGCGCGGACCTGGACGCTCTCGTCGCCGCCGGCCCGCCGCAACCTCAGCCCGCTCTTCCTGACGGCCTCGACGTGCGCGGGGTCGGCGTCGATGAGCGCGACGTCGTGCCCGGCCTTCGCCAGGTGGAAGGCTATGGTCCCGCCGATGGCCCCGCCACCGACGATCGTGTATCCGCTCGTGTCGCTCATGCCTGCTGTACCTCGCTCGTTCCCGTCCAGTGCAGGGGCAGGGCGGTGGTGCCCGCCGATGCCCCTCCGTCCACGCGCAACACCGCGCCCGTCACCCAGCCGGCTTCGGCGCCGGCCAGCCAGCGCACCGCCGCGGCCACGTCCGGCGGCAGGCCGCGGCGGCCCAGCGGGTTGGCCGAGACGGCGGCGGCGTACTCCTCGGTGACGGGGTTGGCGTCGCTGTCCACGGTGACGAACCCGGGGCTGACCGCGTTGACGCGGACGCCGATCGGGCCGAGCTCGACGGCGGCGGCCTTGGTGAGCATCTCCAGCGCCGCCTTCGACGTGCAGTAGTGGGCCGCGCCGGGGCGGGCGCGCAAGGCGGCGCCGGAGGCGATGTTCACCACCGAGCCGCCGCGGCCGCTCGCGGCGCAGGCCCGCCCGAACGCGGCGGTGATCAGCATCGGCGCGCGCACGTTGACGTGCTGCACCCGGTCCCACTGCGCGGCCGTCATCTCCAGGAACGGCGTCGCCGGGTAGATGCCGGCCGCGTTGACCACGACGTCCACGGGGCCGTTCGCCTGCCAGGCGCGCTCCACCAGCTCTCCGGCGGCCCGCTCGTCGGCCAGGTCGGCCGCGATGGGGTGCGCGCCCAGCTTGCCGGCCAGCTCGGACAGAGCCTCGGCCCGTACGTCGACCGCGGTCACGCGGGCGCCGTCCGCGGTCACGCGGGCGCCGTCCGCGGTCGCGAACAACTCGCAGACCCCGGCGCCGATGCCGCTGGCCGCGCCGGTGACCAGCACGTGCGCTGTCACGTCAGTTCCTTTCCCTTGGTTTCTGGCATGGTGGCGTAGACCAGGACGCCGACGGCGGCGGCCGCCGCCACGTAGATCCAGACCTGGTCGCGGTAGCCGTTGGAGCTGAGCCAGGTGGTGACGTACGGGGCGGTGCCGCCGAAGACGGCCACGGCCAGCGCGTACGGCAGCCCGATCCCGGTGGTGCGCACCTCGGCGGGGAACTGCTCGGCCATGATGACGGCGCAGTTGGCGGAGTAGCCGACCATGAACACCATGCCGATGATCTCGATGACGAGCAGCGAGCCGAACCCGCCGTCGAGGAACTGGAAGGCCGGCCAGGCCAGCACCAGGAACCCGGCGGCGAACGCGAGCATCGTCGGCTTGCGCCCGATCCGGTCCGACAGCAGCCCGCCGAACGGCAGCAGGATCAGGAACACCAGCACCGCGATGGTGTTGGCGAGCAGCGCCTGGTTGAGCGGGATGCCGGTGTCGAGGTGGGCGTACGTCGGCATGTAGCTGACCCAGATGTAGTAGAGCAGCGTTCCCGCGATGGTCACGCCCGCCACCCGCAGCGCCGCCTTCGGGTGCTCCTTGAACATCGTGACCAGCGGGTTGGCGCGCTTGCGGCCGGACGACTCGACCTTGGCGAACGCCTCGGTCTCCGGCACCGACACCCGCAACCACAGGCCGATCAGCCCGAGCAGGCCGCCGAGCACGAACGCGATCCGCCAGCCCCAGCTCTGCAGCGCGGCCTCGTCCAGCGTCGAGGTGAGCACGGCGCCGAACGCCGAGGCGATCAGCACGCCGCCGCCCACCGACACCTGCTGCCAGGATCCGGCGAACGCCCGCCGGCCGGGCGCCGCCGACTCCACCAGGAACGCCGACGACGTGCCGAACTCGCCGCCCGCCGAGAACCCCTGCACCAGCCGGGCCAGCACCAGCACGATGGGCGCTGCGACGCCGATGGTCTCGAAGGAGGGGCAGATGGCGATCACGAACGACGCCGCCGCCATCAGCGAGATGGTGAGCGTCATGCCCTTCTTGCGGCCGTGGCGGTCGCCGTAGGCGCCGAGGATGGCGCCGCCGATGGGGCGCATGAGGAAGCCGACGGCGAAGACGGCCAGCGTGGACAGCAGGCTCGCGGTGTCGTCGCCCTGGGGGAAGAACTGACTGGCGAACACGGAGGCGAACGTCGTGTAGATCGCCCAGTCCACCCATTCGACGGTGTTGCCGATGGCGCCGGCGACGATGGCCTTGCGCTGGGCGGGCGTCAGCCGCGTGGAGACGGTGGTCGCGGTGGTGGCGGTCATGACTGCTCCAGGACGTACTCGGCGATCTGGGCGTGGGTGGCGTACCAGACGCCCTCGTGGGCGGCGACGTGGTCGAGCAGTTCGGCGAGCGCCGTCATGCGGGAGCGGTGGCCGATGATGTGCGGGTGCATGGTGAGCTGGAACAGCCCGCCCTCGGCGTACGCGGCGTCGAACTCGTCGCGCCAGATGCCGATCACGTCGCGCGGCGGCGTGTACGGCCGCAACGACGCGTAGCGCTCCATCATCAGGTACGGCGCGTCGTCCCTGATCCACTCGACCGGGATCTCCACGATGCCGGTGGGCTCGCCGTCGGCCAGCAGCTCATACGGCTCGTCGTCGGCCATCAGCGAGGAGTCGTAGCGCAGGCCGAGCTCGCGGGTGATGGCCAGGGTGTGGTCGGAGAAGTCCCACGACGGCGTGCGGATGCCGACCGGGCGCACTCCGCCCAGCCTCTCCAGGGTGTCGGCGGCGCGCAGGGCCAGGTCGCGCTCGTCGGCCGGGTCGAGCGTCATGTTGCGCTCGTGGATCCAGCCGTGCATGGCGACCTCGTGACCGGCGGCGACGTAGTCGCGGACCTCGCCGGGGTGCAGCAGCGCCGACACCGCCGGCATGAAGAACGAGGCCGGGATGCGGTAGCGCTCCAGCAGGCGCAGGACGCGCGGCGCGCCGACCCGGGCGCCGTACTCGCCCTGGGCGAGCTTGCCCGGCCGGGTCTCACCGTCACGCAGGGGGATCGTCTCGTGGTCGGAGTCGAAGGAGAGGGCGACGGCGACGCGGGCGCCGCCGGGCCACGACGCCGGGCGCAGGCTGCGGCCCGCGCGCACCCGGCCGACATGGGCGCGCCAGGTCTGCTCGTCCCACTGCCAGGGCTGCTGTTCGGTCATGGTGTCTCCGTTCGTGCGGGGGCCGTCTGGGGGCGTGCGGACGGGGTGGGGACCCAGGCCCGCTTCAGCGTGGTGAGCTGGAGGGTGACGTCGGCGGCCCGCAGCCCGGGCAGGGAGCCGACGTCGTCGGTCAGGTAGCGGAACAGGTCGCCGTAGTGGCGCAGCGCCACCTGCCCGGCGAGGTTGAAGCGTCCGGTGGTGGCCGACAGGTAGCGGGTGCCGGGATGCGCGGCGAGCTGCTGCCCGGCCCGCTCCAGCAGGCCGGGCTCGACCTCCAGCCACATCATGAACTCCACGGCGTAGCCGAGGACCTCGGGCTCGGTGAGGGTGCGGAAGCGCAGGCAGCCGCGGCGCACCAGCGACTCGACCCGCCGCTTGGCGGTGGACTCGCTGGCGCCGACGCGCTGGGCCAGCGCCTTGTACGACATCCGCCCGTCCTCGCCGAGCGCGCGCACGATCGCCAGCTCCAGCTCGTCCAGCCGCTCGGTGGCCTCGCCCCTGAAGTGGTCCTCGAACGGCGGCTCGGCGGCGTCGCGCAGCTCGGCGGTGGCCCGCTGGTCCAGCACGCCCGGGTTCCAGTCGTGGTTGGAGACGAACGTGCGGATCACCGCGTGCGTCTCGCTCTCGGTGACCCGCTCCCCGCCGGGCACGTCGGCGACCATCACCCGCCCGATCGCGGCGTGGGTGGGCACGACGAACTCGGCCACGCAGTCCGCGCTGCCGGACACCACCGCGACGAACCGGGCCTCGGGCCGGTCGGCGACGGCGGCGGCGACGTCGTAGGTGGTGCCGGGCCGGCAGCGGAAGCGGCTCAGCACCGGCACGCCGAGCCCGCAGCGCAGCACGTCGACGACGCCGATGACGCGCAGCAGGCCGTTCTCGGCGAGCAGGGTGGCGCGGCGGACCACGGTGGACTCGCTCGCGCCGACGAGACGGGCGACGAGGCTCCAGGGGGCCCGCCCGTTGAGCTGGAGGGCCGCGACGATCGCGCGGTCCAGCTCATCGGCTTGGACGGCTTCTTGCATGACTGCCATGCTTACTGACGGAATCCCCCGAAAGCAAGCTGAAGATGACGCTATCCCCGAATTTCTGGCTAAAACGGCAAAAATCTACCTCGCGTTGAACGAGCCGCCCGGCAGCGAGAAGGCGCGCCGCCCGGAGGGCGACGCGCCTTGCCGGAGCGGGGAGAGGTCAGCGAGCCGGGACCAGGGTGCGCTTCCTCGACGCGTAGATGTCATCGATCAGCCGGTAGGTACGGGCCTGCTCGGCGGTGAAGATCCGGTCCCGCTCGATGTCCTTCCTGATCTCCTGTACGCCCCGCCCGGTGTGCCGGGCCAGGATCTCCTCCTGCTGATCCCGCATCCGCAGGATCTCCCTGGCCTGGATCTCCAGGTCGCTGCCCTGCCCGCGCCCGCCGTCGGCGTGCGGCTCGTGCAGCAGCACCCGGGCGTGCGGCAGCGCGGCGCGCTTGCCCGGCGTGCCGGCCGCGAGCAGGACGGCCGCCGCCGAGGCCGCCTCGCCGATGCAGACCGTGTGGATCTCCGGCCGGACGAACTGCATCGTGTCGTAGATGGCCGTCATCGCCGTGAACGACCCGCCCGGCGAGTTGATGTAGATGTTGATGTCCTGGTCGGGGTCGAGCGACTCCAGCGTGAGGAGTTGCGCCATCACGTCGTCGGCCACGGTGTCGTCGATGGGCACACCCAGGAAGATGACCCGGTCCTCGAACAGCTTGTTGTACGGGTTCATCTCCCTGATGCCGTAGGAGGTGCGCTCGGTGAAGGACGGCAGGATGTAACGGCCGCTCATCTTCAGTTCATCCCTTCCGCGATGTGGTCGACGATGCCGTACTCGAGCGCCTGCTGGGCGGTGAACCAGCGGTCACGGTCGGAGTCGGCCTGGATGCGCTCCAGCGGCTGGCCCGTGTGGTGGGCGATGATCTCGGCCATCCGGCGCTTGGTGTGGATCATGTTCTCGGCCTGGATCTGGATGTCGGTGGCCGAGCCGCCGATGCCGCCCAGCGGCTGGTGCATGACGACACGGGCGTTGGGCAGGGCGTAACGCTTGCCCTTGGCGCCCGCCGCCAGCAGCACCTGGCCCATCGAGGCGGCGAATCCCATCGCCACCGTCGCCACGTCGCACGGAACGAACTGCATCATGTCGTAGAGTGCCATCCCGGCGGACACCGAACCGCCCGGCGAATTGATGTAAAGCGTTATGTCGCTGGCCGGATCCTCGGCCGCCAGCAAAAGCAGCTCACCGCACAGCCGATTGCAAATCGCGTCGTCGACCTCTTCGCCCAGGACGACGATGCGCTGCCGCAACAGGCGGTCACTGAGTTGGTCAGGCCACGTGGCGCGCTGGGTTTCCGTCATGAGGGTCGCCTTTCCGTGCGAGGTATTCCTGCGAAAAAACGCTAGACCCGGACGACCCGAATTACGGAACCTTTTCGCTGGGGGCGCATTTCTCTGTTGGCGCATTCCACTCAGCGCGAAAAATCATCGACAGGCAAACGCGGATGTGAGAGGGAACCCGCCGCGCAGGCGAGCCGCGATCATCCGGACGGCGGGCCGCTCGGCGAGCGGTGAACCTCAGAGCGGCGACTCCTCGCCCGGGTCCTCCCCCGGCGAGCGGCCCGGCGTGCCCTGCCCCGACTCGGTCGGCGACGACGACTGCGAGGGCGACGGCTGCGGCTCCGACGACTGCGGCGTCGGCGGCGGCGTCGGCACGAACACCGTCGGCGGCAGCTGCCGGGGCTGCGGCTCGCTGTTCTGCCGGCCCAGCAGCAACAGCAGCAGGATCGTGGTCACCAGCATCAGCAGCAGCACCACCGCCAGCGCGGCCAGCAGCACCCGCTTGCGGGTCTCGGTCCGCGGCCGGCGCTGCCTGGTCGGCCCCGGCAGCGCCGGAGCGCGGTCGGTCAGCCAGTACGGGACGAAGTCGGGCCCATGCGCCTCCCCGATGAACGTCCCGCCCACCATCACCGGCTCCAGGAAGCGCTCCGCCCCCGGCCGGCCCGGCACGTACGGCACCGCCACCCACGGCGCCTGCCCCGCGTGCACGTCGAGGACCTCGGGCGCGTCGTCCAGCACCGAGCCCCGCGGCCGGTTCGGCCGCAGGAACCAGGCGCGCATGCCGGACCTTTCGCCCCCGGCCTGCCTGGCCGCCGTCAGGAACCTCTCGCGCGCCGCGGCGTCGAAGGCGGCGCCTCTCGTCAGGACGGCCAGGGACACCGCGCGGCCGTCAGGCGCCTGGCCCAGGTACACGAAACCGGCCGGAGCCGTGTGCAGCCGGGCCTGCACCACGTAGGGCCCCAGCCGGGGCGGATCGCCGTACTGCAGGGGACTTGCCACGTTTGCCATGAAAGCACAGACGTGGCGTCGTGCACGTTTGCGGCGCGTTTGGTGGAATGGCGTCATGAGCGTCGCCGAAGAGTTGCCAGGCGGGAACGACGCCGCCCTGCTGCGTCAGAGTCTCGACGAGGTCCGGCGTGTCATCGTCGGACAGGAGCACATGGTCGAAAGACTGATCGTGGCCCTGCTGGCCCGCGGGCACTGCCTGCTCGAAGGAGTTCCGGGCGTCGCCAAGACCCTTGCCGCCGCCACCCTGTCGACCGTCGTGGGCGGCACGTTCGCCCGGATCCAGTTCACCCCCGACCTCGTGCCGAGCGACATCGTCGGCACCCGCGTCTTCCACCCCTCCAACGAGAAGTTCGACGTCGAGCTGGGCCCCGTGTTCGTCAACTTCCTGCTCGCCGACGAGATCAACCGTGCCCCCGCCAAGGTCCAGTCCGCGCTGCTGGAGGTGATGGCCGAGCGCCAGGTCACCCTGGCCGGCGTCACCCATCCGCTGCCCAGGCCGTTCATCGTGCTCGCCACCCAGAACCCGATCGAGTCCGAGGGCGTCTACCCGCTGCCCGAGGTCCAGCGTGACCGGTTCCTGTTCCGGGTGCGGGTACCGCATCCCACCGCGCACGAGGAGCTGGAGATCCTCCACCGCATGAGCGTCACCCCGCCCGTTCCCGAGCGGGTGCTCGACCCGGGCAAACTGCTGGCGCTGCAGGAGGCGGCCGAGCAGATCTCGGTGCACCAGCTCGTCGCCGACTACGTCGTACGGCTGGTCATGTCCACCCGCAACCCCGCCGAGTACGGCCTGTCCGAGCTCGCCGAGACCATCGAGATCGGCGTCAGCCCCCGCGCCACGCTGGGCCTGGTCTCGGCCGGCCGCGCGCTGGCCCTGCTGCGCGGGCGCGACTACATGCTGCCCGACGACGTACGCGACGTGGCCGTGGACGTCATGTCGCACCGGCTGATGCTCACCTTCGACGCCCTGGCCGACGGCGTCGACCCCGAACAGGTCGTCAAGCAGATCCTGCAGGCCGTACCCCCGCCCCTCGTCGTCTGGAACCAGAACCGTTGACCACCACAGCAGAGCAAGCGCTGCGCCGGCTGGAGCTGACCGTCACCCGGCGGCTGGACGGGCTGCTGCACGGCGCCCACCAGGGCCTGCTGCCGGGCCCCGGCAGCGAGGCCGGCGACAGCCGCGTGTACGTGCCCGGCGAGGACGACGTGCGCCGCATGGACTGGGCCGTCACCGCGCGCACCACCGTCCCCCACGTCCGCGACCTCGTCGCCGACCGCGAGCTGGAGACATGGGCGCTGGCCGACCTGTCGCCCAGCATGGACTTCGGCACCGCCGACACCGACAAACGCGACCTGGTGGTGGCCGCGGTGGGCGCCATCGGGTTCCTGTCCAGCAGGCTCGGTGACCGGTTCGGTGTCTTCGTCCTGCACGACGAGTACGTGCACCGCATGCCCGCCCGCACCGGCCGCCCCGCCCTCTACGGCCTGCTGCACTCCCTCATGGACGCCCCCCGCGGCAGCGTCGTGCCCGACCCGCCCGACCTCGCCGAGGGCATCGAGGTGTTGTCGGCCAGCCGGCGCCGGCGCGGCATGCGCCTGATCGTCTCCGACTTCCTCGACGCCCAGCCCGACCTCGACCCCGCCGCCGAACGCCCATGGGAGCGCCCCATCAGGCGCCTGGCCGCCCGCCACCAGGTGCTGGCGGTGGAGGTGATCGACCCGCGCGAGCTCGAACTGCCCGACGTGGGCCGGGTCGCGTTCGCCGACCCCGAGACCGGGCACGTACGCGAGGTGCACCTTTCTCCCAAAGTTCGGCAAGCGTATGCGGAAGCGGCCGCCGCGCAGCGTGAGGGCACCCGCCGGGCCCTGCGCCGGGCCGGAATCGCCCACCTCGTGCTGCGGACCGACCGGGACTGGGTGTTCGACATCGCGCAGTTCGTCCTGCGCCAGCGCCGCATGAGCCACCTCGCTCACAGGAGACCCTCATGACCTTCCTGGCTCCTGGCTGGTTGTGGCTCTTCCTCCTGCTGGGCCTGCTGGTGGCCGGCTACATCGTGTCCATGTTCGCGCGCCGCCGCTACACCGTGCGCTTCACCAACCTGGCCCTGCTCGACCTCGTCGCCCCCGCCGGCCCCGGCTGGCGCCGCCACGTCGCCCCCGTGCTCTTCCTCGTCATGATGTCCTTCCTGGTCATCGGCGCCGCCAAACCCGCCGACCAGGTACGCGTGCCCCGCGACCGCGCCACCATCATGATCGCGCTGGACGTGTCCCTGTCCATGGACGCCGACGACGTCCAGCCCGACCGGATCAGCGCCGCCAAGGCCGCCGCGCAGGCGTTCGCCAGGGAGCTGCCCGACCGCTTCAACGTCGGCGTGGTCTCCTTCGCGCGCTCCGCCAACGTGGTCATCTCCCCCACCACCGACCACCAGGCCGTGGTCACCGCCATCGGCAACCTCACCACCCGCCCGGGCACCGCGATCGGCGAGGCCGTCTTCAACGCGCTCGACTCGCTGCGCTCCTTCGACCAGCAGGCCGCCACCGACCCGCCGCCGGCCGCGATCGTGCTGCTCTCCGACGGCGACAACACCTCCGGCCGATCGGTCAACGAGGCCATCGAGGCCGCCCAGCAGGCCCGCGTCCCCGTCTCCACCATCGCGTACGGCACCCAGGAGGGCACCGTCGACATCGACGGCAGGCCGGTGAACGTGCCGGTCAACAAGCAGACCCTGCAGTCGTTGTCCGACGGCACCAGCGGCCGTGCCTACGCCGCCGAGTCCGGCAGCGAGCTGCGGGAGGTCTACGAGCAGATCGGCACCTCGCTCGGCTACAAGCTGGTCAACCAGGAGATCACCCAGTGGTTCATCGTGGCCGCGATCCTGGCGGGCCTGGTGGTGGCGGGCGCGGCGGTCCTGTTCGGTTCCCGGATCCCGTAACGTTCTGCCACGTGGCCCACTACTTCTCCGAGCAGCCGAAGACCGCGAGCAGGCCGGGGTCGGTCGATCTCGTCCTGCCCGACCTGCACCTGCGCCTGGAGACCGACAGTGGCGTGTTCTCCCCGGAGCGGGTCGATCTGGGCACGCGCGTGCTGCTGGAGAGCGTTCCGCCGCCGGCGCAGGAGGGCGACCTGCTCGACCTGGGCTGCGGTTACGGGCCGATCGCGCTGACGATGGCCTCCCGGGCGCCCGGGGCGACGGTGTGGGCCGTCGACGTGAACCGGCGCAGCCTGGAGCTGACCGCCAGAAACGCTCAGGCCGCGCGCCTTTACAAAGTAAGGTGCGTTCATGCCGACGAGGTCCCGGACGAGGTGCGCTTCCGCGCCATCTGGTCCAATCCCGCGATCCGGATCGGGAAGCAGGCCCTGCACGACATGCTCACCAGGTGGCTGACGAGGCTGACGCCCGACGGCGTCGCCCACCTGGTCGTCCAGAAACACCTCGGCTCGGACTCCCTGCAGCGCTGGCTCGGCGAGCAGGGCTGGCAGGTCTCCCGCGAGACCAGCCGGGCCGCCTACCGCATCCTGAAGGTGACCCGATGAGAAGGCAACTGCGCCCCACCGACGTCAAGCGGCTCAACCGCACCTGGCGCAGAAACACCGCCAACCGGCTCGGCCTGATCGTCGAGTCGGTCACCGGCCCGTTCAACGTCGGCTCGATCTTCCGCACCGCCGCCGCGTTCGGCGTGGACGAGATCTGGCTGGCCGGCAACGCCACCCCGCCGACCAATCCCAAGGCGGGCAAGACCGCGCTCGGCACCGAGCGGCTGGTCACCTGGCACGAGCCGGTGCCGGCCGTCGAGGCGGTCAAGGCGGCCAGGGGGGCGGGCTTCACGGTGCTGGCGATCGAGCTGACCGCCGAGGCCCTGCCGCTGCACAAGGCCGACCTCAACCGCGACGTGTGCCTGGTGGTCGGCAGCGAGGACCACGGCTGCTCCCCCGCCCTCCTGGAGGCCGTCGACGGCGCCTGCTACATCCCGCAGGTCGGCCGGGTGGGCTCGTTCAACGTGGCGGTGGCCGCGGCCATCGCGCTGTCCGACGCGCGCCGCCAGGAATGGGAAAATCTCCCCGATTCGTAACCGATCCGTTCACCCACGGAAGGCATACTTCAGGACGTGCTGAGCCGTCGATTCCCCTTTCTCGATCATCCGGGCCCGCTGGCCTTCGCACACCGCGGAGGCGCCGCGGAAGGCGCCGAGAACTCCGCCGCGGCCTTCGAGAGGGCCGTCGCGCTCGGCTACACCTATCTGGAGACCGACGCGCACGCCACCGCCGACGGGGTGCTGCTCGCCTTCCACGACCACACCCTCGACCGCGTCACCGACCACCGGGGCCGCATCTCGGAGCTGCCCTACCGGGCCGTCCGTGAGGCGCGCATCGGCGGGGTCCACGAGATCCCGCTGCTGGCCGACCTGCTCGGCTCCTGGCCCGAGGTCCGGTTCAACATCGACGTCAAGGAGGCCGCCGCCATCGCCCCGCTGGCCGAGGCGATCCGGCACACCAACGCCTATGACCGGATCTGCCTGACCTCCTTCTCCGACGAGCGGCTGGCCCTGGCCAGGGCGGCGCTGGGCAAGGAGGTGTGCTCGGCGCTCGGGCCGCGCGGCGTGGCCATGCTGCGCGCCGCCGCGGCCACCTCCGGTTACGGCCGCCTGCTGGCCCGCCTGTCCCGCGCCGGGATCCCGTGCGCGCAGGTGCCGGTGGGCTTCTACGGCCTGCGCGTGACCACCAGACGGCTCGTACGCACCGCGCACGCCATCGGCATGCAGGTGCACGTGTGGACCATCAACGACACCGCCCGCATGGAGCACCTGCTCGATCTGGGCGTCGACGGCCTCATGACCGACAACGTCACCGGCCTGCGCGACGTGCTGCAGCGTCGCGGGCAATGGCACCCCGGCCGGATGGCCGCCTGACAAGCCACCCCGCACAGCCGCGGCCATCCGGCCGCGGGAGTTCACCGCCCGGCCGCAGGGCCACAGCCCGGCCATCCGGCCACGGGCCACGGCCCGGCCGCCCGGCCCGCAGAGGAGCGACACGACACCATGCCCGCACCCGCACCCCCCGCGGCTCTCGACGACTCCCCCGCAGCCCGCAGACGCGAGCAACGCGGCTGGTACTTCTACGACTGGGCCAACTCCGCCTTCTACACCACGATCATCTCGGTCTTCCTCGGCCCCTATCTCATCCCGGTCGCCAAGACGGCGGCCTGCGCCAAGGACTTCCCCGGCATCGCCTCCGCCACGTGCGTGACCGACTTCGACAAGCTCGCCGAGGCCAGCCCCGGCCTCGGCTACGTGGACGTGCTCGGCGCCGACATCAGGCCGGCCGCGTTCTTCGGGCTGACGCTGACGATCGCGGTCTTCCTGCAGATCGTCGTGCTGCCCGTGGTGGGCGCGCTGGCCGATCACACCGGGCGCAAGCGCGAGATGCTCGGCGTCTTCGCCTACGTCGGGGCACTGGCCACGATGGGCCTCTACTTCGTCGAGGGCGACCGCTACCTGCTCGGAGGGCTGCTGTTCATCCTGGCCAACCTGGCCTACGGCTCCTCGGTCGTGGTCTACGACTCGTTCCTGCCGCAGATCTCCACGGCCGCCGAGCGCGACGGGGTGTCCTCGCGCGGCTGGGCCATCGGCTACCTGGGCGGCGGCCTGCTGCTGGCCCTCAACCTGGTGCTCTACCTGCAGCACGAGAGCCTGGGCCTGAGCGAGGGCATGTCGGTGCGCATCAGCATGATGTCGGCGGGCCTGTGGTGGGCCACGTTCACGATCATCCCGCTGCTGCGGCTGCGCAACCGGCCCGTGGCCGTCCACGAGACCACGGCGCTGCGCTCGGTCGGCGGCAGCTTCCGCCAGCTCGGCCGCACTCTGTCCGAGCTGCGCCGCTACCCGCTGACGCTGCTGTTCCTGGTGGCCTACCTGGTCTACAACGACGGCGTGCAGACGGTCATCGGCAACAGCGCGGCGTTCGCCTCCGAAGCGCTCAAGCTGGACAAGACCGTGCAGATCACGGCGATCCTGATGGTGCAGTTCGTGGCGTTCTTCGGGGCGCTGCTGCTCGGCCGGCTGGCCCGCGACTTCGGCACCAAGCGGACCGTCCTGGCCAGCCTGGTGCTGTGGACGATCATCGTGGTGGCCGCCCTGTTCGTCGAGGCGGGCCGGCCGCTGCAGTTCTACCTGATGGCCTTCGCCATCGCGATCGTGCTGGGCGGCACGCAGGCGTTGTCGCGGTCGTTGTTCTCGCAGGTGATCCCGAAGGGGCGGGAGGCCGAATACTTCAGCCTGCTGCAGATCAGCGACAAGGGGTCGGCGTTCATCGGCTCCCTCACGGTGACGATCGCGCTGCAGCTCACCAACAGCTACCGCATCGCCATCGTCTCCATGATCGTCTTCTTCATCGTCGGGTTCGTCCTGCTGGCCCTGACGAACCTGCCCAAGGCCATCCGCGCCGCCGGCAACGAGGTCCCCGAGAGGGTCTGAGGGTGACCGCCGCGCCGCCGGTGCAGGCGGCGCGGCGGACCCCGGCTCATGGGGTACGACGGAACCGGCCGGTGCGGCGCGGCGGACCCGCGCTGATGCGGCGCGGCGGCGCTTCCTAGAACGAGCCGCGGACGACGTTGGATCGGGTCTGCAGGGTGCCGCCGTCGCCGTCGATCCACTTGGCGGTGGCGTAGACCTCGTCGGAGTCCGCCCAGTCCTCGTCGAGCGAGTCACTCGTGATGGGCGGCAGAGCCACGCTCAGGTGGATGCCGTCGTCGTCCACCACGAGACTGGACAACCCCGAGTACGTGCCCGCGCCGAACAGGAAGTCGTCGGAGAAGGTGTCCTGGCCGTAGACCTTGAGCTGGATCCGCGCCCCGTTCACGACGTAGCCGACGCCGTCGAAGCGGTTGGTGGGCAGGTGGACGGAGATCTGGACCAGCCACGTGTCCTGCTCGGGGTTGTAGAAGGAGATGCCGAGCTGGCAGTGGATCTCGGTGACGGCGTTCGCCGGCCCGGCGGACAGTCCGGCCACCATCGCGAGGCTCGCGCAGGTGACGGCGATCGTACGGGCCATGCGGCGGAGTGTGTTCATGGGCTCGCTCCGAGGGGCGGATGGAACGCGGGTGTCGTCGTCCTTCAGGGCGTTCCATCGCGTTCCGCCGCATGCGCCGCGCCCGGTGCGCGGCCGCGTCAGCGGAGCCCGCGCGGGCGTCCGGCACGGCCGCGGTGGCGGATGTGGCGGTCAGGCGTGCTGCCGCGAGAGAGCCGAAATGGCGCTCACGGGGAAAATGGCACTGTTCGTCCCGCAGTTCTTCGGCCCCTGTCGGCAGCGGATCGCCAACGGCCTGTCGATCATGACCGGGGCGGCAATGGCTGGCCGGAGCCCTGCGGAGCACGTCTTCTCACCGCCGGCGGGAGCGGAATTCGCCTGCGGAGCGGGCCTGGTGGGCAACCGGGTGAAGAACCGAAGCCTCAACCGCGATTGGATCACCTCGCGGGTGGGAATCCCATCACGGTACCAAGCGTTAGACACCGTGGGAGACAGACCCCCCACGCATGGGGGCCCTGTAGGAGGCATTTAGACATGGGCGAGCGCGCGCTTCGTGGCACCCGGCTCGGGGCAACCAGCTACGAGAACGACCGTAACACGGATCTGGCCCCGCGCCAGGAGGTGTCTTACACCTGTCCCAAGGGCCATCTCTTCGAGGTTCCGCTTGCAGCCGAGGCTGAGATTCCCGCGACCTGGGAGTGCCGCATGTGCGGCGCGACCGCGGTTCGCGTGGACGGCGAGCAGCCGGAATCGAAGAAGACGAAGCCCCCGCGGACGCACTGGGACATGCTCTTGGAGCGGCGGTCCATCGAAGACCTTGAGGAGGTGCTCAACGAGCGGCTCGCTGTACTGCGGGCCCAGCGTCGTAAGAGCGCCTGACACACTTCTCACGGCAGAAGACCCCCGGGCATCGCGCCCGGGGGTTCCTTCATGCCCCCACCCGGAACAGACCGCCGCCAGGCGGACGATCTACGGCCGGCAGCGGCCACTCCCAGGCTGACGCCGTCGTCCCACCGGCGACCTGCGGGCCGCTGCGGCTTTCCCGGGCGCGACACCGCCCCAGCGAGCGGCCCGCAGCGCTTACGGCTGACAGCGGCCTTTCCGGGCGTGACACCACCCCAGCGCGACCTCTCCCGGGGCCGATGCCGCCCTACGGGCCGCTGCGACCTTCCCGGGCGCGACACCGCCCCACCGAGCGGCCTGCAGCGCTTGCGGCCGACAGCAGCCTTTCCAGGCGCGCGACACCGCCCAGCGAGCGGTCCAAGGACGGCTCTGGCCCCTCCGGGCCCGGACGAGGTGACCGTGGCCGATCCGCCGCAGGACAAGTGAGTGACTCGGCAGCCCTGACCGGCCCAGCAGCGGTCTGCGGGGGCTGGTGCGCTAGGAGTCGTGCTCTTCGCGGATGACCTCGCCGTGCACCACCCGGCCGCCGCCCTGCGGAACGCCGGGGTCCTGACTCGGCGGGAAAAGGTTCGCGTACGGCGACGCGGCCGCCATCCGCTTGACCCGGCGGTCGAAGAACCACGCCCCCAGGCGGCGCATCAGCGGACGGGTGACCGGCAGGATGCACAGGAACCCGAGCACGTCGGAGAAGAACCCGGGGGTCACCAGCAGCACGCCGCCCACCAGGACCAGAGCGCCGTCGGCCAGCTCGCGGTCGGGCACCTTGCCGCCCTGGAGAGCCTCCTGCAGCGCCCGCCAGGCCCGGCGGCCCTCGCGGCGCACCAGCCAAGCTCCCAGCAGGCTGTCGGCGATGAGCAGGGCCACGGTCGCCGGGCCGCCGATCACCGAGCCGACCTGGATCAACAGCCAGATCTCCAGGACCGGAATGATCAAAAAGGCCAGAAAGAGCAGGAGCCGCATCGTTTCCTCGATTCGCACACGCGTACAGCAGGGACAACGTCCGGCGCCCGCAAACCGTTCCGGCCCAGAAGGGCCACGTTCAGGCCGGGCCACGTTCAGGCTGAGCCGGCGGCCCGGCGTCCTCTGGCGTCGCCACGCTGCCCGCCCCGGCTTGCCGGCGCGGGCGGCGCGGGCGGCCCGGCCCTCAGCCGGGGCACGGGCCAGGCGTCAGGGCCGGCCGTGGCCGCTGCCGCGCAGGCGTCTGGGCAGGCCCGTGACGCCCCACAGGCCGATCCGCCACAACGCCTCGGACATGACCTTCCCGTTCATCTTGCTCTTGCCGACCGTCCGCTCCACGAACGTGATCGGCACCTCCACCACCCGCAGCCCGTTCCTGGCCGTGCGCAGGGTCAGGTCGACCTGGAAGCAGTAGCCCTGCGACTCCACGCCCGACAGACCCACCTTCTCCAGGGTCGCCGCGCGGTAGGCGCGGAACCCGGCGGTCGCGTCACGGACGGGCAGGCCCAGCATGACCCGGGTGTAGACGTTGGCGCCCTTGGACAGCAGCTCGCGCCGGTGCGGCCAGTTGACCACCTTGCCGCCGGGCACGTAGCGGGAGCCGATCGCCAGGTCGGCTCCGTCGGCCAGGGCGTCGAGCAGCTTGGGCAGCTCCTCCGGCTGGTGCGAGCCGTCGGCGTCCATCTCCACCAGGACGTCGTAGCCCTCCTGCAGCCCCCACCGGAAACCGGCGATGTAGGCCGCCCCGAGCCCCTGCTTGCCGGGCCGGTGCAGCACGTGCACCTGCCCGTCGGCCGCGGCGAGCTCGTCGGCGATCTCGCCGGTGCCGTCGGGGCTGTCGTCGTCGGCCACGAGCACGTGAGCGTCGGGCACCGCCTCGCGCACCCGCTCGACGATCATGGGCAGGTTGTCGCGCTCGTTGTAGGTGGGCACGACGACGAGCACCCGGCCGAGAGTCTCCATCTTCACTCGTTCCTCATCCGGTCGCCTCGCCGCCTGCCACGCCACACGGCGACTCCGGCGGCCACGGCTCCCATCACTGTCAATGCCCATTCGGGAAGCGCGCCCACCCTGGTGGCGATCGTTTCCCGGGTGCGCACGGGCACCTTGACCACGGTCATGTCCGCGACCAGTTCGCGGGTCTGCCAGGAGACCTTACCGTCAGGCGTCACATAGGCGGAGATGCCGGTGGTCGCGGCGGTCACGACGGCCCTGTTGTGCTCGACCGCGCGCAGCTTGGACATGGCGAGCTGCTGGGGAGGCAGGTTCGACTCGGCGTAGGTGGCGTTGTTGGTCTGCACCACGATCGGGGTGCCGCCGGCGCGCACGGTGCCGCGTACGGTGTCGTCGTAGGCCACCTCGTAGCAGTTGACCGCGCCGATCGTGACCGGCCCCAGCTTCAGGTCGCCCGGCTTGCCGCCCGCCACCGACTGCCTGCCCACCAGGCCGGCCCGCTCCCACAGCGCCAGCACGATCTCCTTGAACGGCGTGTACTCCCCGAACGGCACCAGGTGCTGCTTGTCGTAGTAGTCGCCGGGGCCGGTCACCGGGTCCCACACCAGGCTGCGGGTGGCGCGGTTCTCGTCGCCGATGGCCACCACCGCGCCGACCAGCGTGGGCACGCCGACGTCCTGGACGGAGTCCTGGATGATCTGGCGGGCCACCGCGTCACGGTAAGGGTCGATGTCGGTGGAGTTCTCCGGCAGGACGACCAGGTCGGGCTTGGGCAGTTTGCCCTCGCGTACGGCCTGCGCCAGGCGTTTGGTCTCGTTGGCATGATTTTTCAGGACCACTGCGGGTTCGTCGCCCAGGATGTGCATGCCCCGGCCCGGGACGTTCCCCTGCACGATGCCGACGTTGACCGTACGGCCCTCATCGCCGGCCCTGGGCACCGCGAAGCTCAGCACGGGCACGGCCAGCGCCAGAGCGACCGGAACCGCCCTCGTCAGCGTCGTGGCCCGCCGGACGAGGACGGCGTGGGCGAGCAGGGCGCCGCACACCGCGACGGCGAACGAGACCAGCGGCGCGCCACCGAGGGCGGCGTAGGAGGTGAACAGCGACTCACCCTGGCTGAACGCCAGCCGCGCCCAGGGGAACCCGCCGATGGGCACCAGGCTGCGGGCCCCTTCCATGCCTGCCCACAACCCGCCGAACCACAGCGGCCACCACCGCAGCCTGAACACCGGCGCCGCCAGGGCGGCCATGACGGCGTAGAAGGCGCTCTCGGTGCCGACCAGCATGAACCAGACGTCGTCGCCGATGGTGCGCACCCAGGCGAGCGTGGGGAGCAGGAACACCAGGGCGCTCAGATAGCCGAGCCAGGCGGCCCGCCTGGGCCGGGTGCCGTAGAGCGAGCCGATGATCAGCGCGATGCCCGCAGGCGCGCACCACCACCAGTCGAGCGGGGGGAACGACGCGTAGAGCGCCAATCCGCCGGCCACGGCGGCCACGACCCTGGCCGGCAGCACGAGCCGCGACCGGAGCCCGGCGCCGGCGACGCCCCGCGCCGCCGCCCCTCCGGGCACGTCGCCGGAGGAGCCGCCGGAGCCGCCGGACGCGGCCACGGATTCGGCGGGCCCCTGGGACTCGGGCGTGTCCGCCGACGGCCCGGACGCACGGGCCGGGTCGCGCCCGGGTGTGGGCGGATGGCTCGTCCTGTCCTGAACCACTCCGGGGTCTCCTCGCCAGAAATTCGCACGCCTGCTTGCGAAAACGCTACCGCCCCACGGCGGCGCTCAAGCCCGCGCGGCCTCCGGAAAGATCAGAAATTGGCCGCCCCGAGCCGAGAAACGGGGGCGGCAGGGTGATCCCGCGAACGGCGGGACCACCCGGCGCGATGGCGGCCCGGCACACGAGAGCGGGAAGAGGGCCCGGAAACCCTTCGGACCGGACCCGTCTCGTCGGCGGCGAGCGCGGAATTCCGTTGTCTACTGGGCTCCCGGGCCCGTCCCGGGTCCAACCCCCCGCCCGGTTGGGGTGCCCCGACTCGACGGACCGACGGCCCTGCACCTGGCTGTGTGGACGAAGTCACACTCCGTCACGGACGCAGGATCCGGCGATGTCAGAGACGGCCAACCGGCCAAGTCCCGTGCTGGACTGCGCAGCAAACTACCGACTCCACCTCAGATGTCAACCGTGTCCCGATCAGCAGAAACATCAAGTTTCCGCAGGTGGGACATATGAGGTAAAGGAGTCAAAGCCCATTTGCCGGTGTCGGCGAGCGGCTTGACAAGCCCTGCAGAGCCTGCGACAGCGGCCGCTCGTGAACGACCCCGAGCCGTTGCGTGGCCCGGGTCAGAGCAACATACAGGTCGCTGGGACCTCTCGGCGACTGGGCCGCGATGAGATCCGGCTCGGCCACGATCACCGAGTCGAACTCCAGGCCCTTCGCGTCCGTCACGCCCAGCACCGCCACCGGCGCGTCGAGAGCCGCCGCGCCCTTGGCCCGGCCCTCTCCCGGCGTCACCACGACCGCCCCGGCCACGGCCCGCGTGACCTGCTCCCCCACAGCGGACAGCAGCGCGTCCGGCACCACCACGGCGATCTTGCCGCCCTCGCCGACCTCGGCCTTGACCAGCTCGGGCAGGGCCGACAGCGGCGCCGACCACGGCTCCACGCCCACCTCCCGGACGGAGGTGGGCGCCCGCAGTCCGGGGTCGATGGTGGCCAGCACCCGGGCGGCGACGGCCATCAGCTCGACGGGCGTCCGGTAGTTGACGGTGAGCCGCTCCTGGCGCCAGCGCCCGGCCACGTACGGGTCGAGCGCCTCCTTCCACGACCGCGCCCCGGCCGCGGAACCGGTCTGGGCGATGTCGCCGACGATCGTCAGGGAACGCGTCGGGCAGCGCCGCATGAGCACCCGCCACGCCATCGGCGACAATTCCTGCGCCTCGTCCACGATCACGTGCCCGTAGGCCCAGGTGCGGTCGGCGGCGGCGCGCTCGGCGGTGGTGAGGTAGGGGCCCCCGCCGCGCTGGCGCTCGGCCAGGCGCTCGGCGTCCACGACGTCGGACAGGCCGGTCAGCTCCAGCACCTCGCGGGCGTAGGAGAGCTCGGCCTCGCGCTCGCTCTCCTCGGCCTGCCTGGCGGCGGCCAGCTCCTCCTCGGCCTGCAGCGCGCTGGCCCGCAGCACCTGCTCGTCGATCTCGCCGAGCAGCTCGGCGGCCTCGTCGAGCAGCGGCACGTCGGACTCGGTCCACGCGCCGCCGTCCCGGCGCAGCAGAGCACGCTCCTGAGGGCTCAGATCGGCGGCGGCGTAACCGAGACGCTCGGGGGAGCCGTAGAGGCCGAGCAGGAGGCGTTGTGGCGTCAGGTAGGGCCACAGCCGGTTGAGCGCGGACTTGACCACCGGCTCGGTCCGCAACTCCTCGCGCAGATCGGCCAGGTCGTCATCGTCGATGAGCCCCTTGCCGATCTTGCGGGCCTGCTGCCTGGCCAGGGCGTTGAGCAGCGACCTGACGAACACGGCACGGGCCTGGTTGTGCGGGCGGCGCGTGCGGGCCGCCTTGTTCCTGGCACCCTCCAGCATGGAGCGGTCGATGGTGAGGGTGATGCGCCCGATCGTGAGGTCGATGGGCTTGCGCGGCACCTTCTGCCGGTCGCGCACGGCATTGGCCAGCACCTCGGCCATCCGCAGGTCGCCCTTGAGCGCGGCCACCTCGGGGCGCTCCCTGGTGGTGGCGGTCACGCCGGGATAGAGCTCCCCGACCGTCGACAGCAGCACGTCGGTCTCACCGAGCGAGGGCAGGACCTGTTCGATGTAGCGCAGGAAGGTGAGGTTGGGCCCGAGGATGAGCACGCCCCGGCGCTCCAGGCGCTCACGGTGGGTGTAGAGCAGGTAGGCGGCGCGGTGCAGCGCCACGACGGTCTTGCCGGTGCCGGGGCCGCCCTGCACGACCAGGACGCCGTTCAGGTCGGCGCGGATGACGCGGTCCTGCTCGGACTGGATGGTGGCGACGATGTCGCGCATGCGGCCGGTGCGCCGCTCGTCGAGCGCGGCCAGCAGCGCGGCCTCGCCGTTGAGGGTGGCGCGGTCGTCGTCGGTGAGCGAGTCGAAGTCGAGCAGGTCGTCGTCCACGCCGACCACGGCCCGCCCCTTGGTCTGCAGGTGGCGCCGCCTGGTCACGCCCATGGACGCGGCCGGGGTGGCGCGGTAGAACGGCTGCGCCACCGGCGCCCGCCAGTCGATGAGCAGGCGTTGCTGCTCGTCGTCGGTGAGGCCGAGCTTGCCGATGTACAGCCGGCCCTCGTCGACGTGATCGAGACGTCCGAAGACGAGGCCGCGCTCGACCGCCCAGAGGCGGGCGAGCCGGGCGGCGTACATGTCGGCGAACGTGTCGCGCTCCGACCGGTTCTGCAGCGTGCCGACAGCGCCCGTGGCGAGCACCTCCTTGAGCTGCCGCTGGGTACGTTCGCGCAGCTCGTCGAGCCGGTCGTAGAGCAGGGTGACGTACGCCTGCTCTCTGGCGAGCTCTGTTTGACGAGTTGCCGCCTGACCATTATTGTGGTTAATGGGACACTCCGGGCCATTCTGCTTGTTGTTACGACAAACGACGACATTAGCATGCCTGTTGAGGCACTCTCCCCTTCTTTCCCCCTAACGCTCCTCCGATTACGTCTGACATTCGCCCCTTGACCGTTACACAGAGCCTTCCTATGTTCGTGAGCAGTTAGGAAAGTTTCCTAACTCACGATCAAGGAGTCGCCGTGAGCGGTCCGGTGCCGGGGACCCCCAGTCTGCTACGCGCCATCAACGATCGCGCCGCGCTGCGGGCCCTCCTCGACCGCGGCCCGCTGACCCGCCCCGAGATCGGCGTCCTCACCGGGCTGTCCAAGCCGACGGCGTCCCAGCTCCTGTCCCGGCTGCAGGAGGCGGGGCTGGTCGTTCTGGACGGCATCAGGGAGGGCCTGCCGGGGCGTACGGCCGAGGTCTACCGGATCAACCCGGCGGCGGCGTACGTGGGCGCGCTCGACGTCACCCCCGGCCGGATCGAGGCCAAGGTGGCCGACATCACCGGCACGGTCGTGGGCGAGCACGTCCTGCCGACGCCGCGCCGCCCCCACGGCGACCTGGTGGAGCGGCTCGGCGCCGCCCTGCGGGGCGCGGACCCGCCGGACAAGCTGCGCCGGGTCGTGATCGGGGTGCAGGCCGCGATCGACCCGTCCACCGGCGGGCTCGGGTACGCCGCGGCCAAGGACGTGCCGGGCTGGCACATCCCCGACCTGGTCCCCGCGCTCAGCGCCGGCCTCGGCGTGCCCGTGAGCGTGGAGAACAACGTCAACCTCGTCGCCCTCGCCGAGCAGGCGCACGGGGCCGCCCGGGGTCATCGGGACTTCGTGCTGCTCTGGGCCGACGAGGGCATCGGCTCGGCCATCGTGCTCGGCGGGCGCATGCACCGGGGCGCGACGGGCGGCGCGGGCGAGGTGGGCTACATGCCGACCCCGGGCGCGCCGACGGCCCGCGAGTCCGGCCGCTACGCCAGCCACGGCTACCAGGCGCTCACCGGCGGCCCCGCCGTGCTGAAGCTGCTGCGCTCGTACGGCGTGCGCGGCGCGGGCTTCGGCCAGGCCGTCGCGAACGCCGTGCGGGCGGCCCAGGGCTCCGGCCAGCGGTCCGACGACGCCCGGGCCGGGCTGCGCGACGTCGCCGCCCGGCTGGCCGTGGGCCTGGCGGCCGTCACCTCCGTCATCGACCCCGGGCTGATCGTGCTGACCGGCGGCGTCGTGCTGCCGGGCGGCGAGACCCTGCGCGAGCTGGTCGAGCACGAGCTGCACGCGCTGACCATCCCCCAGCCCCAGGTCCGCCTGTCGAGCGTCGAAGGCAATCCCGTGCTGGCCGGCGCGCTCGACCTCGCCCTCGACACCGTGCGCGAGGAGATCTTCGGCTCCACGACCGGCCCGCCGCGATCGGCGCGCGCCGATCCCACCTGATCCATCCGCCTGGCAGGAGGCACCCCCGTGCGCTTCGTCCCTCTGGCGGTCGCCGCGGCTGGGGGCGGCCGAGGGCGCCGCGGCGCGCCTGTTACGCGCCCTCGGGGGCGGCCTGAAGCCGTTGCCGCCCTTGGGTGGAGCCTGTAGAGCCCTGGGAAGCCGTCAGGGCCCCGTCAGACGTGTCCGTCCGGAGTGGCCGCGGGCTCGCCGGCGACCTCGGGGGCACGATGTTCGTAGGGGGTGCTGAGCACGACCGTGGTGCGCGTCGAGACGTTGGCCGAGGCGCGGATCTGCTGCAGCAGGTCCTCCAGCCCCACCGGCGAGGCGACCCGCACCTTGAGGATGTAGCTCTCGTCGCCCGCGACGCTGTGGCACGCCTCGATGGCCCGCAGGTGGGCCAGCCGCTCGGGGGCGTCGTCGGGCGCGGCGGGATCGATCGGCTTGATCGACACGAACGCGGTCAGCGGCAGCCCCACCGCGTCATGGTCGATGATCGCGGCGTATCCGCGGACGACCCCGCGCTTCTCCAGACGGCGTACGCGCTGGTGCACCGCTGAGACCGACAGCCCGGTCTCCCGGGCCAGGTCGGTGAAACTCATACGGCCGTCCTGGGCCAGCAGCGTGACGATCCGGCGGTCGATCTCCTCCATCGGTCAAAGGTAGCCGGTCATGGTCACGACATGGTCCCGACCGGGGTGGCGCCCCTGCGCATGGCATGCTCCACCAGCGTGATGAGCACCTCCCTGCCGGAGTCGCGCCTGCGGGCGTCGCAGCGCACGATGGGGATGTCCGGCTCCAGGCCGATCGCGCCGCGCACCTCGCCGACGGTGAACGGCATCACGCCGTCGAAGGCGTTGAGCGCCACGATGAACGGCTGCTCGCGCTTCTCGAAGTAGTCGACCGCCGGGAAACAGTCGTCGAGGCGGCGGGTGTCGGCCAGCACCACGGCGCCCAGCGCGCCCATGGCCAGCTCGTCCCACACGAACCAGAACCGTTCCTGGCCCGGCGTGCCGAACAGGTAGAGCATGTAGTCGTCGCGGATCGTGATCCGCCCGAAGTCCATGGCCACCGTGGTCGTGAGCTTGCGCTCGACCCCGTCGAGGTCGTCGACGTGCGTCCCGATCTGGGTGAGCGCCTCCTCCGTGCGCAGTGGCCGCGTCTCGGAGACGGCGGTCACCATGGTGGTCTTGCCCGCGCCGAATCCTCCGGCGACCAAGATCTTGATCGCCGTCGGCAGCCGCCAATGGTCAGAGCGACCGAATTCCATGCAGCACCGCCCGTACATTTCCGCGCAAGCTCAACCCCGCCCCTGAGGTGCCGTGGTCAGTGGTACCTGTCAAGGCGCGTTGAGAAGGTCGATCCACATGCCTGGCAACGAGCCACCCTAGCAACGCCACATTTTGCACTCAAGTCGCAATTTTTTACAAGAAACAAAATGTCACAGTTTGTCGTCTCTAGCCCCGTTAATCGCCGACCCGGCCGCGCCGCAGTCAAAGGGCGTTGTCATGCTATCCGACAAGACCATAACCGCGTCCGGAACTAGCCGGAAATGCCGTGAAAACCAGCGTGGAATCCCATTTGTCGTTTTAGGTAGGCGGCCGTGCGGGGGCTGTGCTCGCGTACCGGCTCGATCAGGTGGGCCGCCTCGTGCGCGAGGCCGGCCATCGCCTCCGTCACCTCGGCGCGGCTGACGCCGAGCGCCAGCACGTTCAGATCGCCCCAGCTCACGTCCCTGCGATAGGAGGCGACGTCGCCCAGCAGGTGCAGATAGCGCTGTACGTGCCTGCTGACCGCCCGCAGGTCCTCCAGATGCGCCCTGGTCCAGTCGTCGGCCGTGTAGATCCAGTGCGAGACGTCCACGAAGCACGTGCCGCGGCTGTCGGCGTTGTCGAGATAGCGGGCCAGCGTGGGCACGGCCTGCGTGTCGCGCCACACCCAGCCCCTGGCCATGCCGGCCAGCATCCGGGCGAGCTGGTCGCGCCACAACCACTGCAGGTCCTCGAAGTCCTTGACCGTGGCCAGCTCGTCGCGCAGGTCGGCCAGGAAGCGGGTGACCGCCGAGCGGGGCACGGCGCCGTCGGCGACCGACAGGCATTCGCGGGTGAGGCGGTTGACCTGTTCGCGGGTGGTGGCGGTGTGGTCGACGAGCCGGTCGAGGGCCAGCACCCACAACGTGCTCCTGTTGACGACCCGCAGGCGGGAGGCGGCGGCCCAGGGGGCGCTGAAGGCCGTGCCCAGGGTCAGGGCGTGGTAGAGATCGGCGCCGAAGGCGGCGGGCGGGAACAGACCGCCGTACATCTGCGCGCAGTGCCGCAGATCCCTGCCGCACTCGGCGGCCAGCGCGCAGGTCCTGCCGAGCTCGAACGCGTCGTCCAGCCCGTCGTCCGGCACCCTAGCGCCGCTCGCTCGGCTCGCGCGTCATGGGCGACGACCCTTCAACAGCCGGAGGTGCACACCTGCTGAGAATTGTTTCATGATCACACAGTATCGATCAAGGTATCAGCAGCGTGGCCGTTCAGCCTGCTCCGATGGCTGTGAACGACACCTCGTGCCCTCCGGCGGCGGGGGGTGAGCGCGGGCCTCAGCTCGCCGCCTGGCCGATCGCGGCGAGCTTGGCGGCCAGGGCGACGCGCGAGCCGATGCCGAGCTTGGTGTAGATCTTGCCGATGTGGTACTCGACGGTCTTGACGCTGATGAGCAGCTCCCTGGCGATCTGCCGGTTCGTCAGCCCGCCGGCCACCAGCGTGGCGGTGCTGAGCTCCTGCGGCGTCAGCCCGAGGCGTACTGTGGCCGGCGGCTCCAGCCCGCAGGCCTCCAGCTCGCGCGCGCACCGGTCCACCAGCGGCCGAGCCCCGAGCCGCTCGAAGATGGCGCGGGCGGCGGCCAGCCGCTCCGCGGCCGCCTTGCGCCGGCCCGTGCGGCGCAGCAGCCGGCCGAGGTCGAGCAGCACCAGCGCCTCCTCCAGCGGGCACACCCCCGACTCCACCAGCGCCAGCGCGCGGGCGAAGCCCTCCTCGGCCTGTCTTGGAACGTTCCTGGCGGCCAGCAGCAGGCCGCCCAGCCTGATCCGCTCGGCCTGCCCGCGCGGACCGGCCCGCCGCGCCGAGCCGCTCTGGTCGAACGCGGCGAGTGTCCGCTCGGCCTCCTCCAGCCGCCCGTCGGCGACCAGCGCCTCGATCCGGACCGGCCTCGGGTCGGGCACGAACGCGTCATCGGCCCCCGCCGGGGCGCCCTCGACGCCGAGCAGCGCCGCCGCCAGGTCGGCCTGATGCTCGCCGAGCGCGTGCCGCAGCTCGCGGGCGGCGGTCCTGGCGGCGCTCGCGTGGGCGCGGGCGCGCTCGTGCTCGCCCAGGGCGGCCAGCGGCGCCACGCACACCGCCTCCAGGCACGGCAGCAGCCAGCGCTGCCCGAGGGCCGCCGCCTCACGCAGCGCCTGCTCGGCCCGGGCGGCGGCGCCGTCCCAGCGGGCGGTCCTGTGCTCGGCGACGGCCAGCAGCGCGGCGGCCTGCAGCCAGTGATGCGGCACCCCCGCCCGCGCGGCGGCGGCCACGACCCGCTTGAGCACCGCGACCGCCTGCTCGGGCGCGTCCCGCGCCAGGTGCGCGACCGCCGCAGCCAGGCTGTCGGCGGGCGCGCCGGCGCTGGGTGCCCCTCCCAGCGCCAGCACGTCGTACGGCCGGGCGACCGCGCCCTCGACGGGCTGCTCGAGCGCCAGGCGGGCCCAGCTCACCGCCGCCCCCCGCTCTCCCGTGACCAGATGCAGCCACGCGAGCTGCTCGGCCACGTCGGCGGCGAATCCGGGCTCTCTGTGCCGCCACGCCCCGGCCAGCAGCTCGGACGCCTCCTCGAAGCGTCCGGACACCAGCGCGAGCCGCCCCAGCACATATCCGCGTACCGGGCGCGGGTCGGCGTTGCGCACGGCGGCGAGCTCGGTCGCCCGGATCACATCGCCCCCGATGAGGACGTGCTCCAGGGCGGCCGTGCGCAGCTCGTCGCGGCGCGCCGCCGACTCGGTGAGCCCGGCGGCCAGGTCAAGGCAGGCGGCGGCGTCCGGCCACCGCCCGTGCCGCGCGGCCTCGGCGGCGAAGCCGGCCAGCTCCTCGGCCAGGGCCTCGTCGGGGCCGCCCGCGGCGGCGGCCCGGTGCCGCAGCGCCGTGCCGGTGTCGTCGGCCAGCAGCGAGGCGGTCAGGTGCAGGCGGGCCCTGGTGCCCGCGCCGAGGGTGTCGTAGGCGGCGGCCAGCGCCAGCGGCTCGGGGAAGTCGACCAGGCGGCCGGGCAGCTCACGGAGCACCCCGGCGGCGACGGCCTCCTCCAGAGCGATCAGCGGCTCGCCGGGAGCGGTGGCGACGGTGGCGGCGACGTGCAGCGGGCAGCGCCCGCCGAGCACGGCGGCGGCGGCGACGAGCTGCCGGGCGCCGTCGGTGCAGGCGCTGAGGCGGCGGAGGAAGGACCGCAGGTAGGTGGCGGGGGCGGGCAGGCGGGCGCCGGGGTCGCCGAGCACCGGCGCGGGCACGCTCGCCAGCAGGGCGCGGGCGTGCAGCGGGTTGCCCAGGGTGTGGTCGTGCAGCCGGGTGGCCGCCGCGGCGCTGAGGCCCGGCTCCGGACCGGCCGAGCCGGACGGCCCGATCCGGCCCGCCGACGCTGCCGGTCCCGTCAATCCCGTTGATCCCGTCGGTCCCGTCGGTCCCGTCGGCCGGATCTGCCCGGTCAGGGGCGTCAGGGCGGTCAGGTCGGCGGCGCTCAGGCCGTCCAGCGTGAGGCGGACGGTGTCGTCGCCGGTCAGCAGCCGCCGCAGGCCGTCGGGCAGCCACGGGCCGGTGAGGTCGCGGCAGACGATGAGCACGAGCACGCGGCCGGTCCGCAGGCGGCGCAGCACGTAGCCGAGGGCGCGCAACGACGGCCGGTCCGCCCACTGGGCGTCGTCGACGAGCACGACCAGCGGCGCGTCCGCCTGCAGGGTGCCGATGACGTCGCAGAGCGCCTGCCCGGCGGCGCAGGGGTCACGCCGGGCGCCGCCGAGCGCGGGCGCCACCCTGCGCGGGCCCGCCTCGTCGGCGAGCTGGCGCACGACGCCGAGACAGAGCCGGCGCTCGCTCTGCTCGCCGCTGGCGGCCAGCACCCGCACGCCCGCCTCCCCGCCGAGCGCGTGGTGGACGAGCGCGGTCTTGCCGATGCCCTCGGGGCCCTCGACGACCACCCTTCTGACGCGGCCCGCGCCCGCCGCGCGCGACTCCGCGCGCAGCAGGGACGTCTCCGCCGTCCTGCCGACGAACATGGCGCACCTCCTCCGCCGCCCTTCGCCTTCCCAGAGCACCGGAGGTCTGCTCTGATACACCTCAGCGCGGACGCACCCGGCCCCAGACCGCGGTGGCGTCGTCATGCCGTTTCCCGCGCACCGGCCCGCGGGCGCCCTCCAGGTCGCGCACCGCCCGGATCACCGCCTCGGGGCCCGGCCCGGCCAGCGCCGCCGCCAGGTCGTCCCAGCTCCAGCCGTACCACTCGACGAGCCGCGTGACCCCGTCGGTGCACACCCCCGCGGCGGCCACCTCCCGCGCGTCCGCCGCGCCGTGCACCGCCTGGCCGGCCGCCTCGGGCCGGGCGCCGGCGACCCAGAACCCGCCGGGCGCGTTGCGCGTCCGGCGCACCAGCTCCAGCGAGTACGGCCGCCCGCCCGGCAGCCGCTCCAGCCGGTCGTCCCCGATCACCTCGATCCCGCCGCCCGCGCGCGACAGGATCACCGGCGAGTCGCCCAGCACGAGCCACTCCACCCGCTCGGGGCCGCTCCTGACGAGGGCCACGGTCGCGGACGGCGAGTCGGGGTCGGCCAGGTCGCAGGCGCCCCCGTGCGCGGCCATGGTGTCCACGATGGCCGCCTCCAGGAGTGCGGGCAGCGGCGTGCCGGAATCGGCGGACAGCCCGGCGGACAGCGCGCCGCCGAGCCGCGCGACCAGCCACGGCACGTCGTGCGCGCACCCGCCGTCCACCCCGTCGGCCGCCGTGGCCCCGTCGAGCACGACGATCCACGACGGCCCGGCGATCACCAGGTCCTCGTTGGGCCGCCGGGAGCCGGGGCTGGTGGCGTACACGACCTCAGCGAACATGACGGGTCAGCGGTCCGCAGCCCCGGCCTGACGGGCGCTCCCGCCCGCGTTCAGACGATCACCAGCTCACGCGGCGTGTTGTTCAGCCGCTCGCCGCCGTCGGGCCCGCACACCACGATGTCCTCGATCCTGGCGCCGTGGCGGCCCGGCAGGTAGATGCCCGGCTCGACGGAGAAGGCGAACCCGGGCTCCATCGGCTCGCCGTTGCCGGAGACGATGTAGGGCTCCTCGTGCGTCTCGATGCCGATGCCGTGCCCGGTGCGGTGGATGAAGTAGTCGCCGTAGCCGGCCTCGGCGATGATGTCGCGGGCGGCCGCGTCGATCGACTCGCACGACACGCCGGGCCGCACCGCCGCGCAGGCCGCGTCCTGCGCCCGCCGCAGCACCTCGTAGTAGGCGGCGAACTCCGCGGGCGGCTCCCCCACGCCGTAGGTGCGCGTGGAGTCGGAGCAGTAGCCGTTGTGGAGCTGGCCGCCGATGTCGACCACGACCGGCTCGCCTGCCTGGATCACCCGGTCGGACACCTCGTGGTGCGGGCTGGCGGCGTTGGGGCCGGAGGCGACGATCACGAAGTCGACCGTGTCGTGCCCGGAGGCCAGGATCGCCTCGGCGATGTCCCTGCCCACCTCCCGCTCGGTGCGCCCGGCGCGCAGCAGCCCGGGCACCAGCCGGTGCACCGAGTCGATCGCCTCGCCCGCCTCGCGCAGCGCCGCCGTCTCGGCGGGCGACTTGCGCATCCGCAACTCCCGCAGCACGCTTCCGGCCAGCACCTGCTCGGCCTCCGGCAGCACCGCGCGGAAGCGCAGCGAGGACATGGCCCACATCCGGTCCGCCAGCCCGACCTTGGCCACCCGGCCCAGGCGGGCCGCCGCGATCGCGTACGGGTCGTCGGTCTCGTCCCACGCCACGAAATCGAGCCCCAGCCGGGAGGCGGGCGATGCCTGCGCGGCCGGCAGCTCCAGGCGCGGCACCATCATGTACGGCTCCCCGGCCGCGGGCACCACGAGACACGTCAGGCGCTCCAGCGGCTTGGCCTCGTAACCGCTCACGTAACGCAGATCGGGGCCGGGAGTGAGCAGCAGGGCGTCGAGCCCGGCCTTGGCGGTGGCCTCCTGAACGGCGGCCAGACGGGACACGGGATACAAGTCTGAGGACGTCACAGCGGATAATCTACTCGGACCACGCCTCCTAAAATCCGCGAAAAGGTCTCACAACACGGCAACCCATCACCACGCTCTGTCCCATGACGGTCACGTAGTGTGGGGTCAATTGTCCAGATCCACCCGTAGTTGAGAGTGAGACGATGGTCGACGTCATAGGCGCGGCCGAGCTGCTCGGCCACGAGAGCGACGCCGAGATGCTCGCCGTACGGCTGGCGCACGCCCAGCGGCTCGGCAACATGGGCTGGGCGGAGTGGCACCTCCACACCGGCGGCGCGATCTGGTCCGACCAGGTCTACGTGATCTTCGGCCGGGACCCGGCCGACGGCCCCGTCTCCCTGCCCGAGCTGGCCGAGTACGTCGAGCCGGCCGACGTGGGCTCGCTCGACCGGCTGCTGTGGTCGGCCGCGCAGGGCGTCGAGCCGGTCCAGGCGGAGTTCCGCATCCGCAGGAGCGGCGAGCTGCGCGACCTGCGGGTCGTGCTCGAACCGCTGACGGCCCCGGACGGCCCCGCCGGCCTGCACGGCGTCATCCAGGACATCACCGGCCGCCGCCGCGCCGAGCGCATGGTGTCGGCGTCGCGCCGCCAGCTCCTGGAGACCCGTGAGCGGGCCGCCGAGGAGCGCCACGTCATGCTCGCCCTGCGCGACGCGATCCTGCCCGAGCCGGTCTGCCACGACCTGCCGCACACCAGGATCGCGGTGCGCTACGTCCCGGCCGAGAAGACCGCCAACCTGGGCGGCGACTGGTTCGAGGCCGCCCCCACGCCCGACGGCCGCCTGCTGCTGGCCATCGGCGACGTCTCCGGCCACGGCCTGCCCGCCATCGCCCACATGGCCCAGCTCCGCCACGCCCTCGTCGGCCTGGCCATGACCGGCCGGCCCGCCCACCGGCTGCTGGCCTGGCTGAACGACCTCGTCCTGCACCAGCTCAAGGACACCACCGCCACCGCGATCATCGGCCACCTCGATCCGGAGACGCGCGTGTTCGCCTGGAGCCAGGCGGGCAACCTGGCGCCCATCCTGGTCCGCGACGGCGTCGCCAGCCAGCTCGCCCAGCCCAGGGGCGTGCTGCTCGGCGCCACCTCCGGCCGTCCGTACGAGCTGGCGACCACGAAGCTGCTGCCGGGGGACCTGCTGCTGATGTTCACCGACGGGCTGGTCGAGCGGCGCACCCGCGACATCGACGTCGGCCTCGGCCTGGCCCTGACCGCCGCCCGCGACGTGCCGGGCCGCGACCTCGACGCCGGGCTGGATCGCCTCCTCATCGACATCGGCGGCCCCAACCCGGAGGACGACGCCTGCCTGCTGGCGGTCGGCGTCCTGGGCGGCGAGCAGCCCCCACGGGCGCGCACCGGCGCGGAGCCGCGAGGAATGCGACCATAGAGGCGTGCTCATGCTTCTGGACACCCCGTCCCTCTACTTCCGTGCCTTCTTCGGCATCCCGGAGTCGATCAAGGCGCCCGACGGCTCGCCGGTCAACGCGGTCCGCGGCCTCATCGACATGATCGCCACCCTCGTGCGCCGGCACTCGCCCACCGAGCTCGTGGCCACCATGGACGCCGACTGGCGGCCCGCCTTCCGCGTCCAGGCGATCCCGACGTACAAGGCGCACCGCGTCGCCCACGGCGACGTGGAGGAGGTGCCCGCCACGCTCGTGCCGCAGATCGCCGTCATCGAGGAGGTGCTCGACGCGCTCGGCATCGCGCGCCTGGAGTCGCCCGGCTACGAGGCCGACGACGTGATCGGCACGCTCACCCACCGGGCGCGGGGCGCGGTCGACATCGTGACCGGCGACCGCGACCTGTTCCAGCTCGTCGACGACGCCCGCCCGGTCCGCGTCCTCTACACCGCCCGCGGCATCCGCAACCTGCAGATCGTGGACGAGGCGTTCGTCACCGCCAAATACGGCATCCCCGGGCGCGCCTACGCCGACTTCGCCACCCTGCGCGGCGACCCCAGCGACGGCCTGCCCGGCGTGCCCGGCGTCGGCGAGAAGACCGCCGCCGCCCTGATCACCCGGTTCGGCACCCTCGACGCCCTGCTGGCGGCCCTGGACGCGGGCGCGGCCGAGGGCTTCCCCGCGGGCAGCCGCACCAAGCTGGCCGCCGCCCGCGACTATCTCAGCGCCGCTCCGGCCGTCGTCGAGGTGGCTCCCGACGCGCCGCTGCCCGCCGCCGACCTCGCCCTGCCCGCCAAGCCGCGCGACGGCGACGCGCTGGTGCGCCTGGCCGACCGCTGGGGCCTGGACAGCCCGCTCAACCGGCTGCTCGACGCCCTGAGCGCCTAATCCCCCGCGCCGGTCTCCGGGGTCTCCGCCGCGTGCCATTCCCCGGCGACGCCTCGGACGGCCTCCTGCGCGACCTCGCGCAGGCGGGCGTGCACGAGCACGTTCTCCTCGCGGTCGGTGCGCACCTCGACCAGGCGCAGCCCCTCGCCGCGGATCGCCTTGGGCAGCTCGGTGATGTCGCTCACCAGCGTGTACGGCGTGCCGGTCGCCGCCGCCACGTAACCCAGGTCCACCCCGTGCGGCGTGCCGAAGACCCGCTCGAACGGATCGCGCACCGCCGCCTGCGGAAGCAGGGAGAAGATGCCGCCCCCGTCGTTGTTGACCACCACGAAGCACAGGTCGGGCCGGGGCTCGCGGGGGCCCAGGATCAGCCCGTTCTGGTCGTGCAGGAACGACAGGTCGCCCAGCAGCGCGTAGGAGGGCCCGTTGTGCGCCAGCGCCGCCCCCATCGCCGCCGAGACCAGCCCGTCGATGCCGGCGGCGCCCCGGTTGGCCATCAGCCGGATGCCGCGCCGCGGCCGCATCGCCTGGTCCAGGTCCCTGATCGGCATCGAGGAGCCGCAGTAGAGCAGCGCGCCGTTCGGCAGCAGGTCCACCAGGTCCCTGGCCAGGCGCGGCTCGCTGGTGCCCGACACGTCGAGCGCCTCGTCGAGGGCCGATCTGACCGCCCGGTCGGCCTGCCGCCAGGCGTGCAGCCAGGTGTCGTCGCCGGAGGCCACCGGGATCTCCACCGCCTGCGCCACCTGCGTGGCCGACCGCGTCGGATCGGGCCAGCGGTCGAGGTCGGGGGCCACCACGATGTGCTCGCCGGCCCGTTGCAGCCACGACAACAACGGCCGGCTCAGCCCCGGCCGCCCGAGGGTGACGACCACGTCGGGCCGGTGCGCGTCGGCGAACTCCGGCGTGCCCAGCAGGTAGTGGTAGGTCGAGATGGCGTGGTCGCCGTAGCGGCCGCCGCCGTTCGGCTCCGACAACACCGGCCAGCCCGCCATGCCCGCCGCCGCGACGTAGCGGCGCACGTTGACGGCGCCGTCGCCGACCACGAGCACGCCGCGCCGGGTCGGCGGGATGTGCAGGGCGATCGGCGGGGGCGCGACCCTGGCCCGCACCCAGGGGCCGTTGGCGGCGCCGTCGAGCGGCTCGCACCACGTGGTGTCGCCGTCGGGGATCAGCGGCTCCCTGAAGGCCAGGTTGAGGTGGACCGGGCCGGGGTTGGCCGGGCCGGAGGCGCGCTGGTAGGCGCGGCAGGCCAGCGAGCGCCAGTAGGCCACCTGGCCGGGGCGGTTCTCCGGCACGCCGACCTCGGCGAACCAGCGGGTCGCGGTGCCGTACAGCCTGATCTGGTCGATCGTCTGGTTGGCGCCGGTGCCGCGCAGCTCCGGCGGGCGGTCGGCGGTGAGCACCAGCAGCGGCACGCCCGACTCGCTGGCCTCGATGACGGCCGGATGGAAGTTGGCGGTGGCGGTGCCGGAGGAGCAGATCAGCGCGACCGGCCGCTCGGAGCGCTTGGCCAGCCCGAGCGCCAGGAACGAGGCGGAACGCTCGTCGACGCGCACGTGCAGGCGCACCCGCGACTCCGCGTGCAGCGCCAGCGCCAGCGGGGCCGAGCGCGAGCCGGGCGCCACCACCACGTCGGTCAGGCCGCAGCGCACCAGCTCGTCCACCAAGACCGTGGCCAGCGCGGTAGCGGGGTTCAACGTGACGCCTCCTGCATCCGGCGAAGCCATGGGGGAGAATCAATCTCAAAAGCCGACAAACGCTCAAAATCTACGGGAGGGCGTCGTACGGCCAGCCGCCCGTCCACCGGCGTCAGCGAGTCGCCGACCACGTCACCCGCCAGCAGCGGCATCGTGCCGAGCCCGCACGCGTAGGGCAGCGAGGGCAGCGCGGCGGCCAGCGCCACCCCGGCCGCGAGCCCGACGGACGTCTCCACGGCGCTGGACACCACCGCGGGCAGCCCGCACGCCTCCACCACCCGCAGCGCGTTGCGCACGCCGCCGAGCGGCTGCACCTTGACCACCGCGATGTCGGCGGCCTCGGCCGCCCGGACCCGCAGCGGGTCCTCGGCCCGCCTGATCGACTCGTCGGCCGCGATCGGCACGTCACAGGCCCGCCGCACCGCCGCCAGCTCCTCCAGGGTGGCGCACGGCTGCTCGGCGTATTCCAGGTCGTAGCGGTCGAGCAGCTTCAGCCGCCGCACCGCCTCATCGACGCTCCAGGCGCCGTTGACGTCGACCCGGAGCCGGCCGGCGGGCCCGAGGGCGTCGCGCACGGCCTCCACCCTGGCCACGTCGTCGTCGAAGTTCTGCCCGCGCTCGGCCACCTTGACCTTCGCCGTGCCGCACCCCGACCGGCGCACCAGGTCATGGGCCTGCTCGGCGCCCACGGCGGGGACGGTCGCGTTGACCGGAATGGTGTCGCGCACCGGCTCCGGCCAGCCCTCGAACGCCGCCTCATGGGCGCACGCCAGCCAGCGGGCGCACTCGCGCGGGCCGTATTCGGGGAAGGGGGAGAACTCGCCCCACCCCGCCGGGCCGTGCAGCAGCACGCCTTCCCGGACGGTCTGCCCCCGGAAACGGGTGCGCATCGGGATCCTGAAGACCACGGGAGAACGCGTCACGACCCTCCCTGAGCCTCTGTCCGACCTGTCGCCATTAACCTTACGAGCATGTGGAGGAACCCGTCGCATCCGGACCGTCCGCTGCATGCCATTGTGCAGCCTCCAGGACCCGCCCTGTTCACAGCGGTCCAGGCCGCGCTCTCCGGCGACGGCCCCGCCGTCCTCCCGCTGTCTCCCGGCCGGCCCGGCCCCGTGCTGGAGGCGCTGCGCCCCACCCACGTCGACGGCGCCGCCCAGGCCGGCGGGGAGGGCGTCCCCGCCGATGTGGCGGTCGTCATCGCCACCAGCGGCAGCACCGGCGCGCCCAAGGGGGTGATGCTCTCCGCCACCGCGCTGCGCGCCTCGGCGGCGGCCTCCCTGCGGCGGGCGGAGGCGTCCAAGGGCGAGCGCTGGTTGTGCTGCCTGCCCGTCTCCCACATCTCCGGCCTGCAGGTCCTCGTCCGCGCCCTGCTGTCGGAGAGCGAGCCGATCATTCACGCCGGCTTCGATCCGCGCGCGGTCCTCGGCTCCGGGGCCGACCACGTCTCCCTGGTGCCCACCCAGCTCCACCGGCTGGTGGAGTCGGGAGCGGACCTGTCGGTGTTCAAGACGATCCTGCTCGGCGGGGCCGCGCCCGGGCCTGGGCTGGTGCAGCGGGCCCGCGACCTCGGCGCGCGGGTCATGACGACGTACGGGATGAGCGAGACCAGTGGCGGCTGCGTGTACGACGGCCGGCCCCTTGACGATGTAGATCTCAAAATCGGCGCGGACGGCCTGATCAGGATCTCCGGGCCGACGCTGTTCACCGGCTACCGCTTCGGGCAGGCCCCCTTCGACGGCGGCTGGTTCGTCACCTCCGATCTGGGCGAGCTGTCCGGCGGCCGGCTCCGGGTGCTCGGCAGGGCCGACGACGTGATCAACACCGGCGGCGAGAAGGTCGTGGCCGCCGCCGTGGCCGAGGTGCTCCGCACGCATCCCGAGGTGGCCGACGCGGCCGTGATCGGCGTACCCGACGCCGAATGGGGCGAGCGCGTCACCGCCATCGTGGTCCCCCGAGGTCCGGACACACCCCCGACACTTGCGCATTTGAGGGCATACTGCCGCGATAGGCTTCCCCCTCACGCCGCCCCGCGCGACCTGCGCCTGGTGCCCCGGCTGCCGCTGTTGCCCAACGGCAAGACCGATGTGGTACGGCTGAGGACAGGAACCTGATGCGTTGCGGCTGCGTCATATTGGGGAGAGGGAGGGAGCCTTCATGCATCAGACCCGCAAGATGTGGGCATCCGCGGCCATCGTCGGCGTGATCGTCGTCGCAGGCGCCTCCATCGCGGCGGCCGCCTCAGCGGGCAGGCTGGACCAGGCCGGCGAGGAGACGCGAGCCGTGGTGGAGAAGGACGTCCCATCCAGCGGCCCGTCGGACCGGCAGACCCCCGCGGACGACGACATCGTCGTGTCCAGGGAGGTCAACCCCGATCCCGGCAAGGTCCTGGACTACTGGACGGACCAGCGCATGGAGGACGCGCAGCCCATGCCGATGCCCGGAGTGTCATCCGGAGACGTCATCGTGACGGAATAAGACGTACCCGGGGGGCGGTTCGTCTATGGGCGATCCGCCCCTCTTTCGTCCGCCTTCTGGCCATGCGGGAACAAATGGCGGCGAATGGCGTTATTGATACTGGTGTGCGCCGTGCCGAACGCGGAAGCCGCCCCACCCATACAACCTGATCGTTTCTCACTCCGTACGGAGGAGGTGTCCTCATGCCCAGAACTGCCGTGGCGACCCCACCCGCTACTCTCGATCAACTGATCGAACGAGGGCGGGCGCAGGGTCACCTTTCTCTCGCGGAGCTGCGTGACGCTTTCGCGGAGGCAGGTATCAGCCCCTCTGAAGGGCGCACGATCCTGCGTGAGCTCTCAGAGGCCGGCGTGAGCCTGGCCGCGGAGAACGAGCCGTCTCTCAGCACGACCGCCCCCAAGAAGAAGACCGCGCAGACCTCGAAGAGTTCGTCGCGGGCAAAGACTACCGGCCGCAAGGCGGCCGAGGCAAAAACCCCCGCGGCGGCTGACGCGAACGCCGCGTCCCCCGGGCCTGAGCACGACGAAGACGGGCCCGGCGACCTCGCCCTGAGCGCCGAGGAGGCCGAGCTGGACAACGAGCCGGCCGACCTCGACGACACGCAGTCCGTCATGGGCGACTCCGTGCACACCTACCTCAAGTCCATCGGCCGCCGCACCCTGCTCACCGCCGCGCAGGAGGTCGAGCTGGCCAGGCGCATCGAGGCCGGTCTGTACGCCGAGTACAAGCTGGAGACCGGCCCCAAGCCGTCCCGGGCCGTCCGTGAGGGCCTGGAGATGGTCATCGAGGACGGGCGGCGGGCCAAGGACCACATGCTGGAGGCCAACCTCCGCCTGGTGGTCTCGGTCGCCAAGAAGTACACCGACCGCGGCATGTCCCTGCTCGACGTCGTCCAGGAGGGCAACCTCGGGCTGATCCGGGCGGTGGAGAAGTTCGACTACACCAAGGGCTTCAAGTTCTCCACGTACGCCATGTGGTGGATCCGCCAGGCCATCCAGCGCGGCTTCGCCGACTCGGCCAGGACGATCCGGCTGCCCGTGCACGTGCTGGAGATGTTGTCGAAGTTGTCGCGCATCGAGCGCGACATGCACCAGAAGCTGGGGCGTGAGCCCACGCCCGAGGAGCTGGCGATCGAGCTCGACAAGACGCCGGACCAGATCGAGGAGCTGCTGCGTACCAGCCGCCAGCCGATCTCGCTCAACGCGACGATCGGTGAGGACGGGGAGACCACGATCGGCGACCTCATCGAGGACGTCGACTCGCCGGAGGCCTCGGAGATCGTCGACCGCCAGCTCCTGGGCGACCAGCTCCGGGGCGTGCTCGAGAACCTCTCACCCCGGGAGGCGAAGATCATGGCACTCCGCTTCGGCCTGGTGGACGGCAAGCCGCACACGCTCGACGAGATCGGCAAGCACCTGGGGCTGACCCGGGAGCGGATCCGTCAGCTGGAGAAGGAGTCGCTGTCCAAGCTGCGGCACCCGAGCAACACCCGCCCGCTGCTCGACTGGGCCAGCTGAGACACCCGCAAGGCCCCGGCATCTCTCAAGATGCCGGGGCCTTGCGCATGCCACGCCCTGCGCATGCCACGCCTTCCGGGTGCCGTGACCCCGGCACATGCCGTAACCCCGGCACACTGAGATGCCGGGGTCGTCCGCAGGTCTGATGATCCACCCCGGCGCGCTCGCGCCGGGAGCCCGCTCAGCGGGCGGCCGGGACCCGGCGCGGCACCTGGGGGATGCCCCACATCCGGTTGTCCTCGCGCAGCGTGCGCAGGCGGTCCACCTCGGCGGTCCACATGGCGCCGGCGGGCGTCGCCTTGGCCTTGCGCCGCGCGATCCGGTCGTCATACGCCTTCACGCCGAACGTCGACCGCTGCCCCGCCTCGGCGCCCCGCAGCGCCTCCGTCAGCGCCCGGTCGAACTCCCGCCCCGCGGCCTGCAGCTCGATGTCATCGGCCGACGCGGCACGCAGGTCGCGCACGATCTGCTCGGACTGACGGGCCCTGTCGAGCAATTCGGGGAAGCTCCTGGAGATCTCCAGGTCCGCGTGGTAGCGGACCTCGGCCTCCCGGCTCACCCGCGGACGGAAAAACGCCATGGACTCAGGCCCCTTCACACGATCGGTACAGGTTCAAGCGCAAGGGTACGCCGTTCCGCGACACGGCCGGAAATCGCCCCGGAGCGGCGCCCTTTACGAAGTAAGATGATCACCATGCCCGCCAAGAGACCGCCCGTCCCCCTCTCCCGCGAGCGCATCATCGAGGCCGCGCTCCACATCGCCGACAGCCAGGGGCTGCGCAGGCTCACGATGCGCAGGCTCGGCGACGCGCTCCAGGTGGAGGCCATGGCCATCTACCACCACCTGCCCCGGGGCAAGGAGGCGCTCATGGACGCCCTGGCCGAGCACGTGACCTCGGTCCACGTCGAGCAGGGGCCGAGCTGGCAGCAGACCGCCAAGGCCTGGTGCCGGGCCAACAGGGAGCTGCTCCGGGATCATCCGGGCGTTCTTGCCCTGGCCTTGACCAAACCGCCCAAGGGCGCCACGGCCGTCGCGATCAAGGAGCAGATCGAGCAGCTCACCGAAGGCGGCCTGGACGACGCGGCGGAGGCCGTGCGCTCGCTGCGGGCCTTCGTGTTCGGCAGCGTCGCCGTCGAGGTGCAGCAGTCAGGCTGGGCCGACCCCGAGGTAGACGAATGGGTCAGGCGGGACGAACGGGCCGATATGGACTTCGAGCGCGGGCTCGAAGCCCTTCTCAAGGGATTGCAAACGTGATGCGCGTGTCACGCTTGGCCCGTTATCCTGCATAAGGCACGCTGTGTCGAAGGTCACACGAATCAGGGATCCTCCTGTAACAGTCCAAACGGGCTATGTCGCAAACTGTGACGTAGGTCGCACACTTGCCATAAGACACAAATCCGAGCCGGCTCCCGCCCCTCCAAACGGGAGCATCCCACGAGATATCGGAGGCACGCCGATGTGCCCGCACGACCCGGCCTGTCCGGACGCTGAGGCGCCTGACCGCGAGGCGGCACGCACCCTCGCCTGCCACCCCGAGCAGGGGTGGAGCCTGCTCTGCAACGGCGTCGTCCTGTTCGAGGACACCGGGGAGCTCCTTCCCAGCGGCACCGTCATCGCCCCGCATCGGCCGGATCCGCTGGTCGGCGCGGCCTGATCGCGCGCAGCGCGCGGCGCCGTCCGCGAAGCCGTACAGAAGCGACCCCGAGCTAGGCGTAGTGGCCGATCCACTCCGCCACGACCTCGCCCACCCGGGCGGGGTCCCGCTTCAGATCGTGCCCCTCCCCCGGCAGCACCACCAGCCGTGCGGCGTCAGCGGCGTCGGGCACGCCGAACGGATCCCGGTCCCCGTTGACCACCAGCACGTCCACGCCCGCACCGCGCAGCTCATCGGCCCTGGAACGTTCCGGCTTGCCCGGCGGATGCAGCGGGAAGGCCAGCGCCACCACCGCCGCCGCGCCGACCGCCTTCGCGGTGCGGCAGGCGACCCGCGCGCCGTTGCTCCGGCCGCCCTGCACCAGCGGCAGATCCGGCCGGCAGGCGCGCAACTCGCTCAGGACGATCTCCCACGCCTCGTCCTGACGCACCGGCGAACCCGGCGCCCGCGCCCCCGCCACCCTGAACGCCTGCGTCACCCGCGCCACACTGGCCCCCGCCGCGAGCGCGGCGTCGCGCACGGCCAGGAGATCGGGCGCCGCCACTCCCCCGGCCGAGCCGTGGGTCAGCACGAGCAGCAGGCGGGGATCGGCGGCCTCGTCGATCTGGACCAGCGCGGGCCCTCGCGGGGTGATGACCTCCATGGCAGCACCGTACCTGGGGAGGATGGCGCCTTACCCCCCAGGGCGGATGACGGCGCGGCGCGGGAAGGGAATGATGGCCTCATGCCAGACAAGCGCCCGCTCCGGGATGATCTTCAAGCCACCCTCGACGCCCGTCGCGATCTCGGCCCGGACTACGAGACCGCGCTCGTCGAGTCGTTCGTGGAGCGCCTCGACGAGACGATCTCCGCCCGGGTGCGGGCCGAGCTCCACCACCATGGCGGCGGGCCGCCCAAGAAGGGCAACCCGGGCACGGCGATGATCCCGATCGCGCTGGGCTCGATGGGCATCGGCATCCCGCTGACGGCCATCGCGGCGGCCAACGCGGGGCTGGTCGGCCTGACGATCACGTGGCTGGCCATCGTGATCATCAACGTGGCCGCCGCGGGCGCCATCATGCGCCGCGGCTGACCGGTCGTGACGCCAGGCACCGCGGCCGACCGGCCGACGGTGTCAGGCGTCATGGCCGACCGAACAAGCGGTAGCCAGTCGGCGCCACTGGCCGGGCCGGAGGTGTCAGGTGTCGCGGCCGTAGCGGAGCCTGACCTCCGCCGCGAGGGCCTCGTCGGCGTGCTCCAGGCCGTAGGACCAGACCCGCTCCGCGTCCGCCTCGCGTCCGCGCAGCGGCAGCGTGCGGGCCAGCAGCTCGATGGCCAGCGCGCTCGCCCGCGCGTCCGCCCCGCCCTCCACCGTCTCCGCGAACTCCGCGCACGCCAGGTCCAGATGCGCCATCCCGAGCTGCACCCGCAGTCCGGGCACCTCCTCGTCCGGGGCGGCCTCCAGCGCGTCCAGGAGCACCTCAGCGGCCTCCCCGGGCTCGCCCTGCTCCATCAGCAGGTCGGCGAGGCGCCGCGCGGCGTGCGCCCCGAGACGGTCGTCGCCGGCCGCCATCGCGGCCGGCCCGGCGGCCCGCAGCTCCTTCTCGGCCTCCTCCGGGCTCTCCGCCAGCCGGGCCAGCGCCAGATGGGCCAGCGGCACGTACGCGGCCGTCCCCATCCCGAGCACGGCCTGCCAGGCGGCCCTGGCCTGCCCGGTGCGCCCTTCCCGCTCGAACCCCTGCGCCAGGTGGCAGGCGGCCTGCGCGGCGTATTCAGGATGGCCGGTGGCCAGCGCGGTCCTGGCGGCTACGCGGGCCGCCTCGACGTCGCCACGCTCCTCCAGCACCACGGCGAGCCCCACGGCGGCCTGGGCCCTGTCGGGTCCGTCGGGATCGGCGGCCAGCTCGGCGAGGATGGCGGCGGCGCCGTCGAGGTCACCGTGCTCGGCCAGGCGGCGGGCCGTGTCGAGAGGTGTGTCGAGGGGCGGGGTCTCCAGCTCTGAGGACGTCAAGAGAGCTCCTTGTGGCGACGGTCGCACCGAAGCCTAACGACTTCTCGCGATCATGTCTGCTCACTTGACGCCGAAGGACTGGCCGGAGTTCCGGACGGCGGGGAGGCGCCCCGCGAAGCCTGAGGCGGGCCGGGGGGCGCGGGGCCCCGCCCGCCGCCGGGGTCGCGGGGGGCCGCCCCCCCCGCCCGGACACCGGCCCCGCCCGGGGCGGCGAGTGTGGAGAAAAGTTGCCGGGGAGGCGGTAGGGTGGGGGGGGACCGG
>NZ_JBSFVA010000048.1:0-13676 GCF_053592075.1 Nonomuraea sp. NPDC002799
AGATGCAGCCCTACGATCGCCACTGCATGGCTGGACGCCGTACGTGCTTGAGGGCGATCGACGATCCAGGGTTCGTTCCTCACCCTGGCTCACCGGGGCACGCAAGCTGATCACCGCGTGTGGTGCGGGCCGTCTAACACTCTGGGTTTCGAGCTCGCACACGTCTCCCTCTGCTTCGGTCGAACTATGGCATGATGCCCCGATGATGGATCACGAGCGGACACAACCTTCACCTATAGCTGACGATCGCGCCTCGCTGACCAGCTTCTTGCAGTACCAGCGCGAAACTCTGGCCATGAAGTGCGCGGGGCTGACCAGTAAGCAATTGAGGGAGAAAGCCGTCCCGCCCTCTGAGCTGTCTCTTCTTGGGCTAGTACGACACCTCGCCGAAGTTGAGCGTAGTTGGTTTCAGGTGGTATGGAACGGAGAGAATACCTCGGCCTATTGGCCTGGAACAGTGAGTGGGACATTCGCCGAGTTCGATGTCGAAGCGGCTGAAGCCGATGAGGCATTCAGCGTATGGAAGTCGGCATGTCAGCGATCTTCTGAGATCGCGGAAGCCACTGAGTTCCTCGACGTCACGGTCCAATGGCGCGATGAAGGCTTTTCACTCCGCTACATCCTCACGCACATGATCGAGGAGTATTCGCGACACAACGGCCATGCCGACCTGCTCCGCGAGCGGATCGATGGAGCCACCGGAGAGTAATCAGGGCCGTAGCCGCCAAGCTCGTCGCCATGCCACTCGCGGCACAGGACTCTGACCTCCTCGCTGCCCAAGTGGCATGCGCTCCCATAATCTGCTGTTACCGGCCGCGGCCTGGTTCCTGGCTGAAGAGGGCTTCGCGAAGTTGATCAACGGTCGGTGCGCTGTTCGCGTCGCCGGTTGCAGTTTGCGTTGCAGTTCCATGTCGTCCAGGAGTGTTCAAGGGGGACCATACGTGCCTCCTGATCTGCATTGAACTACTCGGAACGGCTCGAACTGGATCTTTTAATCCGCAGGTTATGAGTTCGAGCCCTGATGTAGCGCGGACATCACAGTCGACCGACTCGGGTAGCGGAGGCAAGATCTCATCTGGCACCCGCCCCCACGCTGGCCGCCGGACGCATCGGGGACAGGATGTCAGCCGACGACGCCGCTCTGAGCGGCCCTCTGATGATCTCCAGGGGCAGCACCACACCGGTCAACCGGGCCGCGAGGAGAAGCGCTCCGGACACCGACGACGGCACCTCAGCGTCGGTTCCGGGTACACCATCGGGATCAAGGCCCGCCTCCCTCATCAGGTCGTTGAGCCGATCAGGATCACTTCCGTGCCGACATTCTGGAATCTTGGGGTTGAAGTAGGTGACCAACTCCCCGTCCACCGCGTAAACGAAGTCGTCGGACGCGTAGTCGTGCCGTAGCACCGCCACGGCCACGGTCCCGGCCGAAAGTGCCTGTGCCTTGTCGGCTTCCGTGCACGTCCACCCGCTCTCCTCGATGAGCACGGTCCAGTCGCCTACTCGCCCCGCGAGCACGGTCTCAGGAAAGAGACCATCGTCTATCAACTCGTCATAGGTGAGCGTCCGGATGCTCTCCTGGTCAGCACCGAGTCGGAGAAGCGCCTCCACCTCGCTGACTCCACGCACGAAGGTCAGGCACCACAGATCGCCTAACTCATCGTCTTCGGCCAGCCAGGCAACATCGGCGTAGGTGAAGGCCATCCGCAACACCTCTGTTGATCGTCGTGCCATTAGCGTGCCATTAAAGGCGGTCAGCAGCGGTCAATCACGGTCACTCGCGGACGGTCCTCAGCGCAGGTCGAGGCCGTTGTGCCTGGTGATCAGACCGTTTTGCAAGCAGGAAGTCAGGAGTTCGAATCTCCTAGGCTCCACCCAGGTCAAAGGCCACTCCCCAAGATCGGGAGTGGCCCTTTTGATCTTGTATAGCTGCAAAGTACAGCTACGATCCCAGCCCGTGTCTCGATGCGGGCGTAGGTCTTCGTTGTTGACGGTGGGCTGCTGGGACGGGGCCAAGCATGCCTCAGTCGCCGGCGGACGAGCCGCGCCATCGACACCGCTTCGGGCGGTAGAGATCTGCGGCTCACAGGCAGCGATCTAGGAATTGTCGTAGGGTTCTGGCACTCTTCGTCGAGAATGACATGGCCGTGATCGTCATCGGCTACGAGTCCAAGCGATCGCCGAGCTGTGTGAGAGCTCGTCGCGTCTCCTCTGAGGAGACCTCGGCGTACACGTTCATCGTGACCGAGATTTGCGAGTGGCGCAGGATCTGCATAGTTACACGCGGATGGACGTCGAGAGCGACTAGCAAGGACGCGCAGGTCTTGCGGGTGGCGTGGACATGGACTTTCCGCACGCTCGCCTTGGCACAGGCGTTCGCGAAGCAGTACCTCACCCTTGAAATCAGATTGGTGAGACGACTTCGGCTTCTTGGGTCTCATCCAATCCGAGGCACCGCAGGTTGGGTCTTCGGTCTTCGCTCCATGGATCGCTGCGCAGCTCAGCCACGCTGCGCCGTCGCCGCACCTGCTGCCCGTGATCGGCCGCGGCACCGACGGCCGTCATCGACACGACCACCCAGCCCGGGTTCGGCCGCAACTCTGCGGTCAGACCTTCGATGTCGAAGGCGCGGAACTGGTGGCACGTCAGTCCCATCGCTTGTGCTTGCACAGTCAGGTGCGCCACAGCCTGGCCGAGGTCGTAGTCGGCGAACTCCGAATAGACCAAGTCGGTGTCGTCGACGTACCGCCGGGTCAGATTCACAATCAAGAGCCCTGCGTTCGGTGCCCATCGTGCCGAGCTCCGTGCGAGATACCGGGTGACCCGCGCATGGTCGGGTTCACCTCGGCGGACCGGGAGGAATCCCCACGGCTGGGAGTTCCCCGCAGACGGCGCCCACCGCGCGGCCTCCAGCAACAATCCGAGCTGCTCATCATCGATGATGCCGGCCGGGTCGAACTGGTGCGGGCTGAACCGATCCGCCAGGAGCGGATGCAGATCCAGGGGGAGATCTTGATCCATCGTCACAACCCACCACAACTCCCCAGCCCACGTGTCTATGCCATCTCGACACAGACGATGGGTGTGCCCCAGTCGAAGATTCGGTGGGGTGTTGCCTCGGCTCGATGCAAGTGGCCCTGCGCAGGCCCGACGCCACCCCTGATGCCCAGCGGCTCGGCGAATCACCGCTGGTCGTCAACACCCGGCACGAGCGCCTCATCGACGGCCTGCTCGCGCCGGCCGAGAGGGCAGGCCCGTCCTGGAACGCCACCAGTCCGTGGACCTGGCGGAAGTCGCCTTCCACGTCGTTGACCATGCCGGCGAGGAGTCCGACGCCAAGGCCACCATTCATGCGTTTCGCGCCAGGTCGCGGGCCTGCGTCAGCCAGCCGGTGAACAGCTCGGCGTCGATGTCCGCCGCGGTCCGGACTTTGATGTGCGCCATCCCGCCTGCGGTGTCCATCCGGCCGGAGTCGTCGGTGATTTCCCGGCCCTTCCAGAAGCCGAACGTCACATAGGACGTGTACGCCTTGAGCAGGCACACCGGATTCTTGCCCGGTGCCGCGCCGAGACTCCACACCGGATGTCCCTGCCACATTGCGCCGGCTCCGGGCAGCACCGCGTCGGTGATCGACGCCAGCTTTTCGCCGATGGCCCGCAGCGGCTCGGGCTGAGCGGCCAGATACTCGTCAACGGTCGTGAACTTCGCCATGTTGATCGTTTCCCTTCGAATCTGTTGAACCGGTCAGGCCTGCTGATAGGTGAGGTGGACGACGCCGGTCGGGAAGGTCTCCGAGCCGGCGAGCTGCAACGGCACCCGCCCGGCACTCTCGTCGAAGAGGCGCTTGCCGTTGCCCAGCACGATCGGGCAGACCATGAGGTGCAGCTCGTCGAGCATGCCGGCGCCGATCAGCGACCAGACCAGGGTGGCGCTTCCGGTGATCGTGATGTTCCTGCCGGGCTGCTGCTTGAGTGCGGTCAGGGTCGCCACGACGTCTCCGTCGATCAGGGTGGTGCCCGCCCAGTCGACCGAGGTCAGCGTCGTCGATGCCACCAGTTTCGGGGTGTTGTTCATGAAGTCGGCGACCTCCCCGCTCTGTCCGGGCCAGATCGCCGCGAACTCCTGGTACATGTTCCGGCCGAGCAGCAGCGTGTCGGTGGCGTCGCGGCGGGACTTGATCGACTGTCCGACCTCGTCGCAGTAGTAGTCGAAGCTCCACTTCTCCGGCGACTCGATGACGCCGTCCAGCGACATGTGCAGCCCGGCAACGATCTTCCGCATGATGTTTCTCCTTCGGGTCGGTCGTCCTCTACTGGTGCAGCGAACGACCCCGAGCCGGATCGACACGTTCGGCGAAATGGTTTGAAGATTCTTTGTGCGACGATGGACAGCGTTCGCCGGCGGACTGAAAGGACTGTCATGCGGTTCCTGATGACGACCAACGGTGGCGGTCCCCCGCCCACCCCCGAGCTGTTCGCCGAGATGGGGCGGTTCGTGGAGGAGCTGGCCCAGGCCGGCGTCCTGCTGGCCAGCGGCGGGCTCGATCCCAAGGGCACCCACTTCTCGGCCAGGAGCGGCCAGGTCACCGTGACCGACGGCCCGTATGCCGAGGCGAAGGAGTCGATCGTCAGTTTCGCCCTGATCGAGGCGCGTACCGAGGACGAGGCGATCGAGCTGGCCAAGCGTTTCTGGGCGGTTGTCGGTGACGGCGAGGGCGACGTCCGCCGGGTCTACGGCCCCGAGGACTGAGATTTCCGGGCCGGTGACCGACGTCGTAGCTGAAGCTGAAGCTCGCCGCACCGTGGACACGGTGTGGCGGCTGGAGTCGGCCCGCATCGTGGCCGGCCTGACCCGGCTCGTCCGCGACGTCGGCCTGGCCGAGGAGCTGGCCCAGGACGCGCTGGTCGCCGCGTTGCAGGACTGGCCGCGGACCGGCGTTCCCGACAACCCGGGCGGCTGGCTGATGGTCACCGCCAAACATCGGGCGATCGACCGGCTGCGCCGCAACGACCGGCTCGACGACAAGGTCGCGCAGCTCGGCCACACCTTCGCCGACCAGCAGCGTTCGGCGATCCACAATGGGACGGCCGACTTCGACGCGGTGATCGACGACGAGGACCTCACCGACGACATCCTGCGACTGATCTTCATCGCCTGCCATCCGGTGCTGCCGACCCCGTCCCGCGTCGCGCTGACGCTGCGGCTGCTCGGCGGCCTGACCACCGAGGAGATCGCCCGCGCGTTCATGGTCGCCGAACCGGCCATCGCGCAACGGATCGTGCGGGCCAAGCGGACCCTCGGCGAGAGGCGCATCGCGTTCGAAGTGCCGCCGGCGCCGGAACGCGCCGAGCGGCTCGCCTCGGTGCTCGAAGTCGTCTACCTGGTCTTCAACGAAGGCTACTCGGCCACGGTGGGCGACGACTGGTTGCGGCCCGAGCTGTGTCAGGAGGCGCTACGACTGGGCCGCATGCTCGCCGAACTCGCACCGGACGAGCCCGAGGTGCACGGCCTGGTGGCGCTGATGGAGATCCAGGCATCCCGATTCCGGGCTCGGGTCGATCAGGCCGGCCTGCCCGTCACGCTGCGGGACCAGAACCGCGGCCGCTGGGACCAGCTGCTCATCCGGCGCGGCTTCACCGCCCTGCTGCGCGCCGGCAAGCTGGAGCGCCCGGTCGGGCCGTACGTGCTGCAGGCGGCCATCGCGGCCTGCCACGCCCAGGCCCGCCGGGTCGAGGACACCGACTGGGAACAGATCGCGGCCCTCTATGAGACGCTCCTGCACATGGCTCCGTCACCGGTGGCACAGCTCAATCACGCGGTGGCGGTGTCGATGACGCGGGGCCCGGAGGCCGGGCTGAGCATCGTCGACGAGCTGACCGGACATTCGGCGTTGCGCGACTACCATTTGCTGCCCGCGGTGCGCGGCGACCTGCTGGCCAAGCTCGGGCGGATGGACGAGGCCCGGGTCGAGTTCGAGCGGGCCGCGCAGCTGACCCGGAATGCGCCGGAGCGCGAGGTGCTGCTCCGGAGGGCGTACGCGTGCGCGGCGGGAGCGGGAGCGGGATAAGCGTGCGGGTTTCTGGTGGTGAGCGGCGCGATGCTGCGATGGACACGAACCGGGTGCTGCTTCGTTGCGAGATCGTCGAAGGGACCGATCGCATTCATACGGAGTCTGCTGCGGGCATTGCGGTGACAGTTGGATGCACCGACCCGCCTGCGGAGGCTGGTCCGAGGTGATCAGGATGGCCCAGGTGGTGAGCTCTTCTCCCGCTTCCGAGGCTCGCTGCGCGTCCCTGTCAGAAGGGCAGCGGCTGCGCGGACAGCAGCACCACCGGCTCGAACGCGCTGGCCGGGAAGCGACCCCGGCTACAAGGCAGCGGCCTTCGCCAAGGTGCCGGGCGAAGAACTGCGTTCCCGGTGGCGATAGCGGCTGGTCCTGTGGCCGTCGACGAATGCCTCGGCTTCTGACTGGCTGGGTCGGCATATCGAGCCGCCCGTTGCCTGATTACCGGGCTGACCGACGAAAGCCCACCCGCCTGCCGCCTCAGCCCCGCAACATCCGAACCGTCGGGGCGTCATCGAGGTAGTCTCTCTTATTTTCCCAGGTAGGAGGGGGTGTCCGTGCTCCCCGCCGACTACCAGGCGCTACTGGCCGCGGTGTGCTCCAGCCGGACTCCGCTGCAAGCGAGCCTCGTAGCGCAAGCCGTGTCGTCGGCTTTCCGATACCCGCACATCAGTGCCCGGCCGGGTGCGGCGAACGACGATCTCCCCCGTCGCGCGGGCGGGAAGCGTAGTGTGAGGTCGTGGATCGACGCATCTTCGGTCTGGAGAACGAGTACGGCGTCACGTGCACCTTCCGAGGCCAGCGCAGGCTGTCCCCGGACGAGGTGGCGCGCTACCTGTTCCGGCGGGTCGTGTCCTGGGGCCGGTCGAGCAACGTGTTCCTGCCCAACGGCGCCCGCCTCTACCTGGACGTGGGCAGCCATCCCGAGTACGCCACCCCCGAGTGCGACAACATCGTGGAGCTGGTCACCCACGACAAGGCCGGCGAGCGCATCGTGGAGGGGCTGCTGGTCGACGCCGAGAAGCGGCTCCGCGAGGAGGGCATCGCCGGCGACATCTACCTGTTCAAGAACAACACCGACTCGGCCGGCAACTCCTACGGCTGCCATGAGAACTACTGTGTGGGCCGGCATGGGGAGTTCGGGCGGCTGACCGACGTGCTGATCCCGTTCCTGGTCACCCGGCAGATCATTTGTGGCGCGGGGAAGGTGCTGCAGACCCCGCGGGGGGCGGTGTACTGCGTGTCGCAGCGCGCCGAGCACATCTGGGAGGGCGTGTCGTCGGCCACCACCCGGTCCCGTCCGATCATCAACACCCGTGACGAGCCGCACGGCGACGCTGAGCGGTTCCGCCGCCTGCACGTCATCGTGGGCGACTCCAACATGAGCGAGACCACGATGCTGCTCAAGGTCGGTGCGACCGACCTGGTGCTGCGTATGGTCGAGGCCGGGATCGTGATGCGCGATTTGAGCCTGGAGAACCCGATCCGGGCGATCCGCGAGGTGTCCCACGACATGACCGGGCGGCGGCGGGTTCGGCTGGCCAACGGGCGCGAGGCGTCCTCGCTGGAGATCCAGGAGGAGTACCTGGGCAAGGCCAAGGACTTCGTGGACCAGCGGGGCGGCGACGTGATCGCCCGGCGGGTGCTGGATTTGTGGGAGCGCACGCTGCGCGCGGTGGAGACCGGCGACCTGGACGCGGTGTCCCGGGAGATCGACTGGGTCACCAAGTACCAGCTGATCGAGCGGTACCGCAAGAAGTACGACCTGCCGCTGTCCTCGCCCCGGGTGGCCCAGCTCGACCTGGCGTACCACGACGTGCACCGCCGGCGCGGACTGTTCTACCTGCTGCAGCGGCGCGGCGCGGTGGAACGGGTGGCGTCCGACATCAAGATCTTCGAGGCCAAGTCGGTGCCGCCGCAGACCACGCGGGCGCGGCTGCGCGGCGAGTTCATCCGCAAGGCGCAGGAGAAGCGGCGCGACTTCACCGTCGACTGGGTGCACCTGAAGCTCAACGACCAGGCGCAGCGCACCGTCCTGTGCAAGGACCCGTTCCGCAGCGTCGACGAGAGGGTGGACAAACTCATCGCCGGCATGTGACCGAGTGGAGCCAGGGAACCAAAGCCACACGGCGGGCGGAAGTCCGTCATTGAGAAAGTTGCCATCCTGTTCTTGCAGGTGAATGGGCCTGGTGTGGTGGCGGTTGGTGTGAGTGGCGCACTCTCAAGGTGGAGTACGTGCACCGCCACCGGCTCCGCACCCGGGCTGAGGCCCGCCTGAAGATCGCCACCTGGATCATCGACTTCTACAACGCCACCCGGCGGCGCAGCGCCAACGACGGCCTGCCGCCCACCACATTCGAACGTCACATGATCGAGAAGAGACAAGCCTCATCGGCCCTGCTGAGGACCGCTGTGGCATAAGACGTCTCCACGCTTCCAGGGGATTGACACTCGTGAGCTTCGGCAACTTTGCCAGTACGGCGCGTGACCCTGCCCTGCCTTACCGATGGCGGGTGTCAGCGTTCCGTTCGTGCGTGCAGTTGTATCGGCCACTTGGATTCGAGGCGACGCTGAGTTTCCTCGAGTCCCGAGCCGGGAGGTTTCAACGCGATGAGGCGGCACTGCTTCAGGCGCTGGATGTTATCGAGGCCAGCCGCGCTGCCTGGCATGCCGAGCTCCGCGCCTACGCGACGAGGCGCCAGGAGGCCAAAAGGCAGGGCCAGCGATCTCCGCGTGCAGGGGAACCAAATCCAAACTTTCAGGTTCGCTGGTATTGGTACGGCAATCCCCGGAAGGCCGCGGTGCACGCATTGCGGTTTTGGCGCCGCCAACGCTTCCCTCGCCTGCTGCCCTCCGCAGATCCAGTTCTCCTGGAGATCAGCAAATGCGTCAGTGAGTGCCTGGACTCCGGCGCCGTCTTCACGGAAGCGCAGTGCGACCTCCTCGGCGTCCGAGTAAGCGAGCTTGAGCATCGTCTGCACTCGTTGGATCTCCTGCTGGTCGTTCGGCACATCGAGGTGGCATCAGGTCTGCGATAGCTCGAAGCGACGAGAGACCGAACCCTGCGGTTGAGGCGGTGGTGTTCGGCCGGCGAGTCGTCAGACGGCGCCGGCGTTCCCGCGTGGTGCTGTATAGCAGCCGGATACAGCAACGCCGCCTCACCTGATCAGATGCCACCAGTCTCCAACTACCGCTTGAGCAGAGAGGACGCCCCTACGTCGTGACTGGCTCCCATTTGCTTGACGCTCAGAGCGCCGAGGATCTCACAGCGCTGCTGACCTCGGCGGGGGAGTGCTGAGGTCGCTTCCGGACCGCGTAGGTCAGGTGGGTCACCCGCTGCGTCGGCTCCGCGCGGACCGGCTCCAGGGCCACGCGGCTCGCGTCCACACCCTCGAACAGGCGGATCCCGGAGCCGAACAGCACGGGGGAGAGCGCGATCGAGAACTCGTCGATCAGGCCGGCGTTCACGTACTCCAGGATCGTCGCGCCGCCGCCCGCGATGCGGACGTCTCGGTCGCCGGCGGCCTCGCGGGCCTGGTCGAGCGCGGATTCGATGCCGTCGTTGACGAAGTGGAAGGTGGTCCCACCCGGCCGCTCCCAGGGGTCACGCTTCTCATGCGTCACGACGAAGACCGGCGTGTGGAACGGCGCCTCCTCCGGCCACATCTGCTCGCCGGCGTCGAACATGCGCTTGCCCATCACGCTCGCGCCGGTGCGCTCGAACGTCTCCCGCACGATGTCGTTGTCGCGCCCTTCCTTGCCGCCCTTGCCGAGCTTCAGGTTCTCCCGGAAGAACCGCTGCGGGAAGATCCACGCCTGCAGTTCCATCCACTGCTTCCCCATCAACTCCCCGAGGGACCCGGGCGCGATGAACCCGTCCAGCGACATCGACACGCTGAAGAACACTTTTCCGGCCATCAGTCCTCAACTCCCTTCCGAACGATCTCGGTGACGTAGGCAGCCAGGTTGTTCAGGGTCTGCCTACCGCCCTCGATCGCGTGGTACTTCTCGACCGCCTCGTCGTGCAGCTCCTTGGTGGGGAACACCGTGCGCATCTCGATCCGGGTCGCCGCGCCGTCGGTCGCGAACGCGAGGACCGACTCGAAGGCGTTCGGGTCGCCGCGGTATTCGCCGTGCAGCAGCACGATCCGCTCCGGCGGGGCGATCTCGGTCCAGGAGATCCACTCCTGGTAGTCCGTCCTGTCCGGTCCGTGCATCACGAAGTCCCACTCCCCGCCGACGCGGAACTCGAAGGACCGCGTGGTGGTGGTGAACCCCTCCGGACCCCACCACCGCGACAGGTGCCGCACCTCGGTGAACGCCTCGAACACCAGCTCCCGTGGGGCGTCGATGACCCGGGAGATCACAACCTCGCGGTCGGCCGTCGCGGACTGCGCCGATGCTCCTTGTCCCGTCTCGCTCATCTGTTACTTCCTTCCTGTCCTGCCTGCTTGAGGTCCTGCACGTACGCGTCCAGCCGGTCGAAGCTCTCGTTCCAGAACCGCTCGAACCCGCCGACCCACTCGTGGACCGTCCGCAGCCCGTGGGCGTCAAGGCCGTACAGGCGCTGCTTGCCCGCCTTGCGGTCCCGCACCAGCCCGACCTCCCGGAGCACCCGCAGGTGTTTGGACGCCCCCGGCTGGGTCATCCCCAGCTCCTGGGCCAACTCGGTCACCGGCCGCTCACCCGCCCGCAGCAGCGCCAGGATCTCCCGGCGCTGCGGCTCGGCGATCGCGTTGAAGACGTCCGACGTCGTCGCTGCTCGTGCCATGGGCGCCATCATATGCCGATATCGGCATGCGTCAAGCCGGAGGAATCAGGCGGGCCTTGTCAGATGTGGCCGCCAGGTCAGGGCGGGCCAAGGATGCCGCGGGCGATGGCGGTGGTCACGGCGGCGGTGCGGTCGGCGACCCCGAGCTTGTCGAAGATGCGCATCATGTGGCTCTTCACGGTCGCCTCGCTGATGAACAGCTTCCGGCCGGTCTCCGGGTTCGACAGGCCGCGGGCCGCGCACTCCAGCACCTGAATCTCCCGTGTGGTGAGGGCGGGGGCCTCACCACGCATGCGGGTGGCCAGCTTGGCCGCGACTGGAGCGGCGAGCACGGTGCCGCCCGCCGCAGCCGTGCGGATCCCCGCGACCAGTTCCTCGCCCGAGGCGTCCTTCAGCAGGTAACCGGTTGCTCCCGCGGCGACGGCGCGCAGGATGTCCCCGTCGGAGTCGTAGGTGGTGAGTATGACGACCGCCGTCGCGGTCCCGGCCGCGACGATCTGCTGGGTCGCCTCGACCCCGCCCATGCCGGGCAGGCGCAGGTCCATCAGCACCACGTCGGGCACGGTGGCCGCCGCCAGCGCGACCGCCTCCTCGCCGGTGCCGCATTCGGCCACGACCGTGAGGGCCGGTTGGGTGGCCAGCACGGCGCACAACCCCTGCCGGACGATGGGGTGGTCGTCGACGATGAGTACGCGGACGGTCACAACGGCAGCTCCACCTGGACCAGGGTTCCCGAGGGCCGGGCCGGGCCGATGGTCAGGATTCCCCCGACCTCGGTGACCCGGTCGCGCATGCCGCCGATCCCGAATCCGCCCCCGGCGTCGCCGGGGGCGAAGCCTTGGCCGTCGTCGCTGATCCGCAAGGTCACGCCCGCCGTCCCGTACGCCAGCACGCCCTCCAGCCGGCCTGCGCCGGACGCGTGCTTGCGGATGTTGGCCAGGGCTTCCTGGGTGACGCGCAACAGCACCACCTCCTCGTTCGGGGTGAGCCGGCGGGGCGTGCCGGTCATCGTGAAGGCGGCGTCGAGCGTGGTCTCCGCCTCGAACCGCTCGATGAGCCCGCCCAGGGCGTCCGGTAGCGAGGTGTCGCGGAGCTGGGGCGGCGGCAGCGCCGCGACCAGGGCGCGGGCCTCGGCCAGGTTGTCCATGGCGGTGCGGCGGGCCTGGTCAAGATGGCCGCGAGCGGCCTGGTCGCGCTCGCACGTACCGGCCTTGGCCGCTTCGAGCAGGAGCAGCACGCTGGTGAAACCCTGCGCGAGCGTGTCGTGGATCTCCCTGGCCAGTCGCTCGCGCTCGGCCACCACCCCGGCCGCCCGGCTGACCTCGGCCAGCTCGGCCCGCGTCGCGGCCAGCTCCTTGACGAGCCTGGCCCGCTGCCGGCTCTGCTCGATGATCCGGGTGATCCAGACACCGAGTACGAGGGCGGCCACCAGTGCCACCGTCGCCACGAGGATCACCGAGGGCAGCTCCTGCTCGTACGCATCGCTGCGGACGATCATGACTACGGCCATCGACAGCACGCTCGCGACCGTCACGGCGATGGCCTTGCGCAGCGGGAGCAGCGCCCAGATATGCGGGTACAGCATGAACGACATCAGCGCGCCCGAAGGCGTCGCCACGAACAGCGCCGCCGACAGGAGGATGGCGCCGGCCAGATAGACGACGCCCAGCCGGCTGTGGCTGCGATGCAGGGCGCGAGCGCCGGTGGCACCGTACCAGCAGCATTGCAGCGCGAGCACGACCAAGGCGAGACGTCGGTCGACGGCGGAAGGGTCGGCGTCGCCGGTGACGACGAGACCGGCGGTCAGCACGGCCAACGTGCCGAAGGCGAGATGCCAGCCTGGCACCGTCCGATGCCAGTCGTCCTGCCCCGCATCAACCGGGCTTGTGAGGGAATCGCCAACCATCTCGACAGTATGGGCGAGCAATGTCGCCGCCCGGTATCCACCTTTCGTCGGAATCAGCACCCCATCCTTCGGTGACTGCCCGATGGCGTCGGGCTCGGGCAGGCTCAGCAGCCATGAACCCGAAACTCTCCGCACGAATCCTCGTCGCCCTGTCCATCGCCTACGGTTTGACGATCGGACTCCTGTCCATCCTCAACGTCGCCCAGAACACCATGACGACCTTCCTGATCGCCGGCGCCATAGTCCTAGGCGGCCTGTGGGTGGTGCGCGGCCTGTTCACCGGACGCGGCTGACCCGCTCGGCTCCTGGCCACGGATGGGGTGCCGTCGGTCTTCTCGCCAGGAGACGATCGAGTCACCGGCGGTCGGTCGTCAGCCCGAAGAGTCCTGAGCTGGTGGGAGCGACCGGACGCCCCCGTGTGGTGGCGGCCAGCTGCGACGAGGTCGTACTCGGCGACCCTGAGACGGGCGAATGGGGCGAGCCGTTCGCCTAACCGGCCGACATCGCCGCGCTGATCGAGGAGAACGAGTCCGACGACTTCATCAGCTGCATGGACGCAGGGCTCGTGGACGGGCGCCCGGTTGCGGTGATCGGCGCCGGAGAGGGACAGGTCTACGTGTGGGACCTGGAGGACGGCAACGTGCTCGGCGAGCCGCTCACCGGGCACGATGGAGCAGATCATCCAGCGCTGACGGGACGTCGCCCGATCGCTGCGAAAGATCCATCAACCGGAAGGACGTAAGAATGGCTCCGTCGACGGCATAGGTGACGCGGTTGTCCCGCTCCCCACGCCAGATGACGTTCAGGGCCCGCCCGCTGACCGACAGCGCCTCCAGCACCTCCTCCCTGTTCCCCTGGAAACCGGGGGACTCGAAGGCGAGCGTCCACTCGCCTGCCGGAGTCAGCTGGAGCAGGTCGTCGTCCCTGTACTCCTC
>NZ_JBSFVA010000048.1:13775-63578 GCF_053592075.1 Nonomuraea sp. NPDC002799
CCTCCAACTCCTCCAACTCCTCCAACTCCTCCAACTCCTCCAACTCCTCCAACTCCTCCAACTCCTCCAACTCCTCCAACTCCTCCAACTCCTCCAACTCCTCCAGTTCCTCCGGACCGGCCCACAGGCCGACCTCCGCATCCGCTCCGAACCGGCGGGCCACCTCCTGCATGTCACGGTTCTCGCACCAGGTGAGGCAGAACCCCTCTGCCGGAAACCCGGCCTCGACCAGCGCGGCGTACGGATCCATGGTCACTTCCGCCCATCCCGTTCGGGGAGCCTCAGCGGGTCCGCTCCGGCGGCGACCAGGACGCGCGCGCGGTCTGGTCGATTGGCGAAGACGGCTGTCCAGAGCACGGTACGGCCGGGATGCTCGTCGTCATCATCGGCAAGGGCGCCGATGTCCTGGATGCGCTGGGTCAGTTCCGCGACCGCCTCAAGCCGGGAGTGCGCCGGTTCAGAGTCCGCCCGATCTTCCCGTCCGATTCCGGGCCATTCAATGACGACCATGGCACTCCTTGACGGGGAACGTACTTGATGCAAGCGCGCCCATCATGGCGTACGAAGCCGACAGACACTGATCAGGCAGCGATTTCGGGAAAGTAGTGGCCAGGCTGTGTGTGATCGTCCAAGCTTGCCACGTGGATAATCTACTCCCCATCTATACAACAGACGCTCCTCCGGACATGCCCGACGCTGTGGCGGCAAGCGCCTGGATAGTCTGGGCACACTCAGACACCATGTCGAAAAATCACATGGGAACGGCAATCAAGAGTCTGTCGGACTATGCAAAATCCCAAGACGCGCACGCCATCCTGGGATTGAAAATTGCTCCGTATTCTGAATATGGCTACGTCATGGTGACGGGAACGGCCGTGATATGGGCGACGTAGGAGAAGCGTAGACAGGCATGCCGCGCAGTCTCTGAGAATCCCGACAATGCCTCCGGCGGTTCGCCGCCCGGTGCGTCAGGTGGTAAGCGGCTGAGCTATGAACCGGGTCGTTGTGACTCACAGGCCGCGCGGCATCCTGAACCTGCTGGGTTGCGAGTTGGCAGATGTTTCGTGGCCGGGCCATGCGAAGTCGTCAACCGCCAGAAACGGCTCACCAGCCACGGTCGCCGGGGTCGTCCCGGTGAACGCCATGACGTCCCGATGCAGGTGGGACTGGTCGGCGTAGCCCAACTCCACGGCGACCCTGGCCGCTCCTTCGCCCGCGGCCAGGCGGTGGGCGGCATGGTCGAAGCGGACAAGCTTCGCGGCGCGCTTGGGCGGCAGGCCGATCTGCGAGTGGAACCGGGACCACAGGCGCTTGCGGCTCCATCCGACCTCCGCTGCCAGCATGCCGATCCGGACCTGACCGCGGCCGGCGAGGATCCGGTTCCAGGACCAGGCCACCTCCGGATCTACCGGCGATTCCGTCTCACACCGACGGGCGAGCAACGCGTCGGTCAACGCGAACCGCTCCTCGTACGACGAGGCGTCGCTCAGTTGCTCACTGATCCGCGACGCCTCCCGGCCCCACAAGTCACCCAGGGCCACCACGGCGCCGTCCAGATCGGCCGGGGAGACGCCCAGAATCGCACGTGCGAGTACCGGGGACAGACGCACCTGGATGGCCTCGAAGTTCGCACCCCGTATCCGAACCGCGCCGGGTCCGAATCCGAGTCCGAGCCCGGCGACGAGACTTCCCTGCTGCTGCCGCCCTGCGGCATCGTCCACGATGAGCGGGCCGTCGCCGAACTCCAGAGCCATGGTCACGGCCGGGTGCGGGATCGCCCGGTGGCCAACCGTGCTCATGCCACGGTCACGGAACCCAGCCATGCTGACACCGGCCACCTGGCTGGGCCGCGCGGGGCGTTCGACGTCCCACACTGCCGTATCGTCCCGCTTGTCCACGGCGGATCGCATCATGCCATGCTACGCGGGCCGGCCGGCCGGAACATTTGTTCAAGCCACCAGCGCCCATGGACGGCGGCCGGCGGTGGTACGCGATCCCCCAGCAGGGACGCCGGGTCGGCCAGGCACTGGACCGGCTCGGCGTCGAGCACGCCATAGTGGTCGGCCATTCCACCGGCGGCGCCGTTGCCACCGCCCTCGCCGAGCAGCGAGGCGACCTGGTGACCGCGCTGGCGCTCATCGACACCGGACCCCGCATGGACGCCTTCATCTCGGACGGGTTCGTCGGCCGGCTCATCGATGTTCCCGTGGTGGGGCAACTGCTGTGGCGCTTTCGGACCGCCGGGCTGATCCGCAAGGGGTTGAGCACCGCGTTCACCACCGGGTTCGAGATCCCGGAGCGGCTCGTCGACGATGTACGCGGCATGACCTACCACGCACTCACCGCGACCTCGGGGGCGTCCGACGACTACCTGAAGCAGCGTCCGCCCCCGGATCGGCTCACGGCACTCGGCAAACCACTGCTGGTGATCTTCGGCGAGCAGGATGAGAGGTGGCGAGCCTCATCCGCCGCCTTGTACCGCGCCGTCGCGGGCGCGAGAGTCGAGTTGCTGCCGGGTGTCGGACACTCACCCATGCTTGAGGACCCGCCGCGGACCGCCGCCCCCCTCCTGGCCTTCACCGCGCTCCACGCCGCGCGGGCGGACTGAACGAGACGATGGCGATGGTCGCGCCGGCGACGACAGCTTCCTTGAGCGGTCCATTCGGTGAACAGGGCGTATTCCGGCTGGAATGCGCCCTGTTCTGCGCTTCATGTCGCGGTGGCCGTGCGTCCTATCCGCGCCTCAGGCCCGTCGGCGATCGGATGGTGCATGGCGCGCCTGGCCAATCCTCGACTGCACGCTGGAGCCGAGATTTCTTAGCCGCAGTGAACGCCCGTGAGCGTGCGTGTGGCGACGCCTGCCTGCGCGCTGAGGTTGATGCACCAGCCGTTGGCGTGGACGTATACCGGTCCCGCGTAATACTTGTAGAAGCCCTCGTCCGCGTCGTAATAGCCCGGTTGATCTGTCCGGCTCACACTTACCCTCTTGAGGGTTTCTGCGCCGTAATAGCTGCCATAGCCGTAGGTGAGCGCGCAATTCACGCCTGTGCCGGCGTTGTAATGAACTTCGAGGGTGCCTCTCCTCGTGCCTCCGTCCATGACGCTATAGCTTCCGACCCGGCTGTAGCCGCTTCCGCAGGGGCCGGCCGCGCTGGCGGGCGCGGCGGTGACCACAGGCGAGGCGAGAACTACGGCCGCGCCGATTGCGGCGGCAACCTTGCTACGAATCTGCATGCGCTTCTTTCGGTTGACCAAGGGGACGCCGCCTCCCGTGAGGCATCGCGAGCTCGCGCGGGGCAGACGGTCCGCTGGAGCAAAGCAGATCAAGGCTGCCCACGTCTAGTGCTTCGAGGACATTTCGTGATCTTGGCGATGTGGGGTCACCTGCGCGTTCTCAACAGGCCGCGCCGGCGACGCGCTGGGCAGGCGGGGTCGTCTCACGCTTTGTTCTCCTCCGGGGGGTGATCCCACTTGGTGTGGCGCAGGACGATCTGCTCGGGGCAGACGGCGCTGAGGAATCGGCCGACGCAGGTGGCCAGGCGCTCCTCGGCGAGCGTGTACAGGATGCGGTTGCCGTCGCGGCGCTCGGTGACCAGGCCCGCGCCCTTGAGGATTCCGAGGTGCCGGGAGATGGACGGGCCGCTGATGGAGAACCGGCTGGTGATCTGCCCGGCCGAGAGCTCGCCGTCGCGCAGGTCTTCGAGAATCTGGCGCCGGGTGGGATCGGCGAGCGCCCGGAAGGCACTGGCCTCGTCCACGGAATCCGTCATGGTCCATAGGCTAGCACGATAGCTAAGTTGCTAAATAGCTATCTTGCTAAATAGCGTCCACTGAGCGACGATGCCGACCATGAACAGATCGTCCTCGCGGGTGCAGTTCTGGTTCGGCGCAAGCGCCGGCCTCGTTCTCGTCACCGTTGTCCTGCTCGTCTTCACCATCGGCCAGGTGGGCGGATACCTGATCTACCTGACCGTCTTCTGCGCCGCCCTGACAGACAGTCCGTGGCTGCTGTACGCCGGCGCGCCGGCCGTGCTCGTCATGGGCGTCATCGCCTCTGCCCGGCTTACGGATTCGGCGGATCCGTGCAGGCGAGGACTCGGGATCGCCTTCACTACCGGGTGGGCGATCGTGGTGATCGGTGTTCCGGCGTGCCTGGCGGTGCTGCTTCTCTCAGACTGATCGCCGCTGGGCCGAAGTACGAGTGGACTGAATCAGATATCTGATTTTATGAAGGTGATGACTGCCACCGAAGCGTCTCGCAGCGACGGCCGCGGCCACTGCGAGAACTGTGGTCACAATGGACGCCTCGGCCGCATTCGATGATCTTCCAGGCGTCCGCGTTCAGGTGGTTCCTCGCTGAGTGACGGCGGAACCCTGACGGCAACGTCGGCTACCAAGACCGCACCCAGGGTGCTTTCGGCACCTCGCCACACCTGAAAAGCGCAAGCTCGGGGGCCCGTCTGGTCGATCGGCTCCAACGCCCAGACGCACTCTCGCCGAAGGTCGTCGGCGAGGGTGCTTGACTGTCTGAGCGACTACGATCTTTCTTCCGCTGGAAGTCATATATCAGTATTCCGGTGCCGGCAGGTTGTCCGTACACGCTGCCTGAGCGAGGCTGCACGGCGCCTGTCCAGAAGTGGTGCACGTTTCGGTTGCCATCCTGCGCAGGCGGAGGTCGTGTCCCAGGTATGTACGCCGGGTGGCGATGTGCTCGCGCTTCTCGGCCGGATCAGTTGTAGGGGTTGTCGTAGGTCACGGATTTGGTGCGGCTGTTGTAATTGTTGCCGGGATAGAACCAGCCGCCCGACACGTACAAGGTGACGTTCGTGAGGGTGGTGGAGTGGGTGTATTCACCGTTGTAGACGAAGAGCGACAACTGGCACCCGGGGGGAGCGGGCGCCGTGCCCGTCTGGGTCGGATAGAAGGTGGTGCTGCCGTTGACGGAGACGTAGAAGTTCGGCGAGGGGTAGGACCCGCTTCCCCAGCACAACTGGAGCGCGTACCTGAACTTCGTGTTGCCGTCGTCGAACGCCAGCGTGCCGGTCAGTTGGGCGAGCATGATCGACGGGCCGGCGTTCGAGTTCACCGTGAGGGACACGGTCTGGTCTGGGCCGTAGGCGGCGTGCGCGGGAGCGACGGGCACCAGGATTGCCGCGAGCGTGGCGATGGCGATGGCGACGGAGGTGACCGCGCGACGTGCTGTGGAACGTGTCAATTCCAACCCTCATCTCTTTCGTGATGTCGGCGGAGCGCGCACGGAGACTATGGTCGGGACCTCCAGGCGTCCAGAGAGACGATGGTGAGCCACTGATTCGGTCTGGCCTTATCGTGTGCCATGGCAGCTCTCGCGAGAGTAGGCCAGGCGTGCCAGCAGGTCGGGATCAGTCCCGCGAAGCCGTAATGCCTGGCGTGACGGGTGAAATTTTCATTCACCGGGACGCGGTCGACTCGGCACCGGAGACGGGAGCGGTCAGGGGTCGGAGGAACCTCAGCGTGGCATCGCCCGAGCGTGCCGCGCCGAGAGGGTCACCCATCGCTCGACATCACGTACCAGGTCACGCTCGCCATGAGGCCGAGTCCCGTGGGCAACCCCGTCTCGGGGGCAAGCGCCTCCGCAGACCGCAAGAACAGGCCGGCAACTCGGGTCGAGGGGTTCCAGAGGACTTGATCGCCGACCCGGAAATACTGGCTCATGTTCTCCTCGTGTCTCACGCGTCCGGCACCTCTCCGCACGCCACTCGCCCGGGATTGAGGCAGCTGAGAGCGCCGATTATCTCCCGTCTTATCAGGACAAGGACTGGCGCCACAGCAAAGGCTGCCTTCTGGGGAGGCGGTTCTTGAGGTGGGCGCAGGCTCAGGAGCCGAGGTGCCGACGCAGCGGATCAGCGCCTCGCGCGGCTCTCGCAGCACTTGAACCTGACGCTGCGTCAGGTTCTAGGCTCGATCAGGCAACACCAAGCGAGGGGGAGGCATGTCACGACCCGAGCGGACATGGCGGATAGGGGAGCTGGCCCGCGAGACCGGGCTCACCGTCCGGACGCTGCACCACTACGACCGGCTCGGCCTGCTGTCGCCGCTGTCGCGGACCGAGGGCGGGCATCGCAGTTACACCAGCGGCGACGTCCGGCGCCTGCATCGCATTGTCGCGCTGCGCAGCCTGGGCATCTCGCTGGAGGAGATCGGGACGCTCCTGGACGGCGAGCCCGACCCGACCGGCCTGCTTCGCCACCAGCTCGAGGTCGTGGAAGAGCGCATCCGCAATGCCCGCGACCTGCGCGCCCGGCTACTGGACGCCCTGACCGACCTGGGCCGGAACACCGAACCCTCCGTCCCGCAGCTCCTGCACATCATCGAGGAGACCGTTGCGATGAACGAGCCGATGACCCCAACGCAGTTCGCGGAACTCAAGGAACAGCTACAACGGCGGGTACGCGATCTGGGCGACGAGGACTTCGCCGCGCTCAGCCGGAAGAAGGAAGACGCATGGAACGCACTGAGCCGTCAGGAGCAGCAGCGCCTGACCGAGCAGCACCGCAAGATGTTGCCGCCCGCCGCCGGCGGCAACCCGAAGGGCCGGTCATGACGACCGCTGTCGCGGAACTGGCCGATCGTGACGAGATCAGCAGCCTCGTCAGTCGTTACTTCAGCACGATCGACGACAAGCGCTTCGACCGCGCGGCCATTGAGGCGGTGTTCACCGCCGGTGGCCGCGTGACGCGGCCCAATGGCGCGTCACTGGTCGGACCTGAGGCCATCGCCGCCGGGCAGAGCGAGAGCTTCGCCCGCTTCCGGGCAACCCACCACGTCAGCTCTGACGACGCGTTGACCAACTCGCGTACTGCCCTGTCGGGCCGCGCACCGTCCTTGCTCAGGCAGGACCGGCGCGGCTTGTTCAGCCGCCCTTGGACGTCCTGGACGGTGAGTTCGCCGGGGTACGGCGGCTACTCTCCGCCGCCGTAGAAATAGTTATGGCCGTCGATTCGGAGTGGGCGTCCCAGCGGAAGCGGCGACTCCAGCGGCTCAAGTATCGGGATGTCCGACCAGTCGATACGCAACGGCTTGTCATTCGACCTTGGTTGAATGCGAGCGTTCAGGTCGTATTCGGCGATGTGCTGCCCGGGTCGATGGATGTGCAGAACCAGCTCCGCATCCTCGTCCTCCGCATCGTCCTCCGTCAAATAGGTGCTGAGCTTGCTGTTGATGTGCGTATGCGCATCAGCGATAGATCCGAATGATAGAAGCTTTCTGTCCCAATCGTTGTTGGATATCCAGTAACAGCCGCGGAGCAGAGCGAACCCGTGACGTCCTCGACTCATGTCGTTCAGTAACGGCCGGCTGTTGGCACCCGCCTCAAGGTATTCCAGGCTGGATTGGGCACAGCCGTCCCGAGGATCCCTGCGCAGCGTCTCCTCGTACGCCGCGACGGCACCTTCGCGGTCGCCCGACCAGGTGAGTGCATGCCCCAGATACAACGGCACGAGGGGGTCCTCGGGGGCGGCGCTCAGAGCCGTCCGCGAGGCATGGGCTGCCTGCTCCGCGAGTGGACGAGTCACCTGTTCCTCGTCATGCTCTTTCATTCCATCGAATATGGGGCCATCGTCATCGTCGAAATCGCATCGCACGGTGAACATCACGGTATGCCGCAGGGAGAACGTCGCGGCCATCGAACGCAGGATGGCAATGGTGGCGGCGGTCTCCGCGTCGCCGGGAGTCGCCTCTTCCTCGGCCTCATCACAGCAGCGTCGTGCACCGGCCAGCAATGCGGCGTTCTCCCGCGCACCATCGGAATGCCTGAGCAAGAACTCACACTTGGCGAGTAAGTGACTCGCCTGTGCCAACCTGCCATCCAGATGTCCTTCAGCCATAAGCCCGCAGCCTACAGCCGGCCGATCAAGGGCGCCCGACGGCAAGTTGGTCGCGATCAGGCCCTGTGCGGCGGGCCGGCAGGCGACGACTGCTTGGCGGAGTCCCGCCGCGGACGTGTGTTCGGCCCGCGACAGAGGTCTTTGCGGCAGGAAACCCGTTTCCGTGCGCGGCAACCTCCTCCTAGATTGGCGGGGTGGACATCGGAATCACCACTTTCGCCGGCGCGTACGGCATGGAGCCTCACGCGCTCGGCCGCGCGGTTGAGGAACGCGGCTTCGAGTCACTGTTCTTTCCGGAACACACCCATATCCCCGTGCACAGCCGGCGGCCGGACGGGAGCTCTCCCCGGGCCTACGCCGAAACCTACGACCCGTTCGTCGCGCTGTCCGCGGTCGCCGCGGTCACCCGCACGCTCACCCTCGGTACGGGGGTGTGCCTGGTGACCCAGCGGGACCCGATCGTGACGGCCAAGCAGGTCGCCTGCCTTGACCGGTTGTCCGGCGGCCGGTTCCTCTTCGGCGTCGGCGCCGGCTGGAACCGCGTGGAGCTGGCCAACCACGGCACCGAGCCCCGCACCCGGATGGCGTTGCTCGCGGAGCGGGTGCAGGCCATGCGCCGGATCTGGACCGAAGACGAGGCCGAGTTCCACGGGCAGTACGTCGACTTCGAGCCGATCTGGTCGTGGCCCAAACCGCTTCAGCGGCCGCATCCACCGGTCTTGGTCGGCGGCAACGGGCCGGGCGCCGAAGATCGGGTGCTCGCGTTCGGCGACGGCTGGTTCCCGCAGTGCGGCGGGCTCGCGGACGCAGCCGAACTGCGCGAGCGTGCCGCGGCACTACGCCGGCGCGCTGCCGACGCCGGCCGAGGACCGATCCCGATCACGGTGTTCAACACCCCGCCGGACCGCCGGCTGCTCGACGCGCTCGCCGACGCCGGCCTCGACCGGTGCCTGCTCCTGCTGCCGGCCGGAACCGAGTCGCAACTCCTCGCCCAACTCGATGAGTGGGCACCGCTCGCGTCCGGATGGCGACAGGTCACCTGAGTGCGCCCGAGCCGGAACGGAGATCTGTGCACCGTCCAGAACCGCCTCCACAGCGCCGGCCTTGAAAGGCAAGCAGCACCGCAGAACGAGGGCCATTTGGATTGGGCGCAGGTAATGCAGGATCCTCTTGGCCGCGTCGATAAGGCGGTACGGGTAGGCGATTTCGCCCGCTATGCGCCTGCCGAGCGTGGCGCAGCGTAGTGTCGCACAATTCCGCCGTGCTCAGCAGAAGCAAGGCATTTGATGCGCACACCGCCGCGCAGCGACGCTACCGCTCGCCGTCGATCGGCTGGTCCCGTCGCTCTCTCAAGGCCGCGTAGAGAATCTGGTCGTGCCATCCTCCCATTCTCCATTGCGCTCTTCTCAGCACGCCCTCTCGTTGGAACCCGGCCTTCTCAAGAGCACGTTGCTCCGCCAGATTGGTGATGTCCGTGGCCGCCTGGATGCGCTCCGCCAGTGTGTGGGCGAAAAGGTAGTCGACCAACTCCTTCTGGGCAGCGGTTCCGATGCCCCTGCCACGGAACTCCGGGAAGAGTATGATGCCGATCGTCCAACTCCAGGAGGTTGTCTCCGGCCCCCAAAAATGCTTGGACCACGTGACCCAACCAGCGACGGCGCCTGCTGACTCAACGACAAGAGAGCCGTCTTCTGAACCTAGGAATCCGTCTTTCGCCACTCTTTCTCTCAGTTTGACGAATGTACGGTGCCCGAACCACTGAAGAGGCCCCAGGCCCTCTGGCGTAGAGGCTCCAGTCTCAATATGCGGTATGTCCGCTTCGCGAATCGGTCGGAGCCTCGCATCCATGAAAATCTCCTCTAAGTGGTCGGCCGATGTGCAGTGCCGGCTGCCCCATGCCATTCTCGCGGGCCATTCAGATCACCGAAGGGTACAGGGGGATTGGACCGGTTCTCAGGCGCTCGCCACAGATGCCGCCGGCCCGATCGGGAATTGCCGATGCACCCCTGATTAACCATCAAGGCCATGAAAGGCAGTCTGAATGATGAGGTGGCCCGCGTCGAGGCCTCTGCCGCCAGCCGTCCCGGTCGTCCGCTGCGGCTTCGGACGGGCTTCGGTCACGAGTCGGCCCCAAGGCCATGGATGGAAGGCTCGGGGAAGATTATGGTGCGGTCATGAAGGGCCCGTACCAGGTGTACTTCGAACGCGCCCGGATCCCCATCGCGGCGGTGGACGGGCTCGGCCGGATCAGGGAGAGCAATCCCGCCTTCCACGCGGCGATGGCCCGTACGGCCGAGGAACTGGACGGCATCCTGGCGGAGAAGCTGCTCGCGCCCGGCGAGATCGACGCGCAGCGGGCCCACTGGCGGATGCTGGCCTTCGGGCAGCTGGCCGTCTACCGGACGCGGCTGCGGCTCGTCCGCGGGTGCGGCGCCGTGATCTCCGCCCGGGTGAGCGCCTCCGTCGAACAGCGGGCGGACGGTCTGCCGTGGCGCGCCGTGGCGGTGCTGGACGAGATCTCCTCCGTGGCGCCCGCGCTGGGCTCGCTCCAGGGTGAGGTGCTGCGGCTGGTCGCCGCGGGCGCGTCCAACGCGCAGATCGCCCGGCGGCTGTACCTGACGCGTCAGGCGGTGGACTACCACCTGGTACGGCTGCGCGCCAAGCTCGGTGCCGAAAGCCGGTCGGCGCTGGCCGGGCGGGCGTTCGTGCTGGGCCTGTTCGTGCCCGGCGTGTGGCCACCGGTTCTGCACCCGCCCCAGACCGGGACGGGTGCGCCGGAGCTCGGTCACTGAACGCCGGGGAACTGAACGGCCGGGTCGGTCCGGCGGCGGGTGCGCCGGGGTTCGGTCACTGAACGCCGAGGAACTGAACGGCCGGGTCGGTCTGGGCGGACGTACCCCAGACGGCGTCGTACTGGGCGGTGTCGTCGTGGAGGTAGTACAGCAGCCAGGCGGTGGTCACACGGCGGGTGATCTCCTGCTGGGCGGCCCGGGTGATCGAGCCGCTGTCGCAGCCGAGGCCGCCGGAGTCGGTGAAGCCGCAGTGGAAGCCGCCGACGATCGTGCGGAGCTGCTTGGGAGCGAGTTTGGCCTCGTAGATGGGGATCTGATGGCCGGACGGGCCCGCGACGGTGTCTCTCGAACCGGCGACCAGTTGCATGGGGACGGACGTGGTCGCCGCGGCGGCTTTGGCCGAAGGGTTGGTCTCGGCGGCGGCGAGGTTCGTCACCGTTCGGACCGAGGGGTTGCGCGCGGCGGCGAGCACGCTGGCGCCGCCGCCCATCGAGTGACCCGACAGTCCCAGCCGGTTGGTGCGCACGTGGGCGTTGAACCGTGACCCGGCGGTCGTGTTCTGCGCCACCAGCCAGGTCAGCGCGGCGTTCAGGTCGTCGGCGAAGGCGCTGTGGCTGGGGAACAGGCCGCCTTGTGAGGTCGGCATGATCGTGATGACGCCCCAGGAGGCCCAGTGGCGTCCCAGGGAGGCGTACTTGCTGATGCTCTGGAAGAACCCGTGGCCGAAGGCCGCCGCCGGGAACTGCCCGGCGGCGACGGTGGTGCCGCTGCCGGCCGCGGTCGCCGGGTAGTAGACCCGGGCGCCGAACGAGCGGCCGGAGGCGGAGACGCTGACGTCGGCGTAGCCGGCGGCGTGCGCGCCCGGTGCGGAGAGGTCGGCGGCGGCCCCGGCGGGGGCGGACGTGAGGAGCGACAACGGGATCAGGAGCGTCGCGCAGAGCCTGATCGACCAGGAGCGCATGATGCTTCACCAGCTTTCACGCGAGGGCGACTGTCATCTGGATTGTGGAAACGGTGGTTCTCCCATGGCAACAGCCAGCGGCAGGGGACTAGGCAAATGCCAAACGCCGGGGCATGCTCGCGGTTACGCGTGGAGAAACGAGGTTTCCATCAACGCTGCCGGAGCGAGGAGGCGATCGTGCTGGGCCAGGTCGTGTTGCTGAGGTTCGCCGGAGCTCTCCGGCCGCCGGGACGTCGTGGGCTGGAAGCGCCGGACCGGGCCGCCGGCGCCCTCGCCGACCACAGAGGTCATAGGTCATGATCTCGGTCCTGTACGGCGGGCTCGCTGTGTTTCAGGCGGTTCTGGCCGTACGACTGGCGCGTTCGGGACGGTGGATCCCGTTCGTGGTCGCACTCGGTGTCGCCTACGACTCGGCGGTCGTCGGAGCCGGGCGGCTGATCGGTGCGGGACCGGCGCTCGACATGCTGAACAGCGGCCGCTTCGCCGCCCATGCCGTCCTCACCCCGCTGCTCATCGTGCACGCGGCCGGCCTCGTGCGCCGCGGGCTCGTCATCCCGGCCTGGGTCCTGGCCGGGGCACTGATCGTCTTCGACGCCGTGGCCCTGGCGGACCTGCGGCTGGAGCCCCGCCGGTGGTCGGACACCTTGCGCTACGTCTCCGCGGATCCGTCGGGGCCGCCGGTCGCGGCGCTGGTCACCACCGTGATCCTGCTGGCCGCTGGGGTCATGCTCTGGGTACGGCGGCGCACACCCTGGCTCTTCGCGGGCGCGGCCGTTCTCCTGGTGACCGCGGGCGCCGCCGTGGTGTGGCCCATCCTGGGCAACGCGGGCGAAGCCGTACTGATCGCGGCCATCGTGGCGACGGATCGGCGTGACGAGGAAAGCAACGCCCGGCTGAGCCGCTGAGGTCATCGGCGGCCGTCGTCCGTATCATCTCGGCATGGTGCTGAACCAGGAGTCACGGCTCAGCCGCCGGGCGGTGCTCCTGGGCGCCGGCGGGCTGCTCGCCGGGTGCTCCGGGGAGCCCGAGGCCGACCAGGTTCACCTGCGGCTGGCCACCGGGCCGGCGGGGGCGGTATACCGGCGCATCGGCGGCGCGCTGGCCGGGCACATCTCCGAGCAGGTGCCGGGCGCCACGGTGAGCACCGTGCCGAGCGGGGCGTCCACCGACAACATCCGGATGTTGCGGGCCGGCGAGGTGCACCTGGGGCTGACGAGCCTGGACGCGCTGATCATGACCGACGGCAGCGCGCCCGAGGAGCTCTCGGCGATCTGCCGCCTCTACGACAGTCATCTGCATCTCGTGGTCATGGCCGGTTCGGCGATCGACGAGTTCCGGGACCTGGCGGGCAAGCGGATATCTCTCGGTGCCCGCGACTCGGGCACGGAGTTCACGTCGTTGCGGGTTCTGGAGCTCGGCCGGGTGCGGGCCGACGGCCGGTACCTCAGCCAGGCCGCGTCGGCGGCGGCGCTGCTCGACGGGGAGATCGACGCGATGTTCTCCCTGACCGGCGTCCCGACACCCGCCATCACGGAGCTGGCGCAGCGGCATGCGATCCGGCTGGTCCCGTTGGGCGCACAGGCGGACGCGCTCATCACGGCGTTCCCGGGCCCCTACACGCCGGCCAAGATTCCCACGACCGCCTACGCCGGTGTCCCGGCCACCCGGACCGTCGCCGTGCCGAACGTGCTTCTCGTACGCAACGATCTGCCCGACGACCTCGTCCACGCCATCACCGACACGATCTTCACGCACACCGGCACGATCACCTCCGCCGGCCGCGCCGACGCCCAGACCGACGCCGACGCCGTTCCAGAAGCGCGGCAGATCAACGTGCGGACCGGGATCTCCACCGCGTCGATCCCGCTGCATCCGGGCGCGGCCGCCTGGTTCCGCGACCGCAAGCGCTGACCGGGACAGGCGAGCGCCCGGTGCCGGTCGAGCGGCAGGAGGACGGTCTCGAAGTCAAGGAGGGCACGGGTGGGGCGGTGCACGGTCCGGACCTACTTCAGCGCCGGACGCCGCCCTCGGAACGACCGGCAACGCGACCACCGCGGCGAACCCGTGCCCGGACCCGTCCGGACGCGGCAGGCCCTCCTCCAGCCGCAGCTCGCCCCCGGCCGCCCCGACCAGGTCGGCGCAGATCGCCAGTCCGAGGCCCGTCCCGGACACGTTCTGGTGCCGCGGCGACCGCCAGAACCGCCGCAGCGCCTGGACCCGCTCGGACGCGTCGATCCCCAGGCCGTCGTCACGGACAACGATCGTGACCACCCCTCCGGCCGCGAAGGCGCCGCCATCCCCGGCGCCACCGCCAACAGCACCGCCGGGGACGACTCGGGCGGTCACCTCCACCACCTGCGCGTCCGACAACCGCAACGCGTTGCTGATCAGCTCGTCCAGGATGCTCCCCAGCCCGCCCGTCGGCTCCAGCAACCGCAACCCCGGCGGCACGTCGACCGCCAGTGTCTGCCCCGCCGCCGCCGTCAACGCCCGCCACCGCTCCACCCGGGTCACCAGCACCGCGTCGAGGTCCACCGGCGACGCCGTCCTGATGCTCTCCATCCGGGCACTGGCCTGCAGCGAGTTCAGCAGCCGCTGCATCGCCTTCAGCTCGTCGACGGCGACGTCGTACACTTGCCGCCCGTTGCCGGCCCCGCCCAGATGCGGTTCTAGACTCTCCACCGCGAGCCGGAGGCTGGTCAGCGGGTTGCGCAACTGATGTGAGGCGTCGGACACGAATGCCCGCTGCCGCTGCACGGCGTTCTCGACCGCGTCCATCATGGTGTTGAACGTCTGCGCCAGCCGCCGCAGCTCGACCGGCCCGGCCTCGGCGTCGGCCCGGATCGTGAGGTCGCCGCGCGAGATCCGCGAGCTCGCCGCGTCCAGCTTCCGCACCGGCCGCAACACCCACGCCGACACCGGCCAGGCGACGGCGATCAGCGCGATCAACGGCAGCAGCCCGAGCCCGGCGAGCTGGGCCCAGCGCACGAGGATGTGCCGGCGCGTCTTCGACAGGTCGGAGATCGTCACGACGGCGCCGACGACCTCGCTGTCCCGGCCCACCGGCTCCGCGACCACGAGTGCGGAGTCGTCCCACGGCGCCCATTCCCCGGCCGGTTCCGGCCGCGTCCCGGCCAGCGCCGCGGTCACGATCCGGGGCAGCGCCGGCTCGGCCCGCGCCGCCTCCTGGTAGGCGCCAGCCGGTCCGAGCAGCACCGTGCCCGAGGTGTCGATCACCGCGACGGGGATGCCGTACAGCTCGTGGTAGCGCGCCAGCTCCTGCTGGAGCGCCTCGATCCGCCCGGTCGACAGCGCGGTCTCGGCCAGCGAGGCGAACCGGCCGACGTCGTTGAGCCGGTCGACGTAGGTCTCCTGCATCTCCCGTTCGGCCACGGTGACGCTGAGGGGCACCCCGAGCGCCGCGACGAGCAGCACCGCGAGGGGCACGAGGACGACGAGCAGGCGGCGGTGCACGGCGCGTCAGCCGATCAGCTCCGGCCGGTCGGCCAGGAGCCGATAGCCGACCCCGTGGATCGTGCGGATGAGCTCGGCCGGCCCGAGCTTGTGGCGGAGCGCCGCGATGTGGGTGTCCAGGGTGCGGCTCGACGACTCCCAGGTCGCGCCCCAGATCTGGTCGAGGATGACGTCGCGGCTCACCACGTTGGGGGCCCGCCGGGCCAGCAGCAGGAGCAGCTCGAACTCCTTGCGGGTCAGCGTCACGGGCGTGCCGTCGACGGTGACCTCGCGGGTGCCGACGCCGATCCGCATCGGGCCGAGGACGAGCGGCTCGTCCGGATGGCTCAGGGCGCGCGCCACCCGGGTGCGCCGCAGGACGGCGTCGATCCGGGCGAGCAGCTCCGGGATGCCGAACGGCTTGACGATGTAGTCGTCGGCGCCGGCGCGCAGGCCACGGACCCGTTCGTGCTCCTCCGACCGTGCGGTCACGGCGATGACGGCGGTCTCCGGGCGGTCACGCAGCTTGCGGATCACGTCGAGCCCGTCGCCGTCGGGCAGGCCCAGGTCGACGAGGACCACGTCGGACGGGGCGGCGCGCACGGCCTCGGCGGCGGTGGCGATGCGGTGGACCTCGAACCCCGCCTGGGTCAGGACCGTCACCAGGCCCCGCGCCACGCGGTCGTCATCCTCGATGATGGTGATCCGCATACCGGATTGTACGACCCGGATCGACGCGCGTGTTAGCCCTTGGGTTCTTGGGATTTCCCTGACATCCGGCGCATTCCTTGGGATTCCTCTGACACTATTCGCGTCCCCGCGAGCCGAGACTGAGGCCGCGCACTCACCGACGAATGCGCACGCGCTGACGAGGAGGCCGCGATATGAGAACGACCGGCAGGTACCGGGCCGCCGCGCGGATGGTCGCCGCGATCGGCGTCGTCTCGCTCGTCGCCGCCTGTTCCGGCAGCGGCGGCGCCCCGGGTGGCGGGGCCACCGGCGGAGCCGCTTCCGGCGGTGGCTACCCGGACCAGAACATCACGATCGTCGTGCCGTTCAGCGCGGGCGGCCCGACGGACACCGTCACCCGCATGATCGCCGAGCCGATGGCCGCCAAGCTCGGCGGCAAGATCGTCGTGCAGAACGTCGAGGGCGCGGGCGGCACCGTCGGCGCCGGTGAGGTGGCGCGGGCCGACCCCGACGGCTACACCGTGCTCATGCACCACATCGGCATGTCGACGGCGCCCGCTCTGTACCAGAACCTGGGCTACAAGCCGCTGGAGAGCTTCGAGATGGTCGGGCTCGTCACCGAGGTGCCGATGACGATCGTCGCCCGCAAGGACTTCGAGCCCAAGACACTCCAGGACCTCGTGACGTACGTGAAGGCGAACGCCGGCAAGGTCACGCTGGCCAACGCCGGCATCGGCGCCGCGTCCCACCTGTGCGGCCTGCTGTTCCAGACCGCCGCCGGTGTCAAGCTCCAGGAGGTCCCGTACGAGGGCACCGGCCCGGCGCTGACCGATCTCGTCGGCGGCCAGGTCGACTTCATGTGCGACCAGACGACCAACACCAGCGGCCAGATCGCCGCGGGCGAGGTGAAGGCGTACGCGGTCACCACGCCGGAGCGGGTGAAGAGCCTGCCCGACCTGCCCACCACGACCGAGGCGGGGCTGCCGGGGCTCAAGGTCAGCGTGTGGCACGGTCTCTACGTGCCGAAGGGCACCCCGCAGGACGTCGTCCAGAAGTTGTCCGAGGCGCTGAAGACGGCGCTGGCCGACCAGAAGGTCATCGACCAGATGGCCAAGCTCGGCACCGCGCCGGTCCCGGCCGGGGACGCGACCCCGCAGGCGCACCGGACCAAGCTCGAAGAGCAGCTCGGCACCTGGGCGAAGGTCATCGCCGACGCCGGGGTCAAGGCCTCCTGAGGTGGAGCGCCGCCGGTCCTTCCCGGACGTCCTCGCCGGGCTGATCTTCGTGCTGATCGGTGGCGCGTTCGTGGTGGGGTCGCTCGGCTACGAGCTGGGCACCCCGCTGCGGATGGGCCCCGGCGCCTTCCCGCTGCTGATCGGCGCGGCCGTGGCCGCCATGGGGCTGGCGATCGTCGTCAAGGGACTCATCGCCGGGGAGGTGGTCGCGTTCGGGCCGATTCCCTGGCGGGCGGTCGCCGCCGTCGTGCTCGCGGTGTTGTTCTTCGGATTCACCGTCCGTGGCCTCGGATTCGTTCCGGCGTCGGCGGTGACCGCCCTGCTCACCACGCTGGCCAGCGCGCGCGTCCGGCCGCTCACGGCTCTGGCCGTGGCCGCCGGGCTGACCGTGGCCGGCACGCTCATCTTCGTCGTCGGACTGCAGTTGCGGATCCCGCTGCTGGGACCGTGGCTGGGGTTCTGACGCGGCATCGGAATGAGGCATGGAACTACTCGACAACCTCGCGCTGGGCTTCTCGACCGCCTTCCTGATCCAGAACGTCCTCTACTGCTTCGTCGGCGTGCTGCTCGGCACGGCGGTCGGTGTGCTGCCCGGCATCGGGCCGACGGCGACGGTGGCGATGTTGCTGCCGATCACGTTCAGCTTCGAGCCGGTGACGGCGCTGATCATGCTGGCCGGCATCTACTACGGCGCGCAGTACGGCGGCTCGACGACCGCCATCCTGATCAACCTGCCCGGTGAGTCGTCGGCGGCGGTCACCGCGCTGGACGGGCACGAGATGGCCCGCCAGGGCCGGGCCGGCGCGGCGCTGGCCGCCGCCGCGATCGGGTCCTTCATCGCGGGCACGGTGGCCACTGTCGCGCTGGCCGTCGCGGCCCCGCCGCTGGCCCGCGTCGCGTTGAAGTTCGGCCCGGCCGAATACTTCTCGCTGGTGCTGCTCGGCCTGATCGTGTCGATCGCGCTGGCGCGAGGCACGGCGCTCAAGGCGCTGGCGATGATCGCGCTCGGCATCCTGTTCGGCACGGTCGGCCAGGACATCTACACCGGCACGCCCCGGTTCGTGTTCGAGCGGCGCGAGCTGTACGGCGGCATCGACTTCGTGTCGGTCGCCGTCGGCATGTTCGGGCTGGCCGAGATCCTGCGCAACCTGGAGAACGAGCAGACCCGCACGGCGATCGTCACCAGGGTGACCAACCTCTGGCCGACCCGCGAGGACCGGCGCCGGATGGTCGGCCCGATCCTGCGGGGCACCGGTCTCGGCGCCGCGCTCGGCGTCCTGCCCGGCGGTGGCCACGTGCTGGCCTCGTTCGCCTCGTACGCCGTCGAGAAGCGGATCTCGAAGCGGAAGCACGAGTTCGGCAGCGGCGCGATCGAGGGCGTCGCAGGCCCCGAGTCGGCGAACAACGCCGCCGCGCAGACGTCGTTCATCCCGCTGCTGACCCTGGGGCTGCCGGCCCATCCGGTCATGGCGCTGATGGTCGGCGCGTTCATCGTGCACGGCATCACCCCCGGCCCGAACGTCATGACCGACGAACCGGCGCTGTTCTGGGGCCTGATCGCGTCGATGTGGATCGGCAACGTGCTGCTCATCCTGCTGAATCTGCCGCTGATCGGCCTCTGGGTGCGCATGTTGCGCATCCCGTACCAGGTGTTGTTCCCGATGATCATTCTGTTCGCCGCGATCGGCACGTTCTCCCTGGAGTTCAACGCGTTCGACGTCTACGCGATCGTCTTCTTCGGGATCCTGGGCTATCTCCTGATCAAGTGCGGCTGCGAGCCGGCGCCGCTGCTGCTCGGCTTCGTCCTCGGACCCCTGCTTGAGGAGAACCTGCGGCGGGCGCTGATCATCTCGCGCGGTGACGCGTCGGTCTTCCTGACCCGGCCGATCTCCGCGGCGTTCCTGGCTCTGGCGGTGGTGGCGCTCGTCGTCACGGTCCTGCCGACGATCCGCAGGCGCCGCGAGGTCGTGTTCGCCGAGGAGGAGCAGGCGTGATGTCCATCCCCTTCCGGGGAGGGCATCGCGTTGACCTCGGGTCTGTCGCGCCTGAGCGCGCCGGCGGCACAGCCGGACGAATCGGGGCTTTCTACTCAACTGTCGTATAGCTACGATCAGGCACCAATCGCCACCGGCGATTTCGTCAAGGACGTACCGATCATGAGGAGAGTGTCCCGCACGTGGCTGGATGGGGCAGGGTCGGACGACGGCGAACGGGGACCGCGGGCGATGGGGACGGGCCGACGGGATCGGCCGATGGCAGGCCGCGGCGACTGCGTGGCGCGCGCCGGCTGCCGTTGCGCACCGTGCTGCTCATCGTCGTGTTCGTGCCGAGCCTGACGTTCACCCCGCTGCTGGCTTCGGGCATGAGCCAGCTGAGCAGTCAGGTGCGGGTGGAGCAGGTCCAGATGGACATGGGCACCCATCTCGTCGGCAGGCCCGCTGGCGACCTGTTCTTCAGCCTTGACCAGGAGCGGCGGCTCACCGCGGCGGTGCAGGCCGACCCCCGTGACATCGCCTCTCGTGACAAGCTCAACGAGCGGCGCGTGCAGACCGACGAGGCCGTGAGCGCCTTCCCCGCTCTGGCCGGCCTGGACACCACTGACGCGCAGGTGGGGACCGCCGAGGCCATCGCGCGGACCGAACGCGATCTGGGCCTTCTTGACCAGCAGCGCCAGGCGGTGGACGCCGGCTGGGCCAGCGCGCAGAAGGCGTACGACTACTACACCGATGTCACCGAGTCGACCCTGGGCGTTCTGACCGTCCTCACCCACGCCGACTACGGCGACGTGCACACCAAGACCCAGGCACTGGTCGACCTCTTCTGGGCCATCGAGATGATCGGCCGCGAGGACGCCCTGCTGACCCGCGGCTGGCAGGCTGGGCGCCTGTCAGGAGACGAGTACGCCCAGGTCACCGACGCCATCGGCACCAGGAAGCACCTCCTGGTGGACCGGGTCGTCCCGGACCTCACCGGCAACGAGACCCCGTTCGCGGCGCTGACGACCAGCAAGGCATGGGAGACCCTGACCAGGCTGGAAAGCCGGTTGATCACCTCCGGCAGCGGCACGAGGAGCGATCAGGTGCTGCTCCGCGAGGTCAGCTCCGAGTGGCGCCCCTCGGTGACCGCGGTCACCGGGCAGGTGCAGCAACTCCTCGGTCTCCGGCTCGCGAACGTCGGCAAGATCGGCGCCGACCACACCAGCATGATCTTCACGGTCTTCCTCAGCGTCAGCACCGTGGGCCTGCTCGCCCTGGCTTTGGTGATCTTCACCAGCTGGCGCCTCACCGCTGTTCTCCGCCGGCGCATCCTCCGCCTGCGCGAGGAGGCCCAGGAGCTCCAGCAGCGGCTGCCCCAGGTGGTCGCCCGGCTGGAGCGCGGCGAGGACGTCGACGTGGACGCGGAAGTCCACATGGTCGAGCCCACCCCCGACGAGCTCGGCGAGCTCGGGCAGGCCCTCAATCTGGCCAGCCGCAGCGCCGTCCTGACCGCCGTGCGCCAGGCCGAACAGCACCGTGGCTTCCAGCGCATGCTCCAGCGCATCGCCCGCCGTACCCAGATCCTCATCGGCCTCCAGCTCAAGAAGCTGGACGAGCTGGAACGCAAACACGAGGACCCCGAGGTGCTGGAGGGCCTGTTCGACCTGGACCACCTCACCGCCCGGTTGCGCCGCTACGAGGAGAACCTGGTGATCCTCGGCGGCGGGCAGCCACAACGGCGCTGGCGCAAGCCGGTCAACCTGCTCGACGTGCTGCGCGCCGCGCAGGGCGAGGTCCAGGACTACCGGCGGATTTCGATCGACGTCGCCGGCGACCCCTGGGTGACCGAGCGCGCCGTGGGACCGCTGGTCCACGTCCTGGCGGAGCTCATGGAGAACGCCACCACCTTCTCCAAGCCGCTGACCCCCGTCGAGGTGCGGGCCGCACCGGTCAGCCGGGGCGTCGCCGTGGAGATCGAGGACCGCGGTCTGGGCATGGAGCCCGAGCAGTACGCCGCCGCCAACGCCCTGATGCAGTCGCCGCCGCAGCTCGACGTGATGACCCACGCCGACGACGTGCGTCTCGGCCTGTACGTGGTTGCCCGGCTCTCCGCGAGCCTGGGCCTGCAGGTGGAGCTGCGGTCGTCGGCCTTCGGCGGCACCCGGGTCGTCGTGCTGATCCCGGAACCGCTGGTGGTGGACCGCCCCCGTACGGCGCCCGAGCAGCCGGCCACGCTCCCCGAGCAGGCCCCCGCCCCGCAGGAGCATCGTCCGATGGAACACCGCCCGCAGGAACGCCGCGTCCCGGGCGCGCAGTTGCCGACTCGCTCAAGGGGGCAGGCGATGGCGAATGTCACCGCACACGCGGGGGACGGCGTTCCGTCCTCCGGCCAGGAGCCGCTGCCCCAGCGGGTGCGCCAGGCCAGCCTGGTCACCGAGCTCAAAGCCCCGGAGCAGCGGGATGAGCGGAGCGACCAGGACATCTGGGCCGTACGCGACCAGCCCACCCGCTCCAGTGCCACGATCGGGGCATTCCAGCGGCAGTCTCGCCGGCGCCGTACCGATGACGACGCCTTCCAGCCCGGGCCGAACGGATCCCCCGAGCCCGGCTCTCCTACGACGGAAGATCGATGATGACGCAGCGCACCACCGCCACCAACGCAGACCTGGACTGGCTCCTGGACGGTCTGGTCGATCAGGTCGCGGGCACCCGGCACGCCATCGTGCTGTCCGACGACGGCCTGGTGATCAGCCGGTCCCGGAGCATCGAGCGGGCGAACGCCGAACGCCTCGCCGCGATAGCCACCGGCCAGCAGAGCCTGGCTCGCGGTGCCGGGCAGTTGTTCGGCGGCGGGCCGGTCCACCAGGTCATCATCGAGATGGCCGACCTGTGGTTGTTCATCACGGCCGCGGGCCGCGGCACCCATCTGGCCGTGGTCGCCTCCCAGGAGGTCGACGCCGAGCTGATGGCCGTCGCGATGCACACCCTGATCCAGCAGGTCGGCCAGAAGCTGGGCACCGACGCGCGGCCGCCGCAGGCCAGTGATGTGGGGGGACACGGATGAAGCACTGGACGGAGGGGTTCGACGACGATGACGCCGACGAGTCCCTTGTCCGTCCTTACACGATCACCGGTGGGCGGACCACGTCCGAGCGGGACGACCTCTCGCTGATCACCCTGGTGACGGCGATCTCCCAGGAGACCGGCCGCGGCTTACGGAGAATGCAGCCGGAGCACCGCACCATCATCGCTCTGTGCGAGCGACCCATGGCGGTGGCCGAGGTCGCCGCCGCCGTGAACCTGCCGGTGTCGGTGACCAAAATTCTCATCGGCGATCTGATCGAGGCCGGTCAGATGCGAGCCCGGCCGCCGCTGGCCTTCGCGCCGGCGGGCGGCTTTTCCGATATGACGATCCTTGAGGCGGTGAGGGATGGCTTACGCAAGCTCTGACCAGGGGAGCGCTGCTCCCCTGGCGGTGAAGATCCTGGTCGCCGGTGGTTTCGGTGTCGGGAAGACGACCTTGGTCGGTGCGGTGAGTGAGGTCGCCCCCCTCCGTACGGAGGAGTACCTGACCCATGCCAGCGTCGGCGTCGACGATCTGCAGGGATTGAGCGGAAAGTCCACCACGACGGTCGCGCTGGACTTCGGGCGCATCACCATCAACCGCGAGCTCGTGCTCTACCTGTTCGGCACCCCGGGGCAGGAACGTTTCTGGTTCATGTGGAACGACCTCGTCAACGGGGCGATGGGCGCGGTCGTCCTGGTCGACACCCGCCGGCTGGACGTGAGTTTCGCGTCGATCGACTTCTTCGAGAGCCGCGGCATCCCCTTCGTCGTCGGGGTCAACTGCTTCCACGGTGTCAAGGACCGCACTCAGGAGGAGATCCGCAAGGCGCTCGCTCTCGATCCGCAGGTGCCGCTGGTGCTCTGCGACGCCCGCGACCGGTCGGACGCCCGCGACGTGCTGCTGGCGCTCATCGACCACCTGATGGCCACCCACTCCCGCACCGCCCGGCACCCCGTGGCCTGACCGGCGGGCCGAGCCGGACGGCTCAGCGCCGCTCCTGGATGCGGATCAGGTTGCCCGCGGGGTCGCGGACGGCGCAGTCGCGCACACCGTACGGCTGCTCGGCCGGCTCCTGGACGATCTCGGCTCCGCCGGACCGCACCCGCTCGAAGGTCTTGCCGAGGTCGGCGGTGGCCAGGACGATGCCGGCATAGGTGCCCTTGGCCATCATCTCGACGATGGTGCGGCGCTCGTCGTCGGTGATGCCGGGGTCGGCGCCGGGCGGCTCCAGGACGATGGACAGGCCGGGCTGGTCGGCGGGGCCGACCGAGATCCAGCGCTTCCCGTCGTAGCCGACGTCACTGCGCACCTCGAAGCCGAGGACGTCGCGGTAGAAGGCCAGCGAGGCGTCCGGGTCGTCATGCGGGAGGAAGGTCGAGTGAATGCTGATGTCCATGGCGGTCAGGCTAGTTGCGGCTCGGCGACCCGCGCTTCTCGATTCCTGACCGGTCTGGTCACCTGTTTGGCCACGCACGACGGCATTCCCGCCGTCGTGCGCGCCGCGTGGCTCCGGTAGACGCTGGGCGGCACACCCACCAGTTCGGTGAAGCGGGTGCTGAAGCTGCCCAGCGACGAGCAGCCGACGGTGAAACAGACCTCGGTGACGCTGAGGTCGCCACGACGCAGCAGCGCCATCGCGCGCTCGATGCGCCGCGTCATCAGATACGCGTACGGCGATTCGCCGTAGGCGCGCCGGAACTCGCGGCTGAGGTGCCCGGCCGACATGTGCACGCCACGGGCGAGCGCCTCGACGTCCAGCGGCTGCGCGAACTCCCGGTCGATCCGGTCGCGAACGCGGCGCAGCAGCGCGAGGTCGTGCAGATGTTGCGCCTCGGCGGGACTCCTCGTCACCTGAGCGATGGTGTCATGTCGCACCGGAGTTGCCCAGGGCGCCGCTCAGCTCGGGTCGGGGACGGCGCCCGACAGGTAGATGGACTCCTCCAGCAGTTGCGGCGTCAGCGTGATCCCGGTGAGCCGCTCGGCCAGCAGGAAGGCCGGCCCGTCGTGCGGCTCGGCGCCGCCGTAGTGGGAGCTGATCCGCTCCACGGTCTCCAGGAGCTCTTCCGGCACCTCCTCCGCATAGCCCTCATCGGCCAGGAAGGAGAATCGGACCGTTCCGTCCTCGACCCAGTAGAAGTATTCGTTGCCCTTGATGTTGAGGAAGTGGGAGACGAGGCGGGTGCCCGCCGACAGCGGCAAGATGATCTCATCCGAGATGCCCAGCAGCCCGTTGGGCTCGACCATGAACACCCAGTCGCCGACGGCCGTGGCGCCCAGGAACATGCCGTCCCTGTCGGGGCCGGCGTAGGCGGCGTCGATCAGCTCGCCGAGCGACAAAAGGGTGAAGTCCTCGGCCTGGGCGCCGAGCCGGGCCACCAGCTCAGCCGGTGTCAGACCCTGGACGTAGGTGAGGCAGTAGGCGTCCGCCAGATCGGGGAAGCGCTCAACGGAGAACCAGGAGAAGTCATCAGGCGTCGCGGTCATTCCGTCATGTTCCCAGCATTGACCGCCACAATGAGCCGCTTGCGCGCTGTCCCGTCCGATCCCGGCGACCCCGGCAACCGGCGCTTTCCGCCGAACATCGGCGGACCACAACGCAGAATTTCCAGAGAGCGCTCTCTTGACACGGGTGCTGATGTTGCCAGAAGGTTTCGGTAAAGCCACATCCATGGACCCGATGAGGTAATTCACATGGATCGCACCCCCCGTTTCAGAACGTTTCTCGCCATCGGCGCCGCATTGGCCGCCGTCATCGCGATGCTCGTGCCGATGACCGGCACCGCCATCGCCGCTCCCGCCCCCGGCCCGCTGGTCTGGTCGGATGAGTTCAACGGATCGTCCGGCAGCGCCGTCGACCAGTCGAAGTGGCGCTTCGACATCGGCGGCGGCGGCTGGGGCAACAACGAGCAGCAGTACTACACCAGCAGCACCCGCAACGCCGCCATGGACGGCGCGGGCAACCTGGTGATCACCGCCCGCCGGGAGAACCCGTCCGGCTTCCAGTGCCACTACGGCACCTGCCAGTACACCTCCGCCCGCCTCCTCACCGCCGCCACCTTCACCCGGACCTACGGCCGGTTCGAAGCGCGCATGAAACTGCCGCGCGGCCAGGGCATCTGGCCGGCCTTCTGGATGCTCGGCAACGACATCGGCTCGGTCGGCTGGCCCAACAGCGGCGAGATCGACATCATGGAGAACATCGGCCGCGAGCCCAGCACCGTCCACGGCACCATCCACGGCCCCGGCTACTCGGGCGGCGCGGGCATCGGCGCCGGCTACTCGATCGGCGGCGCCTTCGCCGACGCCTTCCACACCTTCGCCGTCGACTGGTCGCCCAACCTGATCGTCTGGTACGTCGACGGCACCGAGTTCCAGCGCCGGACGCCCGCGAGCCTGGGCGGCAACCGCTGGGTCTTCGACCACCCGTTCTTCATGATCATGAACGTGGCGGTCGGCGGCTACTGGCCCGGCTACCCGGACGCCTCCACCACCTTCCCGCAGGCCCTGACCGTCGACTACGTCCGCGTCTACGCGCCGCCCACCGGCGGCACCGGCGGCGGCCAGATCACCGGCCCCGGCGGCAAGTGCGTCGACGTGGCGAGCGCCAGCTCCGCCAACGGCACCGCCGTGCAACTCTGGGACTGCAACGGCACCGCCGCCCAGAGCTGGTCCTGGAACAGCGACGGCTCGGTACGCGCGCTCGGCAAGTGCATGGACGTCACCAGCGGCGCCACGGCCAACGGGGCACAGGTGCAGTTGTACGACTGCAACGGCACCGGCGCACAGCGATGGACCTTCAACGCCGGCACCGGCCAGATCGTCAACCCCCAGTCCGGCAGGTGCCTCGACGCGACCGGCGGCGGCTCGGCCAATGGCACCCGGCTGCAGATCTGGGACTGTTCGGGCAGCACCAACCAGCGGTGGACCCGCGCCTGAGACCCGGGCCATGAATAAATCGCGCACTCAGAAAGAACGCGCTCTCTGAATAAGCCACACCATTATCAGAGGCCGGGTAAGGAGGCGATTCGTCGGAGATCCGCGGGATCCGCGGGCACCTGCATGACCATGACCATGTCAGGGCGCTCCACCAGCCGTAGCTGGAAGATCTCCAGCGTGATCCGGCCGAGCTCGGGATGGTCGATCGTGGTCGTCGCGGGCCGGAAGGCGCGGACAGGATACTCGGTCCACCAGGCACGGAACTCGGTGCTCGCCTCGCTCAGGGCCGCCACCAGGCCGGCGAAACGCGGGTCGGCAGGACGACGGCCGGCCGCGGCCCTGAACTGGCTGAGCACCGAGCGTGCGGCAGGCTCCCACGTGACCAGGCGGCGGCGGTTCTCCGCGTCCGCGAACATCATCCACAGCAGGTTGCGCCGCTCGGGCGGGTACGTCGTCGGATCGTGCCGGATCCGCGCATACGGGCGGTTCCAGGCCACGTAGTCGAAATGCTCGTCATAGACGCTGGCGAGGTTCGGGGCCGCCGCGTCGACCAGCCGTTGCGCTCGTGAACGCGGGTCCCCGGCAGCGCCTTCGCGGCCGGGGAGACCGCCGGCGGGGCCGGGGAGACTACCGGCGCGCTCGGGGGCGGGGAGGCCGGCGAGGACGTGGAGGTGGTGGTGCTGGTCCGCGTCCAGCCGGAGCGCACGGGCCAGCGCGTCGATCACCTGGGCCGAGGCCGAGATGGCCCGGCCCTGCTCCAGCCAGGTGTACCAGGTGACACCGACCCCCGACAGCTCGGCGACCTCCTCGCGCCGCAACCCCGGGGTCCGGCGCCGGCCAGGGACGTGGTCCTCGGGCAGCCCCACGTCACCCGGCCGCAGGCGGATCCGCTGGGCGCGCAGGAAGGCGGCGAGCTCGGCACGCCGCGCCGACCGGCCGGTGTCGCGCCCCTCGTGACCGTTGCCCAAAGCGCGTCAGCTCCCGCGCGGCCCGGGGGAGCGGCCGCAGGCTAGCAGTATCCGTACCAGGACCAACCGTACTGTCCCACCTAGCCTGATCATGTCGCCACCACCGGTGGCGGCGGAGGTGGAGGAGGAACGACATGACAGGTCCAGCGGGACCGGTGCTGGTGATCGGCGCCACCGGCCAGCAGGGCGGGGCGGCCGCCCGCCGGCTGCTCGATCGGGGCCGGAAGGTGCGTGCTCTGGTGCGGGACCCGAGCTCGCCGGCGGCCGAGTCGTTACGCGCGGCAGGCGCCATCCTCATGCGCGGTGACCTCGACGACGAGGCGTCGCTGCGGGCCGCGATATCCGGCGTATCGGGCGTCTTCCTGGCGCTCACCATGCTGACCGGCCCCAAGGTGACCCCCGAAGGGGTGGCCGCGGAGGAACGGCGTGGCCGGGCGGTGGCCGGGCTCGCCGCGGAGTACGGCATCGAGCACCTGGTCTACAGCTCGATCAGCGGTGCCGGTGTCGTCAAGGGGATCCCGTACTACGACAGCAAGGCCGCCATCGAAGAGCACGTCGACGCGCTCGGGCTGCCCGTCACCGTGCTGCGTCCGGTCATGTTCATGGAGAACTTCACCAACCTCACCCGGCCGGTCGTGGTGGCCGGCGAGCTCGTGGTCAGCCTGGCCGTGCCACCGGAGGCGCGGGTGCGGCTGATCGCGACGCGCGACATCGGCGCTTTCGCCGCGATCGCGTTCGACCAGCCCAGCCGCTACCTCGGCCGGCGCGTCGAGATCGCCGGCGACTGCCTGACGGGCCCGGAGATCGCCGCCGCGTTCGGCCGGAGCTGCGGCCTGCCCGCGCGGTTCCAGCGGACGCCCATCGAGCAACTGCGCGCCTTCGACGGGCAGGTGGCGAAGATGTTCGAGTGGGTCGGCACGCGCGACGACGACGAGCCCGACTTCCCGGCTCTGCGCGCCGCCCACCCGGACCTGATGACCCTGGCGACCTGGCTGGACGCCACCGGCTGGAAACCCTGAACCCCGCAACCCCGAAGAAGGCGAGGCGAACGTGACAGACGGACTGCTCTTACCGCCCGGCGAGGGCTCACGCATCCAGACCGCGGGCATGACGCTCAAGGTCGGCACGGATCGTTCGGCGATCTGGTCCATGTTCGAGGCCGAAGTCCCGCCGGGCTTCGACGTCGGAGCGCACCTGCACCACGAGGCCGAGGAGGTGTTCTACGTCCTCGAAGGGGAGCTTGACCTGCTCGCCTTCCACCCCCGCGCCGAGCCTGCGGGCGACTGGCGCACCTGGGAGTCCGACACCGGCACGCCCGTGTTCAGGGGCGGGCCCGGCAGCGTCATGCAGGTGCCGGCCGGCTGCCCGCACGCCTTCTTCAACCCGGGCCCGCGTCCCGCCCGGCTGCTCTTCCTCGTCTCCCCGGCCGGGCATGAGGATTACCTGAGGGCGCTCGCCGACGTGCTCGCCGCCTCCCGGCCGCCGGACCAGGAGGCCGTCGCGGCCGTCCGGGCCCGGTACGACATCCACCAGCTCACCCCCTTGGGCACCCGCCCGCTGCCCTCTTAGGACCGAACCGCTTACCGGTAAATTTCTGGATATCGCACTGCCGAGATGCCTAAGATGCCCCATCACGTCACCGCGCGGAACGGCTCTGGGGGGCGCACATGAAGATCATGGAACTCACCTCGGTCGACGGCTTCGTGGCCTTCGACATCGACTGCCCGACAAGTGCGGGCGGCACCCGGCTCGCCCCTGACGTCACCTCCACGGAGGCGCGGCTGCTGGCCAGAGCGATGACCTACAAACTCGCGGTGCTCGGTGTGCCGTTCGGCGGCGCGAAAGCGGTGCTGCGGGGGCGGGCGGAGGACCGGGCCGCACTGGTGGCGAAGTACTGCGCGGAGATCACGCCGCTGGTGGCGAGCGGGTTCTTCGTCACGGCCTCGGACCTCGGCACGCAGACCGGCGACTTCGCCTCGCTGCCGGACTACCAGGCGGACTCGATCATGCATGGGGAGATCGACGGCGCGCTCGTGGACACGGTCGTGACCGGTCTCGGCGTGGTCGCCGCCGCAGACACCGCCCTCGGCGGCCTGGCCGGGCGGACGTTCGCCGTGGAGGGGTTCGGCAAGGTGGGCGGTGCGGTGGTGCGTGAGCTGGCGCGGCGCGGCGGGCGCCTGGTCGGCCTGTCCACGATCCACGGGTGCGTGGTGGACGAGTCGGGGCTGGACGTCGCCGCGCTGTTCGAGCTGCGTGCCGAGCACGGCGACGGCTGCGTCCACCGGCTGGGGCGGCCCGTCCTTCCCCCCGAGACGCTGTACGAGGTCGCCGCCGATGTCCTGGTCCCGGGCGCGCGCACGGGCGTCCTGGACCAGGATCGGGCCGCCCGGGTACGCGCGCGCGTGGTCGCACCGGCCGCCAACGTCCCGTACACCGCCGCGGGGTTGCGCGTCCTTCAGCAGCGTGCGGTCGTCCCGCTCGCGGACTTCGTCTGCAGCGCCGGCGCCACCATCGGCTACCTGGCGGAGCGGGAAGGCGTGGTCACCGGCCCCGAATCGGTGCGCGCCCTGGTGGACGAGCGGGTCGGCCACCTGACCGCCGCGAGCCTGGAGCACCCCGGCGGCCCGTTCGCCGGCGCGTGCGAGCAGGCGGAGGAGTTCCTCGGCACCTGGTGCGCACCGGCCGAGCTCCCCGACGGCCCGCCGCTCGCGTAGACCGGCTGCGCCGCTCGTCGAACGTGCCCGGCCCGGTGGCCCCTGTGGCCGGCATCGGTGTTATCACCAGTCCTGCCGTCCGCCCATTGATGCCTTCTGAGCGCCTGTGCGAAGGTCGCGGCACCGAGTCGACCTGACCCCAGGAGGATTCATGAAGCTCAGGCAGCTCGTCCGGCGCCTCACCACGGCGGGCGCCGGATTCGTGGTCGCCGCCGCGCTCCTGCAGGTGCCGATCGCTCCCGCGCACGCGGCCCCCGGCGGCTCCGGGCCCTATCCGGCCGACTACGAGACCACCCTGCGCCTGCCCCGCCACACGGTCTACCGGCCCGCGACCCTGCCCACCGGCGTGCTCCTGCCCATCGTGGCCTGGGGCAACGGCGCGTGCCGGGCCGACGGCACGCTCTTCGAGCTCTTCCTCAAGGAGCTCGCCTCGCACGGCTTCCTCGTCATCGCCAACGGCCGGCCGGGCGGCACCGGGAGCACCAGCGCGCAGATGTTGCTGGACGCGGTGAGCTGGGCGGTCGCGGAGAACAGCCGCTTCGGCAGCAGGCTCAGAGGCAGGATCGACATCACCAAGGTGGCGGTGATGGGGCAGTCGTGCGGCGGCCTGGAGGCGTACGAGGTGTCGAACGACCCGCGCGTCACCACCACCGGCATCTGGAACAGCGGCATGCTGAGCGACGCGGACAACCCCCAGCTCGCCCGCCTGCACGCGCCGATCGGCTACTTCATCGGCGGTCCCAGCGACATCGCCTACGAGAACGCCCTCGACGACTGGGCCCGTCTGCCCGCCGGGCTGCCCGCGTTCATGGGCAACCTGAACGTCGGCCACCTGGGCACCTACTCCCAGCCCAACGGCGGCGAGTTCGGCCGGGTCGGCGCGGCCTGGCTGAAGTGGCAGCTCAAGGGGGACGCGGTGGCGAAGGCGATGTTCGTCGGGCCGAGCTGCGGGTTGTGCTCCGGCCAGTGGCAGATCCAGCGCAAGAACCTCACCTGACAGCGAGCCGGTGAAGGACTCCGCACGCCGAAGACGGCCTCCATCCGGAGGCCGTCCGACGGCGGGGAGGCCGTCAGGCGCTGAGCGCCCGCGCGACCGTGAGGCTGTCCTCGTAGATGTGGTAGCGGACGATGAGCCCGTTCTCGACGGTGAGATGCAGCGCGAACGGCGAGGTGTAGGCGACCCCGCTCACCTTCACCGTCTGCGCGAGCTCCCCGAGCACCACGGCGTCCGCGCCGTCCACCAGAATGTGTGCCACCGACGTGCCGTCCAGCTCGGGCGCATGATGGGCGCTCAGCGAACGGAAATGGTCGGCGATGTCGGCCCGGCTCGCCCGGGGACGGATCCACGGCACCGCCGGGTGCCCCGCGGCGGGCCAGTTGAGCTGCCAGTCGATCGGCTCGGCGAACAGCTCGGCCGTACGGTCATGGTCTCTCGCGGCGATCCGGCGCAGCAGTTCTTCGACGATCTTCCGAGTCATGGCACGATCTTCCCGGCCCACGGCGTGGTCTGTCGATTACGTCCCAGGTAAGCGGGGTCATGACGCGACGATCAGCGCCACCAGGACGAGGACCGAGCCGCCGAACACCACCGCGTGCCGGATGTTCTGCAGGACCGGCATCACCCAGGTGGGGAAGCCCTGCTCGGCGGCCTTGAGCATGGCGCGCACGTCGATGCGCTGGAGCATCGGGTCGCCCTTGCGGGCGAAGGCCGTCTCCACGGACTTCACGGCGGTGAGCTGGCTGTGCAGGATGAGGACGTTCCCGATGAGCACGATCGGCTGGAAGACCCAGGACAGTGTCTGTCCCCAGTCGTTCCCGGCCAGGTTCAGCACCGCCAGGACGGCCATGACCAGCGCGACCGTGGCGGGCACGGCCGTCTCGTGTCCGCCGGCGTCGAAGCTGAGCTTGTTCTCCGCCAGGACGGTGGTGGGGACGCCCTGGCGCCGCAGCTCGGCCTCCGCCGTCGCCTTCGCCTGGGCGCCGTAGCGGTGCCGGATCAGGGGAATGCTCAGGAAGGCCAGGGCGATGAGCAGTTGGGCCGACGCGGCGAGTGCGATCATGGGGGAGCTCCTCATCGGGCGGGTCCGCGGAGTGGTCCTCCGCGACCTCGTGGGTCTCGATGAGGAAGACGATGCCGCCCGCCGCTGACCGCGCGTCGACAGCACGCTGTCACGAGCCGGCGAACGTTGTCAGCGAGCCGTCAGACGAGGATCGGGTGCGGGCGGGTTCGGTGATCGGCGGCGGTGGTCAGGAGTCTCCGGCGACCGTGAACATGTCGTCGTCCGTCACGAGGGCCTCCGGTTTCGCGCAGGTCGCGCAGTCGTCCAGCTTGGGCAGCAACACTCCGTACCAGCGCAGCACGCTCAGCTCGTCCACGGACACGCCCATGGGCTCCAGGGCGGCGTGCGCCGCCTCCCGCCGGTTGATCCACTGGAACAGCGGCGCGACCAGATCCTCACTGAGCCCGCGGAAGGCCGGAGACTCCTCGCCGAGCAGCTCGACCAGCGCGAGCTTGGCCATGTGCAGCGCTATGGGGATGACGTCGGTGGACAGACCGGGCTGGGGCAGGACCTCCCGGTCGGTGTAGGAGAAGCGCGCGGCGTCCGCCTCGCTGCTGATCTCGTTGTCGCCGGCCTGGCGGGGCAGGGCCTGCACGAAACACTGGTAGCAGGCGGTCAGCCCCGGGATCACCCGCTGGACGATGCCGCCGTAGGCCCGCTGGAAGACCCCGCCGAGGATCAGCGGCAGGTCGTTGTCCAGGCAGAGCCGGTTGATCAGCAGGCGGCTCTCCCGCGAGTCGGTGGCGCAGATGACCAGGTCGGCGCCGACCTTCTGGATCTGCTCCACGACCTGGTGCCTGGTGGTGCCGTCGACGTGGAGCGTGCTCGTCACCACCTCGGCGGCCGGGTTGTGCCGGCGCACGAGATCCCGCATGGCCAGTGCCTTCAGCCGGCCGACGTCGTTCAGGCCGCATTCGTGGCGGGAGACGTTGCCCGGTTCGAGCCGGTCGTGATCGAGCAGCAGGAACCGCCCGACCCCTGCCTTGGCCAGCTCGCGCACGATGAAGCTGCCGCCCGATCCGAGCCCGAGAACGGCTACGGAGCGGTCGCGCAGCACATCGGTCTCGAAGATGCCGCGCACCCGGTCGAAGACGTCGAGAGAGGCGGGAACGACGGTGGTGGCGACCTGCTCCCCGAGCTCGCCGTCCACCACCCGATGGCACCGTACGCCGTCCGCCGCCACCAGGCAGACGAGAACGGCGTTGCCGATCCGGGCCACGGAAGTCCCGTGGACGACCAGCACGTCCTGACCGGCTGTCCCGTCGATCAGGCCCAGATCACCCTCGTCGAGCGTGCTCAGCGCCAGCCTGGTCCGCGCCGCGGACAGCGCGGATCCATGGATGACGACGTGCCGCGGAAGGCCCGGGTCGGTGGTCATCCGGCGAACGCCTTCATGTCTTCGGCGTCGATCTCGGGAACCACGTCCCCCGCCCGCTCCCCCGAGGAGCGCACCTCCCATTTCCCGCTCTGCGGGTTGAATACCATGCGCTTCCCGCGCGGCATCTCGCCTTTGGCCGCCTGTTCCATGAAAGCGCGGATGTCATTGTGTCGGTCGGAGGCCACGGACTTCTTTCCTTTCAGGCGTCCATCAGGAATCTGGAGATCGGGCTGCCATCCTGGAGATGGCATTCGTAGGCGGTCAGCCAGAGCATCGCCTTGCGGACGACCTTGACGATGGAGATCCCCGCCGACCACGCCTCAGGACGGTAGGTGCAGACCTTCACCCAGCCGGCGCGGTCGGTCTTCCACGTGTGCATCTCGTGACTGGTCTCGTACTGGAGAATGGGCTGGCTGTAGCCCATCAGCGGATGCGGCTCCGTGACGTAGGTGGACGGGCACTCGTCCGGGAACCCGGCGGGCAGATAGATACGCAGCCCGTAGGAGTGGTCGGTGTTGCTCAAATAGGTGCCGTGCACGAAGGTGTCGCCCAGCGGATTGAAGAAGTCGAAGCCCGGAAACTCCTTCCGGAGAAACTTTCGCTCGGCCGCCAGCACGTATCTCTGCCAATCGTCCCATGCCACTGGTCTCTCCTCACTCCCTAATGTCCGTGCAGGATCTGGATGCCCCAGACGAAGGCTTCTTCCAGGCGATACCTGTCGGCCGGAATGGACGGACTCCAGTCCAACCGCTGCTGGCCGGCGGTGACGCGCGCGTCCCGCACGTACGGATATCTGCCGTCCCAGCCCAGCGTGAACAGGAAGAGGGCACGACGGCGGTGGCTGTGGACGACGATGGACATCATGCTGTCCCCCTGGGGGTGCAGCTCGGCCGCGTAGCCGCTCTTCTGCAGCAGCGGGTTGACGTGCGCGTCCAGGAAGACGGCCGGGTCGGGGATCGGCTCCGCCCGCGGTTCCTCGGTGCGTGCGGCGGACTCCGTGGGAGCCGCCGTGCTGGATCCCGCCTCGATCGGTTCGGGCGGCGCCTGGCCGGCCGCCGGCCGCTCGACGGCGCGCGCCGCCGCCGCTTCGGGACGCGCCGCTTCGGCGCGCGGCAGCGCGGTGGAGGTGGAGAGCTGATATTGGGCGCGGTTGCGTGATCTGGCGTCCCGCAGGGTGTCGGAGCCGATGTCCGACGGCAGTTTCAGCCGGCCGCTCTCCCTGCGGACCGGGCTCTCGCCGGAGATCACGGCAAACGACGTCGCCGCCCAGTCACCGGCCAGGGCGTTGGGATAGAAGAACGGCGTGAGCCGGACCAGGGTCTCCTTGGACGAGTTGTTCCAGTTCCAGAGCTTCGACCGGTGTTCCTGCGGTGCGCCGTCCTCGTTGACGAAGTTGGCGAGGATCTCCACATGGCGCTCGCGTTCGGCTTTGGCCGCGAGGCGCTGGGCGCGGTCGCGATCGCCCGCGCTCGGCACGAACAGGTTGAACCAGTGGTGAGAGTGCCACATGCCCAGGCCCTGGAGCCCGAACGTCTCCCACACGCTGCTCTCCACCACCCGGGCGACCTTCGGGTCGAGCTCGAGCTGCGCCTCGTGGCGGACGAAGTCGCCGGCCGGTCGGGTGGCCAGGAAGATCGTGGCGCTGCCTCCGTGGCTGAAGAGCCCGTAGAGGCTGCCGCCGGTCTCGATCTTCTGATGGTCGAACGTCTCGTCGCAGATGACCTCGAGTTCGGACTCGTAAATCCTGATGACGTAGTGGTCGGTCATCGCAGGCTCTCCACGATCTCGAGAAGGGTACGGTCGGGAGTCCACGCCGACTCGTCGAGGTCCAGCCGCTCACCTTCGGCGCCGGACTGCACGAGCACCAGGGGAGGTTTCGCGGGATAGGCGGCCGTGACGATGAGGGCGACCTGGCGGTCCTGCAGATCGACGATCAGCGCCACCTGGTTGTCGGTGAAGGGCGTGACCTCGGGCTCGTATCCCGCGTGCAGCAGCTCGCCGAGCTCGGTCTCCAGCCGGTAGGCGAACACGTCCTCGACCGGCGGCTCCGCCGCTCTCGGCGGCGGCTGCTCCCAGGTCTCCGGCAGGATCTGTCCCAGCAGGTCCACGTCGCCGACGCCGCGCGCCCGCCAGTGGTGGTCCAGGCACACCAGGACGAACCAGGCGATGACCGCGGCGACCACCTTCTCCTGCGGTTGCGGGGTGGTGGCCAGGTTGATGTACTGCCAGGTCGGCAGGTCGCCGCTGCCGGGGCGGCTGGGCGCCCGGCCGGGGTCCCAGCCGAAGCTCGCGACCGGCAGGGAGAATCCCAGAGAGCCGTCCACGGTCGGGAAAAGCGAGTTCAGCAAGGCGAAGACCGACAGGACGTCGCCGTCGTGCTCGAAATAGAGAATGATCGCGGGGTGGCCGGGGAATTCCAGTGCGCCGATCTCCTCCGCGCCCACCGACCCGGAAATCGATCGGGGAATGCCGTTGTCGGAGACGAAGGAGCCGGTGTGCAGCTTGGCGTGGCTGCCGAAAGCGGGGACGCCGCGCAGCGCCTCGTGGACCAATCCGGGAATACGATTTCCGGCCAGCCGGCCGCCGGCCGGAACCGGCGAGACGAGAACCGACGGGTTCGAGTTCTGCGCGCCCTGATGAATGCGGCCGACCGTGCCGAGCGGGTAGTGGGCGCCCTGCTGCCGATAGCGTTCGAGCAGGAAGTCGCGCTCGTAGCGCTCTCGGGAGTAGGCCTGGAGGGTCGCCTGCAGTCGTTCCTCCGCCACCTGGTTCACCGAGGCTGCTGCGGCCTGCTCGCGGGCCGCTCGCCGGTCGCGGACTCCGTCGATGATCAATTCAGGGAGCTTCCCCGCGAGATTTCCCAGCACGGAAGCAACGATCGTGACGAGCCATTCCATCGATTCCCCCCGCAGGTGCCAGGCAGTAGGCCCCCGATGGCTCACAGTGAGGTCATATGTATCACATTCACCGGAAGAAAGTCTGCGGATTTATCGGCCTTTTTGGAACGGTTCAAATTAAAGGCTAACCGAAATAGCACCTTAAATTCGGCCGCTACGAGGCGAGTCAGCGGAGAGCGAACCGGCGGCCGGGCCACCCGCGCCGCCACTACGCTCGTGCGCGTGGTCACGACGTGGGACGAGAGCGCGGCAGGGGTGTTGCGCCTGCCGTCGGGCCGGTTGGTTCGCGGCAGGGGCCTGAGACATCCGCTTCCGCCGGGCCCGCACCCCGCCTTCGCCCTCTACCTGCTCGGCCGCCGCCCCCCGCCGACGCCTTGGGAGCAGCGCTGGCTGCGCTGGCCCGACTTCTGGTTGCCGTCCGACCGGCGCGCGACCGCCGAGGCGCTGCGCGAGAGCTGGGCCCGTGCCGAGTCGGAGCGCGTCGAGATCGCCTGCGGCGGCGGCCGGGGCCGCACCGGCACGGCCCTGGCCTGCCTGGCCGTGCTCGACGGAGTCCCGGCCGACCAGGCGATCGCCTACGTGCGCGAGCACTACACCCGCCACGCCGTCGAGACCCCCTGGCAGCGCCGCTTCGTCACCCGCTTCGCGTGACGGTCGCGCGTCAGACGGAGATGGCGACCTTGCCGCGCGTCTCGTGGTCGGCCGATCTCCGGCTTGCCGACGTCCTTGAGTTCGAGCACGTCAGTGGGCCGTAGGCGGAGCAGTGGACGGCCTTCATGGCGGAGCCCCCTTACTCGACGGTTCGTAAGATCTGTTCGATCGACGCCGTCCGCGAGCGCAGCTCCGCCAGGTCGGCGGCCACACGTTGCTGGGCGTCCAGGGTGTTCTCGGCGAGCTGCTCGAAGCGCTGGACGAGCCGGCGCAGGTCGTCGGCCTGACCGGCGTCGAGCTTGGCCTTGCGGGTTTCGAAGACCCCCACCGTGAACAGGGCGATCAGGAAGCCGACGATGATCAGCACGCCGAGGTAGAAGATCACCTCTGGCCAGGACAATGCCCCAAACATCAGGAGTGCTCCTTCTCCGGGTCCGGCCTGGTGAGTGTCTTGGCCGCCTCGGCCAGCGCCGCAGCGGTCAGATGCAAGCTGAAGTCGGTGACTTCGTAGTACTTCATCGCCTTGCCGTCCTCGGACAGCTCCAGCGTGCCGGAGATCAGACCGGCGGCTTCGAGTCGTCGCAGGTGCATGTGGAGCAGGGGGCGGCTGACCCCGATCACGCGAGCGAGGTTGCTCACATAGTCACGGCCGCGCGCCAGCTCCGCGATGATGCGCACACGCAGCGGGTTGGCCAGCGCCGCCAGCATCTGGACCAGGTCGTCGCCCGTCGGCTCGGCCTGCGTCATGGCATCCCATCACCTGTCAGCTTTCTTTTACACATGAAACCGTAGCATTCTCAAAGGGGCGCGGCAATGGAGGCCCTGGACGCGGACGCCGGCCCCGGCCTCTCTTCGGACGGTGACCGGCCGCCGAGCGCCAGCCCCAGGGCCAGGAAGATCAGCGGGATCGCCGGGATCACGTACCGCACGTCGAAGGCGGCCAGGAACGGCGGCGAGACGACCAGCGCGAGCGCCGTCACCCCCGGCAGCAGCGCGTCCCATCGCCGCCGGACCAGCGCGGCGACCAGCGCCCCGCCGAGGGCCAGCATGAGCAGCGGGAACGGCACGTACCCGAACCGCTGGTAGGCCCGCAGCCAGCCGGCGAACGGCTCCACCACTCGCGTCGCGGCCGGACCTCCCTCGTACGCCTCCGCGACCCCCCGCACCGACTCACTGATCGGCCGCTCCGAGGCAGGCAGCTTGTACGGCGTCTTCTCGTCCACGGCCGTCCGCTCCCAGCGCAGGAGCTGCCCCAGATCGGTCAGCACCACGCCGGCGTACTCCACGGGCTGCGCCAGGATGGCCTGCCGGGCGAACTCCCCGGCGAGCTGGTTGCGGTTAGCCGTCCCCGGCACCTTGAGCAGCGGCGAGAAGCTCTCCCACAACCAGTGCGGCGGATAGGGCCGCTGCGCCACCGGCATATCGGGGCAGAGCACGGCCAGCCGCTCGGTCGGCTTGATCACCGCGCAGTCGGCGAAGCTCATGGTCCTGGACCACAGGAAGTTCCCGTCGGCCTCGGTCAGCGCGAACTTGCCCTTCTCGACCTTCGTCCACGTCGCGTACGCGCCCAGCGGGATCACGCCGGCCACCAGCAGCGCCACCAGCGGGCGCCAGCCGTACCGCCTGATCAGCAGGTAGGCGGCGGTGAGGACGAGCAGCGGCAGGCCGACCGTCCTGGTGATCCCGGCCAGGCCCAGCAGCAGCCCGCCCACGGCGGCCGTCGCCGGGGTGACCCGCCAGACGATGAGCACGATCGCCGCCGTGACCAGCACGACGAAGACCGCGTCCGCCATGATCATGTGCTCCAGCAGCACGAGGAACTCGTCGTAGAGCAGCGGGGTGACCAGCAGTGCGGCGCCCCAGCCGGGCAGGCCGCGGCGGCGCAGCAGCGCGTACACCGCGACCGCGAGCGCCAGCCCCAGCAGGTGCTGCAGCACGGTCACCAGCGTGAGGCTGTGCGCGGGCCGCAACACGGCCAGGAGCAGGGAGTAGCCGGACGGCCTGGCGGTGCCGGGCGTCAGCTCCTCGCGCAGGAACGCGAAGGAGTCGCCGTAGAACAGGATCGCGGGCGGGAATCCGAGCATGGCCAGCAGGCGCAGCCCGATCGCGGGCAGCATGGCGATGACCAGGGCGCGATGAGCCAAGACGAATCAGCTTCCTCGTGTGTGCAAGTTCTTCACCATAGTGGCGGTTCAGGCGGTGTGGGGACCGCTGTTCCTTGTCGGGAAGCGATCCCGAATGACATTCTGGAATTGAGTTCCCCGCGCTTCCGGAGGATGAATGACCATCGACAAGGAAGCCCTTCGCGCGAAATATCGCGAAGAGCGTGCCAAGCGGCTCCGCCCGGACGGCAACGACCAGTACCTGCGCCTCACCGGCCGGTTCGCGCGCTACCTCGACGACCCGTACACGCCGGTGACCGAGCGGGCGCCGAAGACCGACCACGTGACGGTCGCGGTCATCGGCGGCGGCTTCGCCGGCCTGGTCACGGGCGCCCGGCTGAAGGAGGCCGGGATCGAGGACGTCCGCGTCGTCGAGAAGGGCGGCGACTTCGGCGGCACCTGGTACTGGAACCGCTATCCGGGCGCGCAGTGCGACACGGCCTCGTTCGTGTACATGCCGCTGCTCGAAGAGACCGGCCACATGCCGACCGAGAAGTACGCGCACGCGCCCGAGATCCTCGACCACTGCCGCCGCATCGGCAAACACTTCGGCCTGTACGACAACGCGCTCTTCCACACCGAGGTCCAGAGCCTCGCCTGGGACGACACCCGATCATGCTGGCACCTGCGGACGAACCGCGGCGACCACTTCACCGCCCGCTTCGTGACCATGGGCATCGGCCCGCTGCACGTGCCCAAACTGCCCGGCATCCCCGGGATCTCCACCTTCGGGGGACACACGTTCCACACCAGCCGTTGGGACTACGCCTACACCGGCGGCGACCCGCTCGGCGCCCCCATGGACGGGCTGGCCGGCAAGCGGGTCGCGCTGATCGGCACCGGGGCGACGGCCGTGCAGTGCGTGCCGCACCTGGCGCGGGCCTGCGCGGAGTTGTACGTCTTCCAGCGCACCCCCTCCTCGGTGGACGTGCGCGACAACCGGCCGACCGATCCCGGCTGGTTCGCGAGCGTGGCGACGCCGGGCTGGCAGCAGCGCTGGCTGGAGAACTTCACCGCCAACCAGACCGGCGGCCTGACGGACGAGGACCTGGTGATGGACGGCTGGACCGACCTCGCCCGCCGGGTCCGCGCCCGCATCATGGCGCTGCCTCCGGAGGACTTCACCCAGGAGAACATGCTGGCCGCCTTCGAGGACTCCGACTTCGAGAAGATGGAGGAGATCAGGGCCCGCGTCGACGGCATCGTCGAGGACGCCGAGACGGCGGCGAAGCTCAAGGCGTGGTATCGCCAGCTCTGCAAACGCCCCTGCTTCCACGACGAATATCTCCAGTCCTACAACGTGCCCGGCACCCACCTGGTGGACACCGACGGCAAGGGCGTGACCCGGATCACGGAGCGGGGCGTGGTCGCGGCCGGCCGGGAGTACGAGGTCGACTGCGTCATCTACGCCTCCGGCTTCGAGGTCGGCACCGACTACACCCGCCGCGCCGGCCACGACCTGACCGGCCGCGGCGGGGTCACCCTGTCCGGCCACTGGGCGGACGGCATGCGCACGCTGCACGGCATCCACGTGCACGGCTTCCCGAACGCCTTCCTGGTGCAGCCGACGCAGGGCGCGAACCTGATCTCCAACATCCCGCACAACCTCACCGAGGCTGGCCGGACCATCGCCCAGGTCGTCAAGCACGCCCTCGACCACGGCCATCGCGCGGTCGAGGCCACCCGGGAGGCCGAGGACGCCTGGGTCGAGCTGCTGCTGTCGGGGGAGGGCCGGCTGCTGGGCTCCCCGGACTGCACGCCCGGCTACTACAACAACGAGGGCCAGGACCCCGGACGGCGGGGCCGGCTCAACGTCGGCTATCCGCTGGGGGCGATGGCGTACTTCGCCTACATCGATCAGTGGCGCGCGTCGGAGGCGTTCGAGGGGCTCGCCTTTGTATAAGACCGACCGGTCGTTAATATAGACTCGCGGTCGTGACCGACACGAAGGAAGACGGCCGCCGGGAGCGGGGCCGGCGCAGCCGGGAGGCGATCCTCCAGCAGGCGGTGGCGCTGGCCTCGGTGCAGGGGCTCGACGGGCTCACACTGGGGCGGCTGGCGACCGCCGCCGGCATGAGCAAGTCCGGATTTTTCGCGCATTGGCGCGACAAAGAGGAGCTGCAGCTCGACGCCATCGACTGGGCGCGCCGCCAGTGGGTCGACGAGATCGTCACACCGGCGCTGCGCACCCCGCCGGGCGTGCGCCGCGTCATGACCCTGCACGAGGCCCGCCTGCGCTTCTACGCCACCGGCGTCCTGCCGGGGGGCTGCTTCTTCTTCGTGGCGCAGGTCGAGTTCGACGACCGGCCTGGGCCGGTGCGGGAGCGGATCGCCAAGGCGCTCACCGACTGGCTCGGCCTGATCGAGCGGCTGGTCGCTGAGGCGGTGACGCTGGGCGAGCTGCGGCCGGAGACCGACCCCGCGCAGCTCGCGTACGAGATCGACGCGCTCGGCGAGGCCGCGATCACCCAGGCCCGGCTGCTGGGCGACGACGCCCCCTACGACCGTGGCCGCCGTGCCGTGCACGAGCGGCTGCGCGCCCTGACCACCGACCCCGCACTCCTCCCGGAGGACTGACCGTTGCCCGAGACCCGCCCCGCCCAGATCCACTTCGACGACCTCGACGCCATGGGCGTGCTGCACAACTCGCGCTACGCCCTGCTGGTCGAGCGCGCCATCTCCGCCTTCTGGGCCGAGCAGGGCTGGAGCTTCGACCCCGCCGCCTCGCGCTTCAAGGAGGTCTATCTCGCCGTCCGCGAAGTCAAGATCACCTACAACGCGCCGATCGTCGGGGCCGGCGAGGTGCTGGTCGACTTCTGGCTGGACCGCATGGGCCGCACCAGTGGCGTCTACGGCTTCCGCGTCCTGTCCCGGGACCGGTCGATCGTGCACGCCGAGGGCTACCGCGTCAACGTCAACCTCGACCCGGCCACCTTCCGCCCGGCCCCCTTCAGCGCCGAGATGCGCACCGCCGCCGAGCCCCTGCTGCTGCCCGCCGGCTGACGACCCGGCCGAGACACTGACTCCGGCGTGCGACAAGCATGTCCGGAGGGTGCCTCTTTCGTGCGCGCGTCCATCCCGCTGGGTAAAACCAGCAGCGTGACTCATGGAAGCCGGAAATCCCTGCGTCAAGGTGGAGGCAGCCTTTATGTACGGTTCCAAGTCCGCTATTACGGGTGGCTCGGCGTGCCGGTAGGCATCTTCGCCGCCTGTCACCATCTCCGCCAGAACGGACGCCTGACCACGGCAGACGACGACCTGTTCACGAAGGTCGACGACTGGTTCATCGCACGGCTGCCCTATCCACCCTTCTACGCCGACGGCAACACCATCCGCGCCGTCCCCTGGTTCAAGCCCACCGCGCTCGCCCTCATCGCCGCCCTTGCCCCGCTGGAGGACCTTCTGCGGCGCTATGAGGTCCCGTACGACATCGTGCGCTCGCCGGACCCCGGCTCCATCATCTACGAGGACGACTTCCAGGTGGGCGTCCTGCCCTACGCCAGAAAGTCCGGCCTGCCCCGCGCACCGATGCGCCGTTTCGCCTGACCGCGGAGATAGTCCCAGCGCCAGTGCCCGGCGACGCCGACCCCGGATACGGTCACAAGCTGCTGAACAGGACCGTAGGCGCTCACCCGGCGACCGCTGCCGTTCCTCGGCTCGGCCTGGCCGCCCTCGACCCGGTGGCCAAGGGCGGTACGGTCGTCCAGCCGGAGGTGGTGCGGCAGTTCGACCTGCCGCCGACGGGCACCAGCGGGTGCCGGCGTACCTGTGCGGGGTTGATCAGCTGATGCAGAGCTCGTTGCCCTCGGGGTCCGCGACGGTCACCCACCAGTTGGGCCCCTGGCGACCGCGGTGCAGCACCGTCGCGCCCTTGCCGGTCAGCTCCTCGACCACGGAGTCGATGTTGTCGGCCCCCACCCGGAGGTCGAGGTGCACGCGGTTCTTGACCGTCTTCGGCTCGGGCACGAGCTGGAACAACACGCGCGGCGCGCGTTCGAGGCCGTCGGGGTGCCTGATGGCCGCCCCGGACTTCCACACGAGCGCTCCGCCGTGCCTGGTCGTCTCGTCGTCGGAGGCGTAGCCCTTCTCGATCATGCTCTTGATGAACGTCTCGTCCTGCGGCTCGACCTGCCAGCCGAGCGCGTCGGCCCACCAGTCGGCCAGCGCGTGGGGGTCGTCGTTCGTGTCGATGACGACTTGGAAGTCATATGCCATGCCCTGATCCTAAAAGTAGGGTTCGTTGGCATGAACGAGCAGTGGCAGGAGGTCGGCGACCGGGTCTACGTCCGGCGTCATAAGTCCTTCGACATGAACGTGGGTCTGGTCGTGGGGGACGGGCACTGTCTGGTGCTCGATACGCGCTCCTCGCACCGGGAGGCGCAGGATCTGATCCAGGCGGTGCGCAGGATCACGCCCAGCCCGTGGACGATCGTCAACAGCCATTCCCATTTCGACCACTACTTCGGCAACGCCCTCTTCCGGCCGGCCGAAATCTGGGGCCACGTCAGGTGCGGCGAGGAGATCGACGCCTTCGGCGAGCTGCATCGCGCGGGCATGATCGAGGAGCAGCCGGAGCGGCGCGAGGAGCTGGAGGAGGTCACCATTGTGCCGCCGGACCACACGTTCACCGCCGAGGCCGGACTCGACATCGGCGGGCGCATGGTGCACCTGCGGCATTTCGGGCTCGGGCACAGCAGCAACGACATCGTCGTCCATGTGCCGGACGCGGGCGTGGTGTTCGCCGGTGACCTGGTGGAGGAGGGCGCACCGCCGGCGTTCGGCGACTCCTTTCCGCTCGACTGGCCGGGCACCACGGCGGCGATGCTCGCGGCGATGCCCGAGCGGGTGGTGGTGCCGGGGCACGGCGCGGTGGTGGACCGGGCGTACGCGCTGGCGCAGCACGACGAGCTGGTCCTGGTCGCCGAGCTGGCCCGGCGAGCCCATGTGGAGGGGCTGCGCGACGTGATCAAGCTCTTCCCCTATCCCGAGGACGTGACCAGGCTGGCCATCTCCCGGGCCTTCCTGCAGCTCGACGCTTAGCGTTATAGTGCATTTTGCACTATGGGGGGAGGCATCATGGCACAACGCCACGACCTGGTCGGCCTGACCGTCCTGGCCCTGCTCACGGTGCGGTCCTGCCACCCCTACGAGCTGCACCGCATGATCGTCGACACGCACAAGGACTACATCACCGGCCTGCCGCGCAGCCTCTATCACGCGGTCGAGCGGCTGGTCAGGGACGAGCTGATCGTGCCCGTGGGGACCGGCCGCGCGGGCCGCAGGCCGGAGCGCACGGTCTACGAGATCACCGACGAGGGCCGCGGCGAGCTGGCCGCCCGGTTGCGGCGGCTGCTGGAGCAGCCCGGCTCCGACCGGCGCACGTTCGTCGCGGCGGTCTCGCTCATGGGCTGCCTGCCGCTGCACGAGGCGCAACGCGCGCTGCGCGGGCGGGCGGCCACGATCGAGGGCGTCCTGGCCGGGATGGAGGCCCATCTGCGTGCCGCGGCCGAGAGCGGGCTGCCCGCGATCCTCATGCTGGAGGTCGAGTACGAGCAGGCGCTCCACTCGGCCGAACTGGCCTGGATCGCGGACGTGCTGGAGCGGCTCGACAAGGGGGAGCTCGACTGGGCTCCCCCGGCGGAACTCTGAAGAGGCCGCCAGGGTGCGCCAACACCCCGGCGGCCGGATGCCCGAACAAGGCGCCTGCCCTGCCCGAACTCGCATTCACCAGGATAGGCGCCGCGACAGGAGGAGCAGCGCCATGTCCGAGAAGAGCGAACTCATCACCGAGGTGACCGGAGTGGTCGCGGCGCCGGTCGAGCGGGTGTGGCCCGCCCTGCTGGACAGCGTGCCGCGGACCGAGCTGGGCGAGCACACCTTCGCCTACCAGGGCGGCTGGTGGTATCGCGGCGAATGGTCGGTCGCCCCCCACCCCGAGGGCACGCGCGTGGTCCACCGCGTCTACAACGTGGCCCAGCGGCTGCGCTGGGGCGTGCCGCTGGCCAACCGCCTGTTCATCGGGTTCGAGGAGAACACGCGGCAGGGGTTCGCCGACGGCCTGGCCCGCCTCGGACGGCAGTTGGGCTGCGCCACGAGGCTCCCCTAGGCTTCCCGTCATGGAATGGGGACCCCTGACCCGCCAGGACGCCGGACCGCTGACCGAGCTCTGCGCCGCGATGCGGGCCGGCGACCGCACCGGGCGGATCTACAGCGTCGACGACATGGCCGAGGAGCTCGACCACCCGCGGATCGACCTGGCCGAGGGCACGATCGCGGCCAGGGAGGGCGACCGGATCGTGGCCTTCGGCCACCTTCCGGTCAGGCAGTCCGCCGAAGGCGAGCACGTGATGCTCCTGTGGGGCGGCGTGCACCCCGGCCACCGCGGGCAGGGGCTCGGCCGGCGCGTCCTCGACTGGAGCATCGGGGCGGCGCCAGGGCTGAGCGCGCGGGCCTTTCCCGGCGTGCCGCTGGAGCTCCAGCTCAGCGTGGACGACACCAACCCCGGTTTCAAGGCGCTGGCGGAGCGGGCCGGGTTCGCCGTCGTGCGTTCGTTCGCCCACATGGAGCGGCGCCTGTCCGGCGACCTGCCCGTGGCCGCGCCGCCGGCCGGCGTGACCATCGCCACGTGGTCGCCCGACCTGGACGAGGGCGCCCGTAACGTCCGCAACGTGGCCTTCCGCGACCACTGGGGCAGTGTCCCGCACACCGCTGAGAGCTGGCAGAGCGTCATCGTGGGCACGCGCCACTTCCGTCCGGAGTCCTCGTTCGTGGCCGTGGCCGGCGGCCAGGCGGTGGGCGCGCTGATCACCCACTTCTTCGAGGCCCAGTCGGCCCGGCTCGGCGAGCGCCAGGCGTGGATCCAGATCGTCGGCACGCTGCGGGAGTGGCGCGGCAAGGGCGTGGCCGGCGCGCTGCTCGCGCACGCACTCGCCGCCTTCACCGCTCAGGGGTACGCGTCCACCGGGCTCGGCGTCGACGCCGACAACCCCACGGGCGCCGTCTCCGTCTACGCCCGAGCCGGATTCGAGATCACCAAGCGCAGCTCGGCCTACGCCTTACCGCTCAAGACCACCTGACCTTCAGGCGAGCCGTAAGGGGAATCGGGCCACGAATCCGCTGCCGGCGTACACGAGGGTCCCGTCGTGCAGATGGGCGATGTCCCGCGCGATCGGCAGGCCCAGCCCCGCCCCGCCGGCGTCCCTGGCCCGCGCCTCGTCCAGCCTGGTGAACCGGTCGAACACCGCCTCACGCTGCTCGGCCGGGATCCCGGGCCCGTCGTCGGTCACCTCCAGCACGGCCGTGTCCTCGTCGGCGCGCACGCGTACGCGCACGGTCGAGACGGCGTGCCGCACCGCGTTGTCGGCCAGATTGGTCACCAGGCGGTCGAGGTGGGCGCGCGAGCCCTTCATCACCACGTCCGGCTCGATGTCCAGCTCCACCCGCACCTCCGGCCGGCGCCTGACCCGCAGCGACTCCTCGGCCGCCACCTGGCCGAGGTCCAGCTCACCGGTGCGCAGCGGCTCGCCCGCGTCCAGCTTGGCCAGCATGAGCAGGTCGGCGGCCAGGGACTGCAGGCGTTCGACGTCGGCCAGGGCCTCCTTGGTGAGCTCGCTCGGCTCGGCCAGCTCCAGGCGGGCGCGCAGGGTCGCGATCGGGCTGCGCAGCTCGTGCGCCGCGTCGGCGACGAACCTCTTGTGCGTGCCCACAGAGGTCTCCAGACGGTCGAGCGTGCCGTTCACGGTGCTGGCCAGCGCGGCGATCTCGTCCTTGGAGTCCGGTACGGGCACCCGCTGATGCAGGTCCCTGGCCGTGATGTCGGCCACCTTGGCCCTGATCGCGGCCACGGGGGCCAGCGCGCGGCCCACCGAGAACCACGTCATCGCGGCCACCACGGCCAGCACCGCCGGCACGCCGGGCAGCAGGCCGCTGTACAGCGTCCGCAGCGCCTGCCCGGCGCTCTCCAGGGAGACCCGCGACCAGATCATGGCGGGGCCGCCGGCGGTGCTCACCTTCTTCCCCGCGACGGCGTACTGGCCCGGCTCCGCCCACCCGGTGTCCGCGCGGGCCTTGCCGCTGGTCAGCATGACGTCGGGGTCGGCGACCATGGCCATGTGGCCTTCGCGCAGGTGCACCGCGCCACCCCGGCCTGCGGCCTCCGGCGGCATGGTGGAGAGGATGGGCGCCGACTTGCCCGGCGCGTTCGTGCCGGCCGGCACGAACGCGATGGCCTCGGTCAGCGACACCGCCGCCGCGGCCTTCTTGACGGCCTCCTGGTCCGCGATGCTCTCCAGCGTGCCGCGCAGCGACACCACCAGCACCAGCGCGACGAGCCCCAGCACCAGGGCCACCACGAGGGTGGCCGCGGCCGTCGCCCGCAACCGCACGGACGACAACCCCGCCGACAGCCGCCCCCAACTGAGCTCCGGAAGCAGCCGCCGCACGCCGGGGAACCGCACGTTGAGGAGTCGCACGCCGGGGAGGCGCACGCCGGGGAGCCGCACGCCGGGGAGCAGCCGTCGCCTGTTCGCCAGGAGTCGCCTCACGTAGCCTCCAACCGGTACCCGGCCCCGCGGACCGTCAACAGCGTGGTCTTCCCGAAGGGCAGGTCGATCTTGCGGCGCAGCGCGCTGATGTAGACCTCCACGATGTTGGGATCGCCGTCGTAGGAGAAGTCCCACGCCTGAGCCAGCAGCTCACTCTTGGAGACCACCTCACCCGGCCGCCGGGCGAGCGCGTGCAGCACCGCGAACTCCTTGGGCGTCAGCCCGATCTCCACCTCGTCCCGGCGGCACCGCAGCCCCGCCGTGTCGATCACCAGGTCCCCCACGGTGATCGACACGGGCCGCTCCCGCCCGCCCCGCCGCACCAGCGCCCGCAGCCTGGCCAGCAGCACCACGTACGAGAACGGCTTGGAAAGGTAGTCGTCGGCCCCGTTGTCGAGCGCCTCGGCCTCGTCGTAGATGCCGTCCTTGGCCGTGAGCATCATGATCGGCGTCCAGTCGCCCGCCTCGCGCAGCTTGGCGCAGACCGCGTAGCCGTTCATCCGGGGCAGCATCACGTCCAGGACGATCACGTCGTACGCGTTCTCGGTGGCCATCCACAACCCGTCGCGCCCGTCGTGGGCCACGTCCACCGCGAAGCCCTCGCCCGCCAGCCCGCCCTTGACCAGATCGGCCAGCCGCTCCTCGTCCTCCACCAATAAGACTCGCACGTCCACCAGCGTGCCGCACGGCACCTAAAGCCAACCTGAAGATCATTTAGGTCCCCTTCAGGGCTGCTTCAGGTTCGCCGGGGCAATGTCGTGGTCGTTCCAGCGATCCGCAGGAGGAGAATCCATGTTCAAGCGACGTCTCGTGGCGCTCGGCGCGGCCGCCGTTCTCGCCATCACCGGCCTGGCCGGCTCCGCTCTGGCCGACGAAACCCCGTCCCCCAAGCCGACCTGCACGACCGCCGACGGCAAGCCCATCGAGCTGTCCAAGGCCCTGCCCCCCAAGCGGGGAGCGGTGATCGTCTCTCCCGACGGCAAGGTGACGCGGGTCGAGCCGGGCTCGAAGCAGGACGGCATGAAGATCGAGAAGCTGCCTGACGGCGAGCTGCCCGACGCGGCGGCGCTGGCCGTGCCGTTCGAGGAAGGCATCCCGCTGCCGGACGGCGTGCCGCTCGACGCGCCGCACGCAGAGCCGGGCCAGGAGCTGCGCAAGGTCGAGGCCGGGGTGGCGGCGCCCGACGGCCCCGCCAAAACCATCAAGATCGTCTGCAAGAAGCCCGAGTAGACGAGGCTCACTCCCTGAACGACGGGTGCGGCCCCAGCGCCCAGTACTCGTACAGCCCGTGGCCCACGAGCCCGTCGTACTCGAAACGCCCGACGGCGTCCACCATGCCCCACATCCGGTCGGCGTCGCCGGGCAGCCGGTAGGTGACACCCTGCACGACGGGTCCCGCGCCCTGGTACATCCCGTGTTTCCAGTCCGGCTCCAGCCCGTAGCCGGTGCCGGCCATGAGGTGTACCGGGAGGATGGGGGTGCAGTGCACGTCGAACGGCTTGCCGCCGGGCGGGGAGAAGGTGATCACGGCCTCGACGACGTCGCGGGTGCCGGGGGCGTAGACCGGGCGGTAGTCCGGTCTGCCGAGATACTCCTCCTCCCGGCCGTCCGACCAGACCCGGACGGCCTCTTCCAGCATCCGCCGGCCCCGCTCGTCCTCCTGGATGATGCAGAGGATGGCGTGGTCGTCGAACTTCATCGGCGCGTACAGCCAGTAGAACGTGCCGGCGTTCTTGGTCTGGATGCCGGGCGGCTCCGGCTCGCCCACCGGCCGGATGCCCCAGGAGCGGTCCCTGGTGCCCAGCCAGCGGTCGGGGGTGACCGGGATGTCCTCCTCGCCGATCCGGATGGTGCCGGACCAGCTTCCCGTCTGCGCGAGGCGTACGGAGTCGAACATGACCCGCTCCTGCCACCTCAGGAAGTGCGGCGGCTCCAGCGTGGCCGGGATCGTGCCCTCCCAGAGGAGGTCGAAGGAGAGGCCGTGCTCGTTCGGCTCCAGGACGACCCTGAGCCGCTTGAGCCCTTCGAGCACCTCGACGCGGAACGGGCCGATCGCGGTGTTCATCCGGTCGGCGCCGAGCTCGCGCGAGGCGCGGACGACGCGGTGCAGTTCACGGCGGCGGACGCAGGCGAAGGCGTCGGTGACGCCCAGGTTGGGGTACTGGCCGAGGCCGACGATCAGCATGAGCTCGTCGGTGCCCGCGTGGCAGTTGAAGTAGTAGCGGTCGTAGAAGTTGCGGTCGGAGGTGGCCACGTGCCGCATGACCTGGGCCGCCTGGTGCACGGGGTGGTCATCGAGGGGGGACAGCGCCATGCCCGGGTTTGTAGCAAGCGCTTGGTAAAGAGTCAAGGGCCGGAACGGCGGAAGCGCGCCCCCGAATCGATTCACCTCCATCGTGCTTTCGAGCCCGTTCAGGTGCTGGCCGACCATCGCGTACGTGCCGTCCGTCGCCCC
>NZ_JBSFVA010000049.1:0-37289 GCF_053592075.1 Nonomuraea sp. NPDC002799
GCGGGGGGGGCGCCGGCGCGGCGGCCGGCCGCGGACTCCTCGCGCATCCTCGTGCTCTCCCGGGCAGGCTCACGCCCGCCTGGGCCGGTCGGACGGCGGGCCGCCGTCAGTGGACGAGCGCGTCGAGCTCGTCCTCGGGAAGCCCGAGATCGACCCTGATCCGGTAGCGGGTCCGCAGCAGCGGCCCCTGCTCCGGATCGTTCTCGTCACATCCCAGAACGGCCTGGGTGGCCCATTCGAGCCCCCCTTGGAGATCGCCGTAGGCGACGAGCGTCTCGGCGATCGTATGAGCGGTCGCCGTGGAGACTCCGCCCTCGGCGCGTATTGTCTCGATGACCTCCCTAGCCTCATCGGGTCTGTCGAGCTCGAAGAGCGTGTCGGCGATGCCGGCACGCGGGTCGACACCCGCCTCGCCACCGTCTTCGACCGCGCGCTGGAAACACTCCATCGCGCGGGCGGGCTGCCCCGCCGCTCGCCACTCCTCGGCGGCGAGGACCAGGATGGATGCCCTGGAGACGTCGCCGGAGGAGTAACCGAGCGCGACGTCGTAAAGCCGACTGGCCAGGGAACTGTGGTCGTCGGCCAGTAGGGCCTGCTCAAGCAGACGATCAAGGTGCTCACGGGTCACATACGCCACACCGCGAGACTACCGAGCCGCTCGGCGCTTTGCCCGGTCAATCCACATGGCCGGTCAGTCACAAATTCGGCAACGACACGTCCAAGACCGCCCATCGGGGGGGTATTCGCCGAGGTCAAAGGGCATATACAGCTCGCTTTGCTTCCTCGCGAGCGAAGGGGCTGTGATGGGCTTGTCCAAGCAGATGACCTTCACGCTGGCCTGTGCTGTCGCACTGTCGGCCCTCGTTCCCGGCGTGGCCGGCTATCTGTCGGCCCGGATGGAGGCCGTCGAAGCCGCGGAGCGCAACCTCCATGCCCTGGAGGCCAGGCTGCACGTCCGCGAGGCGAGGGACGCGCGCCCGGCCGCGTTCCGCGCGCCGTGCCTGCGCACGCCCGCCACGCCGCGGTTCCAGCAGGTGCCGGCGACCGCGCTCGGCCGGCACGAGCTCGGTAGACACTGGACCCGCGACGTGCCGGCCTGGCTGCCCGCCCTCCCCCAGGACCTGGAGAAGAGCGGTCAGTAACGCGGCGACCACGATCTGAGCTGGCGGGACAGGAAGCCGCGGATCAGGTGTTTGGCCGCGTCGATGATCTCGGGCGAGCCATGGGGGTCGCGGCGGAAGCCCAGCTTGAGCACCGAGTCGCCGGCCTCGACCGCCACCAGCACGGCCAGGTCGAGCTCGGGGCTGTCCGCCAGCCCGAACTCCTTGAGCAGCAGCCCGCGCAGCCGCCCGGCGATCACGGTGTTGTTGTCGGAGTCGGAGTCGAGCAGGTTGAGGTCGACGGCGTCGCCGAACCGCAGGCTCCGGAAGCCCGCGACCGTCCGGTGCATGTCGACGTACTCGTCGATGATCGCGTCGACGGCCTCCCACCAGCCTCGGTAGTCCTCCTCCAGGAATCGCCGGTCGACCCGCCGGACGAACTCCTCGACGTTGCGGCGCGTGAGCTCCTGGGTGATGGCCCGCTTGTCGGGAAAGAACTGATAGACGGAGCCGATCGCGACACCTGCCCGCTCGGCTATGCGTGTGGTGGACAGGGCCTCGTATCCGGCCTCGTCGAGCAGCTCGGCGCAGGCGTCGAGCATCCGCTCGACGCGCCGGGCGCTGCGGCGCTGTGCGGGCTGCCGCCTGAGGGCTTTGGGCTGGGCACAATCATCAGCAATTTGCGGCGAAGACACGGATTCATCTTCTCCTGTACGAGCGATCGTTACCCGCTCATTTGTGGATTTCTCGCGGTTCCCGACCATCGCGCCAGCCCGCGCATCGCCGACGGCGAAATCCTGGACACGGCATAACCGAGTTTCCCCTCCAGGTTGACGGGAACGACGGCTTGATTACGGTGCACCGCCCGCAGAATGTGCGCGGCCACCCGCTCCGGCGGATAACCCCGCCTGGCCAGCCCGCGCTCGGCCTGATCCCGCAGGTCGGCGCCCACGAAGGTGGCGTTGCGGGCGATGGGCGTGGAGACGAACCCCGGGCAGACGACGCTGACCCCGATGCCATGGCCCGCCAGCTCGGCCCTGAGGCAGTCGCTGAGCATCTTCACCGCCGCCTTGGACACCGAGTACGCCGGGAGCAGCCGCGACGGCGCGAACGCGGCCAGAGAGGCGATGTTGACGATGTGCCCGCCTTGACCGCGTTCGACCATGGCCGCGGCGAACAGCCGGCAACCGTGCAGGACTCCCCACAGATTGACGTCGAGGGTCCTGCGCCAGTCCTCCACCGTGTGATCGAGAAAAGCCCCGGCGACCGCGATCCCGGCATTGTTCACCACAATGTCCGGCACACCATATTGAGAGATGATATTTCGAGAAAAATCCTCCATCTGATCAATATCCGCGACATCTACCGTCACGGCGTGCCCGATACCTCCGACCTCTTTAGCGATGGCAGCGGCCGCCCGCGTCGCGGCGTCGGCGTCGACATCCGCGCACACCACTTCGGCCCCATGCGCGGCGAACGCCCGCGCGGTCGCCAGCCCGATCCCCGACCCGGCCCCCGTCACCACCACCAGCCGGTCGCCGAACGCCTTGCGCCCAGCGCCCGCCCGCGCCCGCCGCAGCCCCCTGGCCGCCGGAGCCCCGTCGACGTGCGCGGCGAACTCGGCGATCATGCCGGCCACGATCTCGGGACGGCTGCGCTGCGGCCAGTGCCCCGCCGCGACCTCGCGGCGCCAGAGCCTGGGCACCCACTGCCCGATCGAGTCCAGCAGCGCCGGCGTCACGAACGGGTCCCGGGAGGCCGCGATGAGCTGCACCGGCACGGTGACGCCCGGATCGAGGCCCGGGTCGCCGAGGGCGGACATGTTGCGCCGGTACAGCCAGAGCCCGTTGCGCCCGTCCCTGACCGCCGTCGGCGCCGCTGCGGGCTCGACGCCGTCGCCCAGCCGCAGCGTGCGCGCGACGAGCCAGGGCATGAACGAGCCCCAGGCGAGCTCGGGCAGCACGGGCAGCCGGAAAGCCCCGATGTGCCAGGACCTGGCCCGCTGCGCTGCGGCGTCGCACCGCCGCGCGTGCCGCAGGAAGTGCCCGGCCTGCCGCAGCCCGGGACCGCCGAGGCTGGTGAAGGAGGCCAGCCGGTCGCGGGTCTCCGGCCGTCCGGCCGCCTCCCATCCCTGCAGCGAGCCCCAGTCGTGCCCGACCAGGTGCACGCGCGGCTTGCCGACCGCGTCGAGCACCGCGCCGAGGTCGGCGATCAGGTGGTCGAAGTCGTAGTGCCGCCGGTCCCTGGGCGCCGAGGAGTCGCCGGCGCCGCGGACGTCGTACCTGACGACGTGGAAACGGTCGCGCAGGCGCTCCGCCACCTCGTCCCAGACGCGATGCGTGTCCGGATAGCCGTGCAGGAGCAGCACCGTCGGGCGGCCGGGATCGCCTTCCTCGTAGAGCGCCAGCCGTACGTCATCGGACTCGACCCACCGCATGACGACCTCCTATTGGACGTACTGTCCAGCAGCATAAATCGATCACGGACGCGCGGCCAGCCCCGCGCAGGAACGCAGCGCCTTCCAGTCCGTCACCGCCTGGGTCCTGGCCGTGCCGGTCATCGGAACCGGGACGCCGCCCTGGATGGTCGCCGGGGTCCAGGCGTCCTTGAGCACCTTCCGCCCGTTGATGGTCAGTGTCAGGACGCCGGTCCTGCCGGTGGTCGCCGGGTTGGAGTTGTAGAAGACGAAGTTGCCCATGCCGTAGCTGACGTACGCGTTGTCGAGATACCCCGATCCGAGCAGGATGTGCGCGTGCCCGCCGACCACCACGTCGGCCCCCGCCTTGACCAGCTTGGGCGCCAGCGAGAGCTGGGCCGCGTTCGGGCACTTCTGCATCTCGGTGCCCCAGTGCAGGTGGACGATCACGGTGTCGGAGCTCTTCCTGGCCTGCCGCACGGCCTTCAGCAGGCTCACCTCGTCCTTGGCCGAGGCCAGGCCGCCCTTGTCGGCCGTGGCCGTCCACGACTGGATGAACTCCGCGTCGAGCACCTGCGTGGCCCCGATGATCGCGACCCGGTTCCCGTTGACGGTCTTCCTGTACGGCTTGTACGCCGCGGCCGCGTTCGCCCCGATCCCCACCACCGGGAACTTGCTGCGCTTGATCGCGGCCAGCGAGTCGGCCAGCCCGGTGTCCATGTAGTCCATGCCGTGGTTGTTGGCCATCGAGACGACGTCGACCCCCGCGGCCTTCAGGGCGGTGAACGCGGTCGCGGGCGCCCGGAACGTGAACTGCTTGCCAGGCGCCGGCGTCCCCCCGGTGGTGATGGCCGTCTCCAGGTTCACCATGGTTAAGTCCGCCTTGCGCAGCACGCCGGCGATCGGCCCGAGCGCCGTGCGCGGGCTGGCCAGCCGTCCCCGCAGGACGCCCTCGAAGTGCACGTCCCCGCCGAAGGAGATGGTGAACGGCCGCCGCTGCGGGCTCGGCTTCGCCGTCGGGGACGCGGCCGCTCGCTGCTCGACCTTGTCCGGCTGCGGCTCCGCGCCCGGGGAACACGCTCCCAGAGCGGCGACGACAACCAGCACCGGGAGGGCATGGGGGAGTCTCATCTGCCGCCACTTCCACTCGAAACCTGACATTCAGGGATCGAGCATGCCACGCAGGGCGGATTACCGCGCAGCCCCCCTCAATTTGCCCATAGCGCTACGAGCCACCTCATCGGGGTGAGTGATCGGCCGGATCTCCGGCACGGCCGACGGTCTGGTCGCGCTCGCCGGGCCGTGGAACGGTCGCCGTACGAGGGCGGGGAGGCATGATTCTCACGCGAAGACGCGGAGCGCTCCCAACATTTCCCGCTCATGCGGCCTCAGGAGAGAAAATCCCGCGCTGAGCGGAGCGCGGGTCATCCGATCGAAAAAGAGGCGCGTCAGTGGTTGATCAACACGGTGGCAAGTGTGTCATGATGGGCGAATCTTTCGTGCTCGATCCTGCAGGAGAGCTGGAAAGTGCTGGGGGTTTGCCGCCTCCACCCGAACGGCCCTGAAGGTTGTGTCACCAACTTGCCAGGGCCGTTCTCTATGCGCCGGCCCCGAGTGTGGTCAGGTCGAACTCCCCTTCGCGAACGCCGGCCGCGAAAGCGGCCCACTCCGCCGGAGTGAAGACCAACACGGGCCCATCCTGCTCCTTGCTGTCCCGCAACGCGACATTGCCGTCAGCCAAGGGGGCAACCTCGACGCAGGTCGATGCGCCGTTGCAGAAGGTGCTCTTCCGCCAAGCTGCCGTCGTAGTGTGGATGTACATTGTCTCCCCAAATGCACAAAAGGGGCACCATTGCCCCTTTTTCTGAGGTGTCGTTAGCTAACGCCGCCATAGCATGGCTTTGCGCTGGATAAGCACGCGTGATTCATCCTCATCCAAAGCCTCTGACCGGATGTGATCAAAAGCCGTCTCGTATCCGGCCACTCGTTCGAGATCATCGACGAAGTGAGCAGTGTACAGCTGTTCTAGATACACAACGTCATCAAAGGCTGCAAACTTCAGATGAATAAACGCACCGGTGTTAACCGGATGAAGTGCGTCAAGCGCGAGGACATGGACACTGACATAAGGCAGAAGTGAGATCTCGAGCAGGTGTTCCATCTGCTCACGCATCACCGAGGGCTCGCCGAAGCGGCGCGTCAGCGCCGACTCGTCCAGCACCACGGCGAGCACACATGGTTCGGTCCTGTGAAGCACACGCTGCTGCCTGTCGAGGCGCGCCTCGACCCGGCTCCTGACACCGCTGTGCGTGATGCGCGCGATGCCCCGGGTGGCCAGGATGACTTCCCTGGCGTAGTCCTCGGTCTGCAGCATGCCTGGCACAACCTGGGGTTCCCAGTTGCGCTGGTATGTCGCCTCCGCCTCCAACCCGAGGAATTTCGTGTACTCCTCAGGCAGGGCGTCTTCGTAATCCTCCCACCACCCGCGCTGCTCCGCATCACGCAACAGGCCGAAGAGCTCGTCCAGTTTTTCGCCGCCCACGCGGTATAGCTTCGCCATGACCTTGATGTCGTCGGAGGCGGGCATGGTCTTGGCCGCTTCGATGCGGCTGACCTTGCTCGGCGACCAGCCGAGCTCCTTGGCGGCTCTGGCCCCGGTGAGCTTTCGCCGCTCCCGGAGGAGGCGCAGCTCCTGGCCCAGCCGGAGCCTGCGTACAGTCGGACTGCCCTGCTGCGATGGCACCGTCCACTCTCCTTGTCGGGAATGAAGGTGTAACGGGAAGGGGTCGTTTGAGGCCCGACTTTCTGGGCCGTTTCGCCCAATCTTACACTGCAAGTTGCACGTGTAGTGCCACATGGCCTTGCCAGAAGGCTTTCACGGGTAGAGCGTAGGAGCAAGGACAAGCTCCGTGAAGACGACGTAGGCGGGCAAGGTTTTCCAGGCGCGCCTCGCCAGATGCCCCTCGACACTCCTCGTGCAAGTTGCACCGCAAGCAAAGCAGCAACCTGCGAAGAAACTAAAAGTTTCCCTTGCTCAAAGTATTGCGGCATCGGGGACCCCGGGAGACGATCGATACCAGGAGGGACCTCGAGTGATGAGGAGGCCGGCGATGCCGACACGGCCGCACACCTCGAGCCCCTCGTCCACGCTCGCGTGCCCCTTCGAGGGCCGCATCACCGGCAGCGTCGCCGTCCCGGAAACGAAACGTCGTGCCAGGGAGGCCGATTGCCGGAGGGAACTCATCTTCGCCTAGAGAACTCAGCGACCGTCCGCTCATTCGAGCATCGAAAAAGCCGGACCGAGACTGACCACCGACCACCGCATATGGGCTGCCACCCTGCGGCGATGCCGGTCACCAGCCGTCGGTCCGGCGAAAGAAGCCACCTCTGAAAATGCCGCGAAAGGGGTCTTCTCTATGTACTCACAAGGTACCAAGGGACTCGATCGAATCAAGTCCCGGATCCGGGAACTGGTCCTGTTGGCCGATCGCGAAATCTGCATGGAGCCCGACGAGTTCGCCTATCGGATCGGCTGGACCGTCGCCAGGACGGGCTTCGGCTCCCGCTGTTACCGCGACCCACGCTTCGACCAGCTCAGCATGCCGCGCAGGGTGCCGGAGGAGGTGTCCTGACGTGCCGAGGAATCCGCGCAACCACATTTTCCCGGCCCGTGAGAGCCTTCCGGCGGCCGGGCGCGGCGGGCCGCTGGTCCGGCTCTGGCGGGCCCGCACCGAGCTGTTGTCCCTGACCGGGCTGGCCGCGCTGACGCTCATCCTGCTCGGTGCCGTCCAGGAGGGCAGATGGGTGCCCTTCACTCTGCTGGCCGGCGCGATCTCGGCGCCCGCCGCCACCAGGTTCGGGCGCAACTGGATCGCCGCCCGCTTCTGGTGCGTGGTCTCCAGGCACCGCCTGCAGCGGGTCTGCCTGGAGACCACCATGCACACCAGGGCGGGACGGATCCCGCTGGTGCTCTGGATCACGCCCACCTCGACGGGCGAGAAGGCACTGATGCTGACGAGGGCCGGCATCAGCGCCGAGGAGTTCGAGGCGTACAGCGAGGAGATCGCGGCGGCCTGCTGGGCCAGGAGCGTCAATGTCCACCGCAACCGCGAGCGGGCGCAGTTCGTGATCGTGGAGGTCGTCCGGCGCGATGAGCTGCCAGGAGCGGGCTCCCCCGGACTGGACAGGCTTTATGGACGACGGGCCTGGGCGCCGCTGCGGCCGGACCTTACGGAGCCGCCTGATCTGCGGACCGGGGTGACCGTGCCGCGGGCGGCCTGAAGAGCTAGGGGAATGGGGGGCCGTTCCTCTGGAAGGGAAGCCTCGGAGACCGCGGGGGCTCCGGGGCTTCCCCATGCGTCCGGTACGAGCCAAGATGAGTTCGACTGACGAACTCAGGAGTCGTGATGACCTCGACCGTCCACCGGACATGTCCCCTCTGCGAGGCCGTCTGCGGCCTGACGCTCACCCTCGACGGCGGCGGGCACGTCACCAGCGTCCGAGGCGACAGCGACGACCCCTTCAGCAAGGGCTTCATCTGCCCGAAGGGCGCCAGTCTCGGCCGGCTCGACGAGGATCCCGACCGGCTGCGCAAGCCGCTGATCAGGGAGGGCGACCTGTGGCGCGAGGCCGGCTGGGACGAGGCCTTCGCCGCCGTGAAGGCGGGGCTCGACCGGGTCTCCGACCGGCGCTCCGTCGCGATCTACCTGGGCAACCCCAACGCGCACAGCATGGCGGGCGCCCTGTACGCCGTTCCGCTGATCAAGGCACTCGGCACCCGCAACGTCTTCTCCGCCGGCACCGCCGACCAGATGCCCAAACACGTCGCCAGCGGCCTGATGTTCGGCCATCCGCTGGCCATCCCGGTCCCCGACCTGGACAGGACCGACTACCTGCTGATGCTCGGGGCCAACCCGCTGGAGTCCAACGGCTCGTTGTGCACCGCCCCCGACTTTCCCGGCCGGCTGAAGGCCCTGCGCGGGCGCGGCGGCCGGCTCGTGGTGGTCGACCCGCGCAGGACCCGGACCGCCGCGCTGGCCGACGAGCACGTCTTCATCCGCCCGGGGACCGACGCCTACCTGCTGTTCGGCATCGCCCACACGCTGTTCGCCGAGGACCTGATCACACCGCGTCCCTCCGTCAACGGGCTGGCGGAGGTGCGCGAGGCGGCCAAGCACTTCCCGCCGGACGTGGTCTCCCGGCGCACCGGCGTGCCCGCCGAGGTGATCGCGCGACTGGCCAGGGAGCTGGCGGGCGCGCCGACGGCCGCCGTGTACGCCAGGATCGGCACCTGCACGGCCGAGTTCGGCACGCTGGCCCAGTGGCTGGTGGACGTGCTCAACGTGCTCACCGGCAACCTGGACCGGCCGGGCGGCGCCATGTTCGCCAAGCCCGCCACGGAGTCCGCCGGGCGGCGCCGGCCGTACACGGTGGGCCGGTGGAAGAGCCGCGTCCGTGGCCTGCCCGAGGCGAACGGCGAGTTGCCGGTGGCCACGCTGGCCGACGAGATCGAGACGCCCGGGGACGGGCAGGTACGGTTCCTGCTGACCGTCGCGGGCAACCCCGTGTTGTCGGCGCCCCACGGGTCCCGGCTCGACACGGCCTTCGGGGAGCTCGACTTCATGGTGTCCGTGGATCCGTACCTCAACGAGACCACCAAGCATGCCAATATCATCCTGCCCCCGCCGCGCGTGCTGCAGTCGGGACACTACGACTTCTCGCTGCTCCGGTTCGCCGTGCGCAACTACACGCGCTACTCGCCGCCGCTGCTGCCGCTGGACGGGCAGCCGTCGGAGGCCCAGATCCTCGCCGAGCTCACCATGATCGCCTCCGGCCTCGAAGGGGACCTCGACGCGTTCGTGATCGACGAGATGTTGCGCAAGGCGACGGAGACGCCCGGCTCGGGCGTCGAGGGGCGGGACGTGGCCGAGCTGCGCGACGCGCTGGAGGGTGCGAGCGGCGGCGAGCGCCGGCTCGACCTCATGCTCAAGCTCGGCCCCTACGGCGAGTGGGCGGGCAAGGGCGACCTGTCCCTGCGCAAGCTGCTCGACAACCCGCACGGCCTGGACCTGGGCCCGCTGGAGCCCAGGCTGGACGAGGTGCTGAAGACCGCCTCGGGGCTGATCGAGCTGGCGCCGCCGCAGCTCATCGAGGACGTGGAACGGCTGCGCGGCAAGCTGGAGGAGGAGCCGCCGGAGATCGTCCTGATCGGGCGGCGCCACCTGCGCTCCAACAACAGCTGGCTGCACAACGTGGGCCCGCTGGTCGGCGGCAGCAACACCTGCACGCTGCAGATCAACCCGGCCGACGTGGCCCGGCTCGGCCTCGACGGGGAGGCCGTCGTGCGCTCGGCGAAGGGCCGCGTAACGGTGCCGCTCGAACCCACCGACACCATCATGCCGGGCGTGGTCAGCCTGCCGCACGGATGGGGGCACGCGGGGAGCGCGCAGAGCGTGGCCGCCGAGCACGCGGGCGTCAGCGCCAACGTCCTCACCGACGAATCCGTCATCGACGTTCCCAGTGGTAACGCGGTGTTCAACGGAGTTCCGGTCACGATTTCACCAACCGGGGTGATCACCGCACATTAGGGTGTCGCGCGTGACTATCGCGCCAGAAGAGGACCGCCTGAACGCCCAGATCGCCTTCGCCATCGAGATCGACAAGTTGAAGCGGGTCATCCGCCGCAACCTTCTCATCGACGGCTCACGGCGGGAGAACACCGCAGAGCACTCCTGGTACGTGGGCACGCTGGCGATGGTCCTGGGCGAGCACGCCCCATCGGGGACCGACCTCCAACGGGTGACCGCCATGCTGCTGGTGCACGACCTGGTGGAGATCGACGCCGGTGACACCTTCATCTACGACGCGGTGGCGGTGGCCGCGCAGGAGCGGGCCGAGGAGGCGGCGGCCGAGCGCATCTTCGGCCTGCTGCCGGGCGAGCAGGGTGCCCGGATGCGGGAGTTGTGGGAGGAGTTCGAGGCCAGGAAGACACCGGAGGCGAGGTTCGCCAAGGCGCTCGACCGGTTCGCCCCGATTCTGGCCAACCATCACACCGAGGGCGGCACGTGGCCGCTGTTCAAGGTGAAGGCCGCGCAGGTCCGGGAGAAGGTGCGGATCATCGAGGAGGGCTCGCCCTCTCTCGGCGCCTACGCCCTCGAACTGGTCGAACTCTCCGTGGCCAGGGGACACCTCTCCGAGTGATCCCCTCATGGCGGGGGTAGGGGACTTGTCGTGAAAGAGACAGTGCGAGCGAAGCGTCGGCAGTTGCGGGGCTTTGCCGGGCCGGTTACCCTCGCCGATCGGCTCGAAAAGTCGAAGGCCATGGACAAACCGATCCGGGTGCTGGCCAAGGCCATCCGCCGGCGCCTGCCCCAGGGGCGGCTACGCGACCTGCTGCACGGCGTTCCGCTGGGCGAGCCGCTGCACCCGCCGCTGGCCACGGTCAGCCTGGGCTGCTGGCTCTCGACCGCCGTGCTCGACCTGGCCGGCGCCGATCCCAGGGCCGCGCGCCTGCTGCTGGCCACCGGCATCACGGGCGCGCTGCCGACGGCCGCGGCCGGGCTGACCGACTGGTCCTCTCTCCACCGCGAGCAGCAGCGCGTCGGCTTCGTCCACATGTTGGCGAACCTGACCGCCCTCGGCCTGTTCTCGGCCTCCCTGATGGCCCGGCTGCGCGGGCACGAGCGGCCGGGACGGCTGCTGTCCTACGCCGGGCTCGGCGTCGGCAGCCTCGGCGCCTATCTGGGCGGCCATCTGGCCTACCGGCAGGCGGCGGGCGCCAACCACGCGCCGCAGGTCACCCATCTGGTGCCGCTGGGCTGGCACGACCTCTGCCCGATCAAGGACCTGCCGGACGGCCGGCCCGTGGCCCGGCGGCTGGGCTACATCCAGCTCTTCGTGTTGCGCCGGGGCGAGGCCGTCACCGTGCTGGCCGACCGCTGCGCCCACCTGGCAGGCCCGCTGCACCAGGGCAGGCTCGTCATGGAGGACGGCGAGGCGTGCGTGGTCTGCCCGTGGCACGGCAGCACGTTCCGGCTGGCCGACGGCTCGGTCAAACACGGGCCTTCCACCGCGCCCGCTCCGGTCTTCGAGACGCGGATCCGGCGCGACGGCACGATCCAGGTGCGCCCTGGACTGACCTGAGGTCAGTGGCCGGGCTCGGCTTCGTCGGCCGGGTGCTCCACGAGGGCGAGGATGCGGCTGGCCATGAAGCGCGCCGTGCGCACCGGCGTGCCGGTCCTGGTGACCTCGCTGACCTCGACGAGCCCCCGCCGCGTGGCCACCTCGACCCGCCGGCCGGCGCGGGTGGCCCTGATCTCGTAGGTGCGCGGGGAGCCGCCCGCGTCGATGACGATCTCCACGCGATCACCCTTCATGTACGGGTTATACCCACGGGCGATTATCCGTACACCAGTACGATAATCGCGGTAACCCCCACCACGACGATGATCCCGCGCAACACGCGGGCCGGGATCCGCCGCCCCACCCTGGCCCCCGCGAACCCGCCGGCCACCGCCCCCAGCGCCACGCCGAGCACGGCCTGCCAGTCGACGTCGGCGACCAGCACGAACAATCCCGCCGCCACGGCGTTGACGATCAGCGCGAGGACGTTCTTGGCGGCGTTCACCCGCTGGAGCGGCTCGTCCAGGAAGATGCCGAGCAGCCCGATGAGCAGCACCCCCTGGGCCGCGCCGAAATAGCCGCCGTAGACGCCCGCGGCCAGCACCCCGAGCCACAACGCCACGCCGCCGTGCGGATGCGCCCGCTCCCGCCGCTCGGCCACCCACCGGTTGAGCCTGGGCTGTGCCAGGACCAGCACACACGCCAGCGAGATCAGCACGATGACCACGATCTCGAACACGGCGGGGTCCAGGAACAGCAGCAGGATCCCCCCGGCCAGCGCGCCCAGGGCCGAGGCCAGGCCCAGGCGCAGCAGCCGGTCCCGCTGGCCCTGGAGCTCGGCGCGGTAGCCGTACGCGGCCGTGTAGGAGCCGGGGACGAGCCCGATGGTGTTGGAGACGTTCGCCGTGACGGGATCGACGCCCAGCGCCACCAGCGTGGGGAAGGTGATCAGCGACCCGGACCCCACGACCGCGTTGATCGCGCCCGCCACCGCCCCGGCCGCGCAGACCGCGACCAGTTCCCACCCCGTCACGAACCCTCCTCAGGCGTCCGGACTCTTGGGGGGTGTGAAAAGGCCGCCCAAACTCTCCAGGACCTTGCCCATTTCCGATGGGACGATCCAGATCTTATTGGCGTCGCCCTTGGCGATCTCGGGGAGGGTCTGCAGGTACTGGTAGGCGAGGAGTTCCTGGGTCGGGTTGCCCTCGTGGATGGCCTTGAAGACCATGCCGATCGCGTCCGCCTGCCCCTTGGCCCGCATGGCCTGCGCCTCGGCGTCCGCCTGGGCGCGCAGGACCGCCGCCTCCGCCTCGCCGCGCGCCCGCAGCACCGAGGCCCGCTGCTCGCCCTCCGCCGCCAGGATGGCCGCCTGGCGCTGCCCCTCGGCGGTCAGCACCGCCGCCCGCTTGTCGCGGTCGGCGCGCATCTGCTTCTCCATCGAGTCCTGGATGGAGACGGGCGGGTCGATGGCCTTGAGCTCGACCCGGTTGACGCGGATGCCCCACTTGCCGGTCGCCTCGTCCAGCACGCCGCGCAGCGCGGTGTTGATGTCCTCGCGCGAGGTCAGCGTGTGTTCCAGGTCCATCCCGCCGACCACGTTGCGCAGCGTGGTGACCGTGAGCTGCTCGACGCCGAGCAGGAAGTTCGCGATCTCGTACGTGGCCGCCTTCGGGTTCGTGACCTGGAAGTAGATCACGGTGTCGATGGAGACCACGAGGTTGTCGGAGGTGATCACCGGCTGCGGCGGGAACGACACCACCTGCTCCCGCAGGTCGATCAGGTCCTTGATCCGGTCGATGAACGGGACCACGAGGTTGAGCCCCGGGGTCAGCGTCCGGTGGTAGCGCCCCAGACGCTCGATGATGGCCGCCGTGGCCTGGGGAATGATGCGGATCGTGCGGGCCACTCCGAAGCCCACCGCCGCGACCACGACAAGGGCGACGATGAGCTGCTCGACGGACATGGCGCGCTCCGAAGCCGAGGGAACCGACTCCGTAGATCCTATTTGGTTTCACCCAGGAAGGCTTTTTATCCGCATAAATGGGGATTTAGTGGGCTCGGGCGTACCAGCGGCCCTCAGCGCTGCGATCCAGCGACAGCGGCACCCCGAACGTCTGGGAGAGCGCGTCGGAGGTCATCACGTCCTCCAGCGGCCCCTGGGCCACCACGGAGCCGTGCCGGAGCAGCAGCCCGTGCGTGAACCCGCTCGGCACCTCCTCCACGTGATGCGTCACCAGCACCATCGCCGGCGCCTTGTAGTCGCCGGCCAGCACCGACAGGCGGCGCACCAGGTCTTCCCTGCCGCCCAGGTCGAGGCCCGCCGCGGGCTCGTCGAGCAGCAACATCTCCGGGTCGGGCATGAGCGCGCGGGCGATCTGGACCCGCTTGCGCTCGCCCTCCGACAGCGTGCCGAACCGCCGCCTGATCAGGTGGGCCGCGCCCATCATGTCGATCAACTCGACGGCCCTGGTGACGTCGTTGGAGTCGTATTCCTCGGTGAAGCGGCCCATGATCGCGTAGGCGGCCGTCAGGACGAGGTCGATGACTTTCTCATCCGGCGGGATGCGCTCGGCCAGCGCGGCGCTCGCCAGCCCGATCCGCGGCCGCAGGTCGAACACGTCGGCCTGGCCGAGCCGCTCGCCCAGCACCTCCACCACGCCGTCGCTCGGATAGAGCAACGTCGCCGCCACCTGCAGCAACGTGGTCTTACCCGCACCGTTGGGACCGATGACGACCCACCGCTCGTCCTCGTTGACCGTCCAGTCGATGCCGCGCAGCAAGGCCGCTCCGTCACGCCTGACGGCGACGTCCTGGAGCCGCAGCACCTGACCACCCATCCCCGATCCCTCCTTAGGAGTCACCCTCGGGACAAACCTATTGCAGGGCGAGCGCTTATCGTGGATCGGTGCGCCCTGAATCACCTGTCTGTCCGTCCCTGGTCGCCTGGGGCAACGCGTGGCTAGCCGGTCACGTGGGCCTCGACGAGGCGGCTGACCACGTGGAAGCCGCCGGCGGGCCTGCCGTCGCCGGTGAGGTTCCGCTCCGTAAATACCTCGCAAACCTCCGCTCCAGTGGTTTGCGCGAGTTCCGGCTCGCGCTGCCCTCCCCCGGCGATCCGCTGGGGTTGTCAGGTCCTCCGTCGTTCAACTCGGCGGCCGTCGAGGCCGGCCAGGCCGCCATCGCCGTCCTCGACGACCACAACCTCGGCCTCATTCCCCTGCCGGACCGGCGCGGGTCCTCCTATGTCGGGATACGCCTGGACGTGCACGACTCCGGCCCCGTACGCCACGACCTGCCCTCACTGTCGGAGGCCGAGCGGGAATTGTCGGACGCGATGCGCGCCGTCACCGAGGCCCTGACCTCCGTCGAGGGCCCCCTGCAGGCCCGCCCGTCGGGGGGCGGCCGTGGCGGGGAGCTCGCGCCCGGCTATCCGGCGCGGGCCCACCGGGTCTCCACCCTCGCCACGCGGCTGGGCTCGGTGTTGCGGCTGGTGGACGAGCGCGGGCTCACGTCGGGGCAGATCGCCGTCCGCGCGACGGCCCTGCGCGAGCTCGACCGCGCGGTACGCCGTGCGCTCGTCGCCGCCCACCACGCCATCTTCGAACCGCTCAGAAGCCCGTAGGTCACCGGGCCCTGACGCCCCGGATCAGCCCAGGCCGTGCCGTACCGCGTAGAGCGCGGCCTGGGTGCGGTCCTGCACGCCGAGCTTCATCAGCACGTTCGAGACGTGCGTCTTGACCGTCTTCTCCGCCACGGCGAGGCTCCGCGCGATCTCCCTGTTGGACCGGCCGGCCGCGATCAGCGCCAGCACCTCGCGCTCGCGCTCGGTCAGCGGCACCGACCCGGAAGCGCCGTTGGGCGTGGCGAGCATCGCCTCGGCCGCCTCGGGAGCGAGCAGCACCTGCCCGCCGTGCACCGCCCGCACGGCCTGGACGAGCGCCGTCGGATCGACGTCCTTGTAGAGGAACCCCGACGCCCCGGCCCGCATCGCGGGAGCCACGTCGTAGCGGTCGCTCACCGAGGTCAGCACGACGATCCGGGTCGTGGAGCCGGCCAGCCGCTCCAGCGCGCCGAGCCCGTCGAGCACCGGCATCTTCAGATCCAGCAGCAGCACGTCGGGGGCCAGCTCCCCGACCAGGTCGACGGCCTGTGCCCCGTCGGCCGCCTCGCCGACGACCGTGATGTCGTCCTGCAGGTCGAGAAACGTGCGCAGCCCCTGCCGCACCACTGGATGATCGTCGGCGATCAGCACCCGGATCAAACGTCCACCTCCACGTGCACCGTCGTCCCCGCGTGCCGGGCCGACTCCACGGTCATGACACCGCCGAGCGACTCGGCCCTTTCGCGCATCGACACCAGGCCGAGCCCGCGCGACTCCGCCTGGTCGAACCCGTCGCCGTCGTCCCGCACGGTCAGCGCCAGCCGGCCGCCCGCGCAGGCCAGGCGTACGGAGACGCGGGCGGCTCCGGAGTGGCGCAGCGCGTTGTGCAGCGCCTCCTGGGCCACCCTCAGCACCGCCACCTCCACCTCCGGGCCCAGCGACGGCAGCTCGTCGCACTCGAACACGACCTCGGACTCGTGGATCCGGTCGAGCAGGCGCACGTGCTTGCGCAGCGTCTCGGCCAGGCCGTGCCGGTCGAGCTCGGCCGGGCGCAGCTCGACGATCACCGCCCGCAGCTCGGCCAGGGCCTCGCCGGCCAGCCGCTGGACGCGTTCGAGCTCGACGGCGACCCTGTCGGGCGCCTTGTCGAGCATGGTCGCGGCGGCCTGGGCGGTGAGCCGCAGCGAGAACAACTTCTGCGTGACGGCGTCGTGCAGCTCGCGGGCCATCCGGTTGCGCTCTTCGAGCATGGCCAGCTCGCGGCCGTCCTCGTAGAGCCTGGCGTTGGTCAGCGCGATGGCGGCGTGCGCCGCGAACAACGTGAGCAGATCCTGGTCGGCCTGCGTGAACCCGCCGGGGGTGCGCTTGTTGGCCAGGAAGATGATGCCGAGCACCCGCTCGCCGTCGCGGATCGGGACGCCGAGGAAGTCCTTCATCACCGGATGCGCCTTCGGCCACCACTCGAACCTCGGGTCCTTGCGCAGGTCGGGCAGCCGGGCCGGGACCCCCTCGCGGAGCATCGCGCCGAGCATGCCATGCTGCCGGGGCAGCGGGCCGATCGCCTCCCACTGCTTGTCGGTGAGACCCTCGGCGACGAACTCGGCGAACGACCCGTCGTCGTCGGGCACGCCGAGCGCGGCGTAGCGGGCGTCGAGCAGGCGCTGCGCCGAACGCACGATGACCTGCAGCACCTCGCGCACCGACAGGTGGCGGGTGACCGCGAGCACGGCGGAGCTCACCGCCTGCAGGATCGCGTCTCGGTCGGGGGTCACGCGACCCAGCTTATGGTCCTAGGACGATGGGCCCAGGCACCGGCGGGTCCTGCGCCCGATGCCCGGCGGGCGCCGCGTTCGTACCGTCGGACCCATGACGAACACCGCACTGATCACCGGCGCTTCCCGCGGTCTCGGCCTCGCCCTGGCGAGGTCCCTGGCGGCAGCGGGCTGGAACCTCGTGCTCACCGCCCGCGGCGCGGACACCCTGCGGCGGGTGGCCGGCGAGCTCGGCGCCGTCGCGCTGCCCGGGGACGTGACGGACCCGGACCACGTCGAACGGCTGGCGCGCGCGGCGCCCGAGCTGGACCTGCTGGTCAACAACGCCGGTGATCTCGGCGTCACCCCGCTCCCACCGCTGGCGGGCTACCCGCTGGAGGCGTTCAGGGTGCTGCTGGAGACGAACGTGACCGCGCCCCTCGCCCTCATCCAGGCCACGCTGCCGGCCCTGCGCGCCGCCGGCGGCGCCGTCGTCAACATCACCTCCGACGCCGCCACCGGCGCGTACGAGGGCTGGGGCGGCTACGGCGCCACCAAGGCCGCCCTGGAGCAGCTCTCCAACGTCCTGTCCGCCGAGGAGCCCGCGCTGCGGATCTGGTGGGTCGACCCGGGCGAGATGAACACCCGCATGCTCGCCGACGCGGTGGGCGCCGAGGAGGCCGCGGGCGCCGCCGACCCCGCCAAGGTGGCCGCCACGCTGCACGACCTGGTCAGCGCCCGCCCCGCCAGCGGCAAGGTGAGCCTGCAATGACCCTGGCACTCGACTTCGTGCTGCCCGCAGGTCTGTCGGCCCACGAACCGCCGGAGGCCAGGGGGTTGTCCAGGGACGGCGTGCGCCTGATGGTCTCGCGTGGCGAGCTCGCCCCCTCCCACCACCGCTTCAGCGACCTGGCCGGGCTGCTCGACCCCGGTGACCTGATCGTGGTGAACAACTCGGCGACCCTGCCGTCGGCCGTCCGGCTGGACCGCCTGGCCGTGCACTTCTCCACCGCCAGGGAGGACGGCACGTGGCTGGTGGAGCTGCGCCGCCGTACCTCGAAGTCCTCCGAGCCCTACGGCGGGGGCGAGGCGGGCGAGTGGCTGCCGCTGCCGGGAGGGGCCACGCTGCGGCTCATCGAGCGGGAGACGCCGCGGTTGTGGCGGGCCTCGCTGGATCGTGACGTGGAGGCGTACCTGCGGGTGCACGGGGTGCCGATCCGGTACTCGTACGTTGACCGGGACTGGCCGATCGACGCCTACCAGACCGTGTTCGCGACCGTGCCGGGGAGCGCGGAGATGCCGAGCGCGGCCCGGCCGTTCACCGCTGAGCTGGTGACGGCCCTGGTCGCGCGCGGCGTCGGGATCGCGCCGATCACGCTGCACACGGGCGTGGCCTCGCCGGAGAAGGACGAGCCGCCGTACGCCGAACGGTTCGAGGTGCCGGCGGCCACGGCGCGGCTGGTCAACCTGGCGCGCGAGAGCGGGAACCGGGTGGTGGCGGCCGGGACGACCGTCGTACGGGCGCTGGAGACGGTCGCGGGCGCGGACGGGGTCGTGCGGGCCGCCAGGGGGTGGACGCGGCACGTCGTGACGCCTGAGGGCGGCGTGCGGGCCGTCACGGGGCTGATCACGGGCCTGCACGAGCCGCGGTCCAGCCATCTGCTCATGCTGAGCGCCATCGCGGGCGAGCCGGTGCTGGCGCGGGCGTACGAGGCGGCGTTGCGGGAGGGGTACCTGTGGCACGAGTTCGGCGACACTCACTTGATCCTGCGGACATAACGGGCTGATTCTGCGGACATCGCCGTCGCTTTTGCGGGCCCCTGCTTCACGAGCATCGGTTCGGGCGCAGTACCGTGGCTGGATGTGGACCAGCGCACCCTCCTGATCACCCTGAACGGCCCGGACCGGCCGGGCGTCACCTCGAGGCTTTTCTCCGTCCTTTCCAGCTTTCCCGTGACAGTCTCGGACATCGAACAGGTTGTCATCCGAGGCCGGCTCACACTCGGCGTGCTCGTCGCCTACGCGGGCGGCCCGTCGACCGGCACCGGCACCACGCTCGGCGCCATGTGGACCGCCGTCGAGCGGGTGGCCGAAGACCTCGGCATGGAGGTGGAGCTCTCCACCGGATCCCAGGCCAAGGAGCAGCGTCGCCGCGGCCGCCTGTCGGTCAGCGTGCTCGGCGCCACCTTGCAGCCGGCCGCCATCGCGGGCATCGCCGGCCGCATCGCCGCCGCCGGCGCGAACATCGACCGCATCGAACGTCTCGCCCAGTGGCCCGTCACCTGCATCGAGTTGTCCGTCTCCGGCGCCGACCCCCTGTCGTTGCGCGTCGAGCTGGCGGCGGAGGCGGCGGCCCAGGAGGTCGACGTGGCCGTCCAGCGCACCGGCCTGTCCCGGCGCGCCAAGCGGCTGATCGTCATGGACGTCGACTCCACCCTCATCCAGGGCGAGGTCATCGAGCTGCTGGCGGCGCACGCGGGGTGCCTCGAAGAGGTCGCCCGGGTCACCGAGCAGGCCATGCGCGGCGAGCTCGACTTCGCCGAGTCGCTGCGGCGCCGGGTCGCGCTGCTCGAAGGGCTGCCCGCCGAGGTGTTCGACCAGGTGCGCAAGGAGGTCGTGCTCACGCCCGGCGCCCGTACGCTGGTGCGCACGCTCAAGCGCCTCGACTACCGCTTCGCGATCGTCAGCGGCGGGTTCACGCAGATCACCGACGGCCTGGTGACGGAGCTCGGCATCGACTACTCGGCGGCGAACGTCCTGGAGGTCGTCGACGGCCGGCTGACCGGGCGGGTCGTGGGCGAGATCGTGGACCGGCCGGGGAAGGCGCGGGCGCTGGAGAGGTTCGCGGCGGAGGCCCGGCTGCCCATCTCGCAGACGGTGGCCATCGGCGACGGGGCCAACGACCTGGACATGATCGCGGCGGCCGGGCTGGGCATCGCGTTCAACGCCAAGCCGGTGGTGCGCCAGGCCGCGGACACGGCGGTCAACACGCCTTACCTCGACTCCATCCTCTACCTGCTGGGCATCTCGCGTGACGAGGTCGAGGCGGCGGACGCCGAGGACGGCGTGCTGAGCGCCGGCTGAGCCCCGGCGCTCTGCCGGGTCAGTCCTCCTTGGGGTCCCAGCGGCTGACCAGGCGTCCTTCGCCCGGCGACAGATCGCTCCAGGCGGAGTCCACCTCGATCACCGCGAACGCCCCAGGACGGAACACGTAGTCGCCGCCGGCCAGCCCCAGGGCCAGCTCGTGCACGCCCGGATTGTGCCCGCACAACACCACGGTGCCGAGCTCGGGGCCGGCCCGGCGGACGAGCTCCAGCAGCTCCTCCGGAAAGGCCTCGTAGATGTCGCGCTCGTAGCCGATCTCCGCCTCGGGGAAAGCGATCTCGGCGGTGCGCCGGGTCCTGAGTGCCGGCGAGCACAGGACGGCGTCCGGGGTGAGCCCGGACGCCCGGATCTCGTCGCCCGCCCGCTTGGCGTCCCGCTCCCCCCGGTCCGTCAGCGGGCGCTCCTGGTCGGCCAGCCCGGGGACCTGGGCGGCTTTGGCATGACGCAACACGATCAAGGTCCGCACGCGGTCATCCTGTCTTCGAAGCCCAGATGCCCAGGCCGACTATCGCGGCCAGGATGACGAGCATCGCCAGCAGAATCATGCCCAGGGCCTTTCCGCCGTTGGGCTGCTTGTCATCTTCCACGCGACCAGTTTCCCATCGCGGGGGCCGGGGTCCGCGCCCGCCTGCTCCCAGAGCCCTCAGCCCCCTTCTCTGAGCGCTTTTGCGGCTTTCCGGCTTCATGGGCGCGAAAACGCCCGCCCCCGTCGGCCGAAGCGCGCGAGAGCGGGCGTTTCACATCGTCACAGAGTGGGAGGCCCGTCAGGACGGGACGGGCTCCTGCTCCCGATCATGATCGTTGTTGACCGGCTCGCTGGCGACCGACCGCCGCTTGGAGACGATGATGGCCCCCACCACGACGCCCACCGTCACCACGGTGATGCCGATGCGCACGGCCGGGCTTCCCGCGTACGTCACGACCGCCGGCGCGACGAGCAGCGCCACCAGGTTCATCACCTTGATCAGCGGGTTGATGGCAGGCCCGGCCGTGTCCTTGAAGGGGTCGCCCACCGTGTCGCCGATGATCGTGGCCTCGTGCGCCGGCGAGCCCTTGCCGCCGTGGTGCCCGTCCTCGACCAGCTTCTTGGCGTTGTCCCACGCACCGCCGGAGTTGGACAGGAAGACCGCCATCAGGGTGCCGCAGGCGATGGCCCCGGCCAGGAACGCGCCCAGCGGCGCATATCCCAGAGCGAAGCCGACCGCGATCGGGGTCATGACCGCCAGCAGACCGGGGGTGGCCAGCTCGCGGAGCGAGTCGCGGGTGCAGATGTCGACGACGCGGCCGTAGTCGGGCATCTCCGTGCCGTCCATGATGCCGGGCTTGGTGCGGAACTGGTTGCGTACCTCGAAGACCACGCGCATCGCGGCCCGCCCGACGGCGGAGATCGCCAGCCCGGAGAACAGGAACACCACCGCTGCCCCGATGATCAGCCCGACGAGGACGTTCGGCTGATCGATGCTGAGGCTGAAGGTGGAGAATGAGCCGAGCGCGGACTTGATCGACGCGGAGGCCGTGGCCAGCTCGGTCTCCACCGCGGTGCGGAACGCGCCGAACAGCGCGGTCGCCGCCAGTACGGCCGTGGCGATGGCGATGCCCTTGGTGATGGCCTTGGTGGTGTTCCCGACGGCGTCGAGGCTGGTGAGGACGCGCGCGCCCTCGCCCTCGACGTCACCGGACATCTCCGCGATGCCCTGGGCGTTGTCGGAGACCGGGCCGAAGGTGTCCATGGACACGATGACGCCGACCGTCGTCAGCAGACCCGTGCCCGCCAGTGCCACCGCGAACAGCGCGATCGTCACGTTGCCGAACCCGAGCAGGAACGCGCCATAGACCGCGCCGCCGATGATCAGGGCGGAGTAGACGGCCGACTCCAGGCCGACGCTGATGCCGGCCAGGATGACGGTCGCGGGGCCGGTCGCCGAGCTCTCGCCGATCTCGCGTACGGGACGGCGGTTGGTCTCGGTGAAGTAGCCGGTCAGCAGTTGGATGGCGCTGGCCAGCACCAGGCCGATGAGGACCGCGCCGATCGCGATGAGCCGCGGGTCGGCGGTGGACTGCACGCTGGAGCCGGTCAGGCCGCTGAAGCTGCTGGGCAGGTACCAGAACGCGGCGACCGCGACCAGCACCGCGGAGATCGCGGCGGAGATGAAGAAGCTGCGGTTGATGGCGGCCATGCCGTTGCGGTCGCCGGCGCGCATCCCGGTGACGAAGATGCCGATGATCGCGGTGATCACGCCGATCATCGGGACGATCAGGGGGAAGATCAGTCCCTGCTCGCCGAAGGCCACCTTGCCCAGGATGAGGCTGGCGACCAGCATGACCGCGTACGACTCGAACAGGTCGGCCGCCATGCCGGCGCAGTCGCCGACATTGTCGCCCACGTTGTCGGCGATGGTGGCGGCGTTGCGCGGGTCGTCCTCAGGAATGCCCTGCTCGACCTTGCCGACCAGGTCGGCGCCGACGTCGGCGGCCTTGGTGAAGATGCCGCCGCCGACTCGCATGAACATCGCGAGCAGCGCCGCCCCGAACCCGAACCCTTCGAGCACGCCGGGCGCGTCGCCCTGGTAGACGAACACGACCACGGCCGCACCGAGCAGGCCGAGGCCCACGGTGAACATCCCCGCCACGCCCCCGGTCCTGAAAGCGATGCGCATGGCCCGCTTCTCGCCCGAGTCGTTGGCCGCGGCGGCGACACGGACGTTCCCGCGCACGGCCAGCCACATGCCCATGAACCCGGTCAGCGCGGAGAACACCGCACCGACCACGAAGAAGACCGACCGTCCTATGCGTACGTCGGCGTCTCCCGGTAGCAGGAGCAAAAGGAAGGGAATCACGACGACGAAGATCGCCAACGTGCGGAACTGGCGCGTGAGATAGGCGGCTGCGCCTTCTTGTACGGCCCGGGCGATGTTCTGCATCCGCTCGGTGCCTTGGCCGGCGGACAGGACTTCGCGCACCAGTCCGCCGGCGACGGCTAGCGCGATAAGTGCGACCGCGGCGACCACGATCACGATGGTGAGATTGTTTCCGCTCAAAGCCAGATTGGACGCTGGCTCCGCTGCCAGCATGTGCCTGCTCATCATTCTCCTCGGCAAGACCGGTCGTCCTGCCCGGGCGGTGCTGCACTCTTCCGCGGCGGGTGTTGCGGCACCATCCGGGTTGTGGGTGCCGCTTCCGGTTGATTCCGCAGTTCCGCTGGATCACCTTGGCCGGTGCCGGGAGTCTACGCAGGCACTCAACGGATATGAAGGCTCTCGCGGCCGCTAATTGTGCAAGCGTCCAGTAATTCCCAGACAGCGACCCGGTTTGTCTTCTGACAAGGGGAATTTCCCGAGGTTACGGTCATGACAACAACCAGATACACCCCACCCGAAACCACCTCGGCCGAAGCCAGGATGCCCGTGTCGCTCGCCGCGAACGCCTTCACCGCTGCCATGTCATGGTCGACCTTCGCGGCCGCGTTCAGGTCCTGGGCGATCTCGGCCCGCAGCCACATGTCATCGCGTCGGACCCTCAACTCCCGCTCGGGGTGCGAGCAGTGCCTGCAACGCGGTGGCCGCGGTGGCCGCGATCGAGTCCAGGCTTTCGTTCGCGATGGTCGGTACGCGAACGATGCGTCGGGCGACGATGATCCCCACCAGCATGGCCGCGGCGAGGCCCACACGCAGGCGTGTGTCGTCGTCGTCCCGCAGGTGTGCGTGGGCACCCTTCATCAGTCGGGCCTCGATGAAGTCACGGAGCTGCGCGGCCGCCTGTTCCTGAGCGATCGCACCGCGGAGCATCGCCAGCAGTGATTCGGACGCCTGCGGATCGCCTTCCCAGACACCGAGAAAAGCGCGCGTGACGCGCTCCCCGATGCCGTCCTCAGGACCTTGCCATGCGTCGATCATGCGCGCGAGCGCGGCCGGTGGCACGGACATGACAGCGCCGAAAAGCTCGTCCTTCGACTTGAAGAACTGCATGACCAGGGCAGCGTCGACCCCCGCGTCCGTTGCGATCCTGCGGATCGTCGTGGCCGTGAAACCGTCGGTGGCGAAGCGAGACCGCGCCGCGTCGAGGATGGCCTGTCGCGTTTCACTCTGACCTGGTCTACGGCCGCGCCGCCCGGGCGAGGCGGCATCCCGGCTTGACGCCATACCAGCACCCCCTCAACGCCCAGCGACACCGGGCAGGTCTGGTGTCCTTGTCGCACCCAAGAGGCCGATCGCCGCGCTGGGCGACCGGTGGATTATATCAACGTTTGTTGACTTCGCCAATTCATCGGAGAACACACTCGGGGCCAGACGGGCAAGGCTCAGCGCAGCCGCAAGGCGCCGTGACCCATCACACTCTCCGATCATATCAACGCATGTTGATATAACTGGCTGACAGACGTACGCTGGGGACAGCCGGTGATGCCTTGACCTGCCTGAACAGCCCGCAAGCGCGCGGCCCGCAGGTGCACACCGAGCACCGGAACGCAGCCGTTTCGGCCTGCGCAAGAAACGGACCACTACGCAGCCGGTCCTGGAACGCAAGACAAGGGAGCTCGCCATGAGCGAGGACCAGAAGGTCTATATGCCATCCCACCCGCTGGAGCCGGGTGACAGGTACGGCGTTTTGAGCGGGTTCGAGCCAGGTACGCGAACCCTGCCGGCGGGTTTCCAGATCGCGCCCGCGTTCCGCCCCATCCCGGTCGACATCGTGCTGGAGAAGGACGTAGCGGTCACCCTGCGAGACGGTGTGACGATCTATGTCGACGTGCTTCGTCCCGCTGGGGCGGAGAAGGTGCCGGTCATCGTGGCGTGGAGCCCCTACGGCAAGGGCCAGGGCACCTCCACCAGCGTGATGGGGGTGTTCGGGCTGGTCGGGCTGGACAACAAGATCGTCTCAGGTCTGGAGAAGTTCGAGGGCCCGGACCCGGCCTACTGGTGCGCGCAGGGCTACGCGATCTGCAATCCCGATGTCCAAGGTGTGGCCAACTGCGAAGGCGACAGCGTCCTGTGGGATCGCCAGGAGGGCCGCGACTGCCACGATCTGATCGAGTGGCTGGCCGTCCAGGAGTGGTGCACCGGCAAAGTCGCGATGAGCGGGACCTCCTACCTCGCGGTCTCGCAGTGGTTCACCGCAGCCGAACAACCTCCGCATCTGGCGGCGATCAATCCGTGGGAGGGCGTGAGCGACGTCTACCGCGACCTGGTGATGCGGGGCGGCATGCCTGATCACGGGTTCGCCAGGCAACTGCGGGACCACAGCTTCTGGGGCAAAAGCTGCAAAGAGGACATCCTCGCGGAGGCCGAGCGTTATGCGCTCATGAACGACCTGTGGGAGAACAAGATCCCGCGCTTCGACCGGATCACGGTGCCGGCGTACGTTGTGGCCAGCTACTCCAACACCTTGCACACCGCGGGAACGTTCCGCGCCTGGCGGCGGATGGCCTCACCGGACAAGTGGCTGCGCATCCACAACAGCCAGGAGTGGCCCGACTACTACGACGAGGCCAACAGGGAGGATCTGCGCCGGTTCTTCGACCACCACCTCAAGGGCGCCGACAACGGGTGGGAGCAGACGCCTCGCGTCCGCTACTCCGTCCTCGACCTCCAAGGCGGTGACCGGGTCAACATCGCCGCGCAGGAGTTCCCTCCCGCGGACGTCACCTCGACGAGGTACTACCTCGACGGCCGCTCGCGCGCCTTGGTCACGACCGCACCGACGGAGGAGGTGACGGCGCTCTACGACGTCGGATCGAACCCGGATGCGGTGTCGTTCGTCAGGCGGTTCGACCAGGAGACCGTGCTGGTCGGCTACCCGAAGGCGCACCTCTGTGTCGAAGCCCGAGGGGCCGACGACATGGACCTGTTCATTCTCGTCCAGAAGCTCGACGCCTACGGCACGCCGCTGCAGCAGTTCACCGTGCCCAACCAGAGCGCCCCGGCCCAAGACCTCACCGAGCGCGGCGCCTCGATCCTGCGGTACAAGGGATCCGACGGACGCCTGCGCGTCTCGGCGCGCCACCTGGACGAAACGTTGTCGACCGATGCCGTACCCGCTCACAGCTTCGATCGGATCGAGAAGCTCTCACCCGGCCAGATCGTCGACATCGACATCGACCTGCTCCCGATCGGCCTCGCCTTCCACGCCGGCGAACAGCTCCGCCTCATCATCAGCGGCCGGCACCTCCTCGGACCGATGATGCCCAGGCTGGTCGAGTACACCCCGGCCAACAGCGGACAGCACGTCATCCACACCGGCGGCGAACACGCCTCCTACCTGCAACTGCCCGTCCAGGCGCGATAGCGCCGCGTCGCACGACGTGCTGCGGGCCTGCTTCACCGAGGTGGCCGGCACACACAGCCTGCCCGTATCCACATCAGCCGGGCGGGTTGAGCGGGACGCCGTCCCCACTCATGTCGAGCTCGAAGCGCCGCACACAGGTTCGGATGCGACGGGAACAGAGCGGTCAGCCCGCGCCGGTCGGCCGGGCTCAGCCGCTCAGACCCTTGCGAACCACACCAGCTCACGCGAACAAGCGCCACGGCCACGTCCCTCATCACGCGACAAGCGCTCCCTCTGCCACAACAAGCGCTTTCCTGCCACGCCCGCAGCCACACTGAGCCGACCGGACGGCCCGCGATCCATCCGGCGTGCGGGCCGACCCTGCCCACGACCCATCGCCAGGTCACCCCAACGGAATCCACGGTGCCCGTGCGCCGTGACGGCGACCGGCCCCGTGCGGGTCAGCGGGCGGCTCCCTGGAGGCCGTGGCCATGGTCGGCGGGTGGCGCCTGCTTGGCTGTGCCGTACAAGAAGGAAAGGTCGTGGGACGTGCGGCGGGAGATCGCGGCACGCCGCCACCCGTCCCCAGAACCTCAAACGATCAGGGAGAGATCCCGTTGGAGGCCGGCCAGCTCATGCGAATGTTCGTCCCCTTTGGGGTGGGGAAGACCTGGACATCATCGGCCAAACCTTCGATGACCGCGATGCCGAAGCCTGACATGAACGAGTCAGAGAGCATGCCCAGATCCAGCGGCTGCTCTTGCTTGATCTCATCACCGGGGGCCTGATCGCTGACCGTGACTTCGAAACGTCCGGAGTCGTCACGTAGCTCGATGCGGATGGGCTCGCCCGGACAGTGGGCACGGTGCGCCTCGACTGCCCGGGAGCATGCCTCACCCACGGCGAGCCTGACCTCGTCCAGCAGCGACTCCTGCACGCCAGTGCGGCGAGCGATAGCCGTCGCCACCAGCCGGGCGGTCCGCACGTGTGCGGGCAGCGCGCTGAACGTCAGCTCGACGGTAGCCATGCTACTTGTCTTTGCCGTGAGCTTCCTTGGCCTCGTCGACCGAAGCGTAGATCCCGAAGACCTTGGTCAGACCAGTGATCCGGAAGATCTTGAGGATCCGCTCCTGCGTACAGACCAACTCCAGCGAGCCGTCGTGCGCACGAACCCTCTTGAGCCCCCCGACCAGGACACCGAGGCCCGTCGAGTCAAGGAAGTCGACCTTCTCCATGTTGACGAGAAGGTGGAAGTTTCCCTTGTTCACCAGGTCGATGAGGAGCTCACGCAATCTCGGCGCCGTGTAGACATCGATCTCACCTTCGACCTCCACGATGGTGAGTCGGTCTTCGGTGCGGTGATCCAACTTCAGATCCACAGATCCTCCAGCGCCTCGCCTGCGAAAGTACCCTCTTGGGCCTGGCAGTCTGGAGCGTGGCCCCAGACCGTCCGACCCTGACGCGCGGCATTCAACCACGCGTCCGGCTTGTGTCTATACGAAATCACGATTCCCGGCGACTTTGCCCATCGATGCAAGACTGGAAACAGTGACTTCCTCCGCATCCTCCCCACAACAGGCAGGTCCACTCCTCCGCCACCTGCTCGGTGTTCCCGCACGTCACGAGCGTGTCACCCACGTGGAGCATGTTCCAGCACGTCAGGCGGGTCAAGTCCAATGGCCCAAATGGACGCCCGAAGTCCTTGTTACGCGCTTGGCGAACCGCGGGGTGACAGGACTCTGGCCTCACCAGTACGAGGCCGCCAGCCTGGCATTCCGTGGCCGAAACGTGATCATCTCAACAGGTACGGCGTCGGGGAAGTCACTGGCGTACCTCACTCCCGCGGTCGCCTCCTGTCTCGACGGTGGGACGGTCCTCTACCTGACGCCGACGAAGGCCCTCGCCGCCGACCAGCTTCGCGGCCTGCGTGAGCTGCGCATCACCCAGCTCCGCGCCGCCAGCTTCGACGGCGACACGCCCTTCGAGGAACGCACCTGGATACGCCAGCACGCCAACTACGTCCTCACGAACCCGGACATGCTCCACCGCGGCATCCTCCCCCGCCACGCCCAGTGGTCGTCGTTCTTCCGGCGGTTGCGCATGGTCGTCGTCGACGAGTGCCACGGCTACCGCGGTGTCTTCGGCTCCCACGTCGCCCAGATCCTGCGCCGTCTGCGCCGCGTCTGCTCCCGCCATGGCTCGCAGCCCACCTTCCTGCTCGCGTCGGCGACGGCCAGCGAGCCGGGGGCGTTCGCCATGAGGCTGACGGGGCTTGAGATGGACGAGGTGACCGTGGACACCTCGCCCAAGGGCTCAACCACCATCGCGCTGTGGGAGCCGCCTCTGACGGAGCTACGGGGCGAGGGAGGGGCGCCGGTGCGGCGGACGGCTACGGCGGAGGCGGCGGATTTGCTGGCGGATCTCGTTCTGGCAGACGTCCGCACGCTCGCCTTCGTCCGCTCGCGCCGCGGAGCCGAGACGGTCGCCCTGACGGCCCGAGCCAAACTCGCCGACGTCGCCTTCTCCACCCCTTTCACCCCCGCACCCGAGCCGCACCCAACACCGGACCTCACCACCGAGCCGAACCCGGCACAGACCCCCACCACCGAACCGCACCCCACACCAGAAACCACCCTCGAACCGCGCCCCGCACCAGAAACCACCCTCGAACCGCGCCCCGCACCTGAAACCACCACCGAACCGCGCCCCGCACCTGAAACCACCACCGATCCGCACCCAACACCAGACCCCAACACCCGACCGAACCCGGCACCAACCTCCACCACCGATCCGCGCACAACACCGGAGCCCTCCGCCCTTACCTGGGCGCTCCCAGAGCTGTCAGACCTCGCCGACCTCCCCAACAAGGTCGCCGCCTACAGAGCCGGCTACCTCGCCGAAGACCGCCGAGTCCTGGAAAAGGCCCTCCGCGCGGGCACGCTCATGGGCCTGGCCACCACAAACGCCCTCGAACTCGGTGTGGACGTCTCGGGCTTGGACGCCGTCCTCATCGCAGGCTGGCCCGGCACCAGGGCCTCCCTCTGGCAACAAGCCGGCCGAGCGGGCCGCGACGGCCAGGACGCGCTCGCCGTGCTGATCGCCAGGGACGACCCTTTGGACACCTATCTCGTGCACCATCCGCAGGCCCTGTTCGGCCAGCCCGTGGAGGCGATCGTCCTCGACCCCGACAATCCGTACGTCCTGGGCCCCCACCTCTGCGCCGCGGCCGCCGAGATCCCGCTGACCGAGGACGACATCCCGATCTTCGGCGCCACCACCTCGAACGTCCTGGCGGACCTGGTCACCCAGAACCTGCTCCGGCAGCGCCCGGCAGGCTGGTTCTGGACCAGGCGCGAGCGCGCCACCGACCTGGCGGACATCCGTGGCGGCGGGGGCGCCCCCATCCAGGTCGTGGAGTCGTCGACCGGCCGCCTCCTGGGCAGCGTGGACGAGCCCTCCGCGCATACCGCGGTCCATACAGGCGCGATCTACCTGCACCAGGGTGAGACCTTCCTGGTAGAGCTGCTGGATCTGGAGGCCGGAGTCGCCCTGGTCTCCAGCGCCAACCCGGACTACACAACGTTCGCTCGGGACATAACCGAAATCTCCATCCTCACCACGCAACGCTCCACCTCCCTGGGGCCCGGCACCCTTCACTTCGGAGAGGTCGAGGTGACCCGCCAGGTGGTGTCGTACATCAAAAGGCGCCTCCAGTCGGGCGAGATGCTCGGCGACGAGCCGCTGGAACTGCCGCCGCGCACCCTGCGCACCCGCGCGGTCTGGTGGACCCTGCCCGCCTCGGCAGTAACCCCCCTCGCCGAAGCCGGAGTCGACCTCGGCGGAGCCGCTCACGCCGCCGAACACGCCGCCATCGGCCTGCTGCCCCTCTTCGCCACATGCGACCGCTGGGACATCGGCGGCGTTTCCACCGAACTCCACGCCGACACGAGCCTGCTCACGGTCTTCGTGTACGACGGTCACGAGGGCGGCGCCGGCTTCGCCGAACGCGGTTACGCCCGCGCCACGGACTGGCTGACGGCCACACGCGAAGCCATAACCTCCTGCGAATGCGAACGCGGCTGCCCTTCCTGCATCCAGTCCCCCAAATGCGGAAACGGCAACAACCCGCTGGACAAACGCGGCGCCATCCGCCTCCTGAACACCCTTCTTGCCGCAGACTGAAAGTCCCGCTTACATTCCGGGCAGCTACATCACAGCTTCCGCAGAGGCGTCACGCAGACAAAACGCGTCCCGACCCCGAAGCAACGAAAACCCCGCTCACCTGCAGCGACGTAAGACATCACCAAGCGCCTCGCGCACTCACATCCTGAACGTCAGCTATAAGACCCGTTCTTATGAAGCCAGCACCAGGACCATTCCGGCGTCAACGACAAACGCCTAGCTTGCCCCATCCAAATGCCGACGGCCGACATATAAGTTTCCATCCTGCTTGCCGTCACCGTTCCGCTTGGCATCCTTTTCGCCATTGTCCTCATCAGCGGCCCAGAAATCGGTGGCCCCTGGCTGCGGACGCTCCCAGAACCCACTGTCCTCCATGGACCTGGGCGACGGCGGCAGGTAGTCGTCCCACCGATCCTCGATACGTACGGCGGGAGGAGTGACGTGTGCGGTGGGCACAGAGATATCCGTCACCGCTGAGCTGGGCAGAGCGATATGAGCATGCGGCGCAGGCGCGTCGGACGCTCCCTCGCGCTGCTCATCGTTCACGGACCTCCGCGGCTGCTCCACACCCGCAGCATCCGGCTGCTCGCCGGCTAACGCCTGTCGAGCACGGGTCTGATCGGGAGCGCGAGTCCTGGCAATGGCCAGGACCACAGCAGGCCGCCGACGTGCCGTCGAGGGCGTGACACCGTCGTCCCGCCGGCCGCCCTGCCTCTCACCAGCCGATGACACACCGACACCCGCGCCAGCAGCGGCGGCTGTCCCAGCCGCGGCGCCAGCCCCGGAACCGGCTCCAGACCCGCCCCAAGCGCCCGAACCGACCCCACCGCCAGGCCCAACCCCCAAACCGACCCCACCGCCAGGCTCAGCGCCTAAAGCGGGCCCGCCGCCAGGCCCACCCCCCGGACCGGCCCCAACCCCGAACCCCTCGCCCGAAGCAACCCCACCGCCCGAACCGACCTCCACCCCAAACCCAGCGCCCGAACCGACTCCAGACCCGGAACCGACTCCCACCCCGAATTCAGCGCCCGAACCGACTCCAGACCCCGAACCGGCCCCAGCCCCGAAGCCAGCGCCAGGAGCGGCCTCAACCCCGAAGTGAGCACCAGAAGCGGCTCCAGCGCCGGGCCCGCCGGCAAAACCGACTCCAGTTCCCTGCCCAGCGCCAGAACCGGCCCCAACCCCGAATACAGCGCCGGTCTCATTCCCTTGCCCCGGCGCGGTCGGTATCCCGTTCGCGGTCCTGGCTGCGTGGACGCCGCCACCAGGAGCGCCCACCACCACAGCTCGCCGACGAGCCCAGGCACCGGCGTGCGCCCCGAGCAGCAGCAACAGGAGGCCGCCCGCGACATACAGGCCGTACTGGCCTATATCTCCCATCGGCGAATCATTCGACTGCGCCCTGATTTCGCTCGTCTGCACGGGAACGGGCTCAGCGCCGTCCTTCGCATCGGCCGGAGCCAGGCCACCCGCCTCGTCTTGCTCCGCTCCGGATGGCCCGGCGGTCGGAATCGGGAGGTTGCCCTTCGGATCCGTGTCGGGGAGGTCCGGCAGCTTGGACGTCGTCTGCTTGCGGGGCGTCGGTCTGCTCGCGGCCGCGGTCTGCTTTTTGGCGGGCAGCGTAGGCAGTGGATCGATGTTCTTGGCGTCGTTGGTCTTCGGCGACTGTTCGCTATTGGTCGCCGTCTTCTTCGGCTGCGCCGAGGGAGGGGCGGGGATGGTGACGTATGCGGCAGCGGAATCGTCCGACCCGATCGACCCGCCGTCGCCGTCACCCCTGAACGCCTTGACCGTGAACCCCACCTTCTGCCCCGCCGCCTTGGCCGGCACAGCCAGCGCCGCCTTGCACGAGGAGCCGGCGCACGCGCTCTCGGCGGATAGCCTGCCCACGATGCCGGACTGGCTGTTGGATACCTGATACGACTGCAAATCAGGCTCGGAGCCCTTGCTCCAGGTCACGAGTACCTTGCCAGTGCCCTGGCGGCTCGCGTTCACGTTGCCCGGGGCCTCGGCGGGTCGTCGCAGGGTGAATGTGCTGCTGGCGTACTTGGTGCCGGTGATCTCTCCCTTGAGGGTCACGGTGAAGGACCCGTTCGGAGCATTGCCAGCGTCGAATGTTCCGGAAATCGACTGGTTGGCCCCACCTCCGGCAACCTTCTGGCTGGGCGTGGAGGGCCCTTCGACGTACAGGCCCATGCGCAGTTGCATCAGCCCCGTACGGGCTGAAACGGTGACCGCCGAGCCGGAAACGACCTGGCCATCGGACGGTGACGTGATCTGCCCCGAGCTCTCAGTCTGCTCAGCGCTCTCACTCCGCCATGAGTTCTCGGTCTGCCCCGAACTCTCGCTCTGCTGCATCACCGCAGTTGCCTGGGCGGGTCCGCCGAGCAGGATGCATCCCGCCACGACCAGCCCTGCGGCCGTCACTCTGCTGACTACCGCCACGACGCTTCCCTCCATCGAGAGCCCCGCCGCCTGACCACCCTGGGGCGTCCACGCGACGACCGGAAGTGCAGTCCGCCCGGCCGATACGGTCATCGACCGTCCCCGAATCCGCCCCTTAGCGACTTCGTCCTAGCGCTCCCAGACTCCCTGTCGCATATGGCATGGACCGAGGGTAAGCGGAACCTTACGGGAGTTATCCGATTCTTGGACACCACGTCTAAGAAGTCGTAACGGGATTGCGACATTGCCTCGTAGGCCCCACCTACCACCCCTTCGTTGGCTGGTGGCCGCCTTCTGCTGGAGTGAATTCCGCTGGTCCTGCGCGGGATCTGCCCCGCAAAGTCAAGGTGCCGAGCACGGGCATAGAGATCGGTAGCGAGGTCCAGATGTCGGCGATCTCGTGCGTGATTTTGCATTGAGTCAGGTGGACGCCGTTCTGCATGGCCAGGGCTGAGGCTTTGGCGCAGGCGCCCTCGGGGTCGAGCAGCGCGAGTCTGGCGGCGGCCAGAGCACTGAGGTCTGCGGCGTTGTTAACACGATGGCGAGCCACTCGTACGGAGCCCACCGTCGCGAACGCCGTGGCAACCGCCATCAGGAGTCCCATGAGGCCCACGCCCCACAGCGTGGCGGAGCCTCTTTCGTTGTCCTTGATAGTTCCTCCTTGCGTGTTCCTGGTCGCGGGCTTGCGTTCGATGGATTCGCTCAGTGGACGCGACCGGTTGAGGTCGCCAGCCCACCCGCACCGTGGACGCAAGCGGCTGAGGTGGCCAGCCCACTCCCAGGTGGACACGAGAGGCTGAGGTCGTGGGCTCACTCGCAGTGCGGCTCCGAGTCGTGAGGGTGCTCACGGTTCGGTGTCGGCGGTGGCCGTGGCGAATACGCGGACTGCTGGCAGCGAATGGCCCCACGCCGGACGTACCTCTACTGTGATCTGCACTTTTGTAGTTTCTTCGTCACGGCTTACGGCTATCTGGGCTGTTGGGCGGGTGGCTGTGCGGGCGAGGTCGCGGACTTGGTCCAAGGGCTCGCCTCTGGCGGCGGCGCGGGCTGCCGCACGAGCGGCGTCGACGCACTCCAGTTGGACGGCGACGGCCTGAATGGCCCACAGCGCCGCCGCCAGGACGAGCATGAGCGCGGGCAGCATCGCGGCGGTTTCGGCTGTGACCGAGCCGCGCGATGCCGTCCGGCTTTCACTGTTGGAGGTCCGCGCGTGGCGGACGGTCATCCGCCAGTGCTGGTGTTGAGTGCTTTGTCTATGAGCGAGGTGAGCAATTCCTGGACCTCTGGGCTGCTGACCACTTTGAAGAGGAGAGCGGCGAAGGCACAGGCCGCGATGGTGCCTACTGCGTACTCGGCTGTCGACATACCACGCTCTCGGTTGATGGTCGCGTAATGGCGCCATCTGCCGGCGGCGCTTGCGGGGTCGTCGGGTGCGGGATCGGTGGTGGGCGCGGATTTGCCGGCGAGCGGGGTGTTGATGGGTGCGGAATTGGCGGTGACTGCGGGGGCGGCGTGGGGTGCGGCCTTGGCAGCGCGTGGGGGGCTGATGGGTTCGGAGTTGACGAGGGGTGCGGAGTTGACGGCGGACGTGATTGGTGAGCGGGTCGCGAGAGCGGTGATTCGGTTCGCGAGCGTTTCGAACCGGTGCGAGAGCGTGGCCCTGCGGTTGCTGCGTGGCATGCCTATGCGCGCTGGAGTGGCTTTGATCTCGTCTGGTGTGGTGGCGGGACTGTGCATCGTTGCCTCCAGGAGATGTTGCGGGCCGGAGGTGTCCGGCGGGAATCCAAGGGTCGCCGAAACGGGATGGTGGACCATGAACCGAGCGGTGTTCTGTGGATAAGGAGTAGCCAGAGGTCGCTCCTGTGGACGGGGGGAGACCCGAGGACGGCTCCTGTGGATAAGGGGAGGCCAGAGGCCGAATCCTGCGCATAAGGGAAGCCCGAGGGTGGCCCCTGCGCATAAGGGCAGGCCCGAGGGTGGCTCCTGTAGATAGGAGAGGCCAGAGATCTTCTCCTGTGCGTAAGGAGAACTAGAGCGATCGTGGGCGCGTCCCATGCTTTATGGGTGAATACATATGCGGGCGGCGGGCGGGTGTCAGCCGAAAGCTGCTTGAGCAGGTAGTGAGGCGGGCGGTTCGCGAATAGAGACCGTCTCAGGGATTTGCTGCTCCAGGGTTATGCCACACCAGGAACATGCTGCCCTAGGGGGTTATGCCGAACCAAGAAAATGCTGCCCTGGGGGTTGTGTCTCTCCAAGGTCATGCTGCTTCAGGGGTATGTCGCTTCAGGCCATTGTTGACGGCGCTGATATGGGCTTGGAAGTAGTCGTGTACGGGTCAGGTTCTGGCTGTGGCGTCGTCTGACATGGAACGAAAGCCTGCGCCCATTCGTGGCACGTTGCATCGTAGATAGTGCGGGCGACGTTACGGAATGATAATTGTGGCGGCCAGGCCGGCTATCACAGGGACGATTCCGAGTAGGACGAATGCCGGCAGGAAGCAGAGGCCCAACGGCGCTACCGCTTTCACGCCGACGTTTCTGGCCGTCGCGACGGATACGGCTCTTGCTTTCTCCCGGGCATCGTCGGCCAGGCGGGTGAGAACGTCCGCGACGGGGGCGCCGCTTTGTGCTGCTCGGCTCATGGCTCGGGCCAGTGCGGCCATCTCCGGGTCGCGGGCGAGGCAGGCCCAGGTGGGGGCCGGGTCGGCGCCAAGGCGTAGTTGGCTGCTCGCCCAGGTCAGACGCTGGCCCAGAGGGCCGGCGACGGCCTTGGCGGCGATTTCGGTGGCGGCGCTCACGGGACGTCCGGCGAGTAGGCAGGCGGTCATCAAGTCGGCGGCGAAGGGCAGGTCCGCGACTATTCGCTGGCGGTCGTGAAGCTCCTGTTCGGGTGTCTGCCGGTGGAGGACTGTTGCGACTGCTGGGGCGACCAGGAGGCCGGTGATCATTCCGGGGGTGCCTCCGATGAGGAGAGCGGTGATCAGTCCAGAAACTGTGGCGGCTATGACCGTTCTGGTGGCGATGGGCTTCGGGCGTTTCTGGGTGGGATTCAGCCACGTCGGCTGATGCGGCTCTTCGTTCCAGACTTGAGTGCGTCGGTGGCTTGTGGAACGGCCGGCGAAAACAAGAGTCTTTGCTGCGGCCGGCAGCAGGCGGGACAGGCGCGTCGCTGGGGTCCTCGGGGAGAACCACAGCCATGCGGCGGCTGTGGCGGCACACAGGGCGAACAGCAGTGGGAGCATCGGCGTTATCCGATCTGTGGAATCTTCGTGAGATCTCAGCCTTGCGCCTTGGCCGCCATGCGGTTGGTCCACCACAGGCCGCAGGCGTCGAGGGCGAGTCCCGCGATCAGGCACATGAGGCCGGGAATGCTGCCGAACAGGAAGTCCAGCGGATGCATGTTCAAGGCGCCGGCCATGAGCAGGCCCAAGGCCGGGAGTATGGCCAGCATTCTGGCCGTGCCGCGCGGGCCGGCCAGTTGCGCGGCGACGTCCTGGCGGTGGGCCTGGGCTGCACGTAAGGTCTTCGCCACTCGTTCGACCAGGGCTGCCAGTCCGGCGCCCACTGTGACGCCAACCTCCCAGCAGGCGGCGAGCTGGCGTAGCCCTTCGCCGCCCTGTTGCGGGGCCGCTGAGGTCAGGGCCGCGGGCACGTCGCCGCCGTCTCTCGCCGCGGCGATGACCTGGCGCATGGCCTCAGGGGCAGGGAACTCGACTGTTGCGATGGCTCTGGTCAGGGCGGTGCCTGCGGTGTGGCCGACCGAGAGTTCTGCGGAGAGGGCCTGACACAACTCGATCGACGCGTGGCGCCAGGCTTCCGCTCGGCGGGTGGGGCTGGGGCGAGTGAGACGCTTGCGGATGGATTGCCGGCGAGGGCTCTCTCGGGCTGAGGTCAGTCTCCTCAGGCGGGTTGTGGCAACGGCGGGGCCTGTCCACAGCCAGAGGGCGCAGGCTGTGGACAACGCGGCTAGCAGGGCGTGGGTCATCGCTTGTGTCGGCTCCGTTGGTATCTGGCACCTGGCACCTTGCTGCTGTAGATGTGCCGTATCGCACCGCCCCACACGCGCACCTGGGCGGCTCCACGACGCCGGGCTGGCGTGGAGCTGATCGCTGCTGGTGGTGTGGGCTGGCGGGCGGGCGTATGTGGCGCTTTGAGCGTTCGGGTTGGCCGGCCGGAGTGGCGGCTTGTGAGCGCCCGTGTTGGCCGGGCGAGTCTGTGAGCGTTCGGGTTGGCCGGCCGGAGTGGCGGCTTGTGAGCGCCCGTGTTGGCCGGGCGAGTCTGTGAGCGTTCGGGTTGGCCGGCCGGAGTGGC
>NZ_JBSFVA010000049.1:37387-61394 GCF_053592075.1 Nonomuraea sp. NPDC002799
GCGGCTTGTGAGCGCCCGTGTTGGGCGGGCGAGTCTGTGAGCGTTCGGGTTGGCCGGCCGGAGTGGCGGCTTGTGAGCGCCCGTGTTGGGCGGGCGAGTCTGTGAGCGTTCGTGTTGGGTGGGCGGTTGTGCGGTCTGTGGGCGTGCGTGTTGGTGGTTATGGTTGCGATCTTCGGGCTAGGGATTCGTAGCCTGGGCCGACTTGTGCGGTGCCTTTCGCGTCGAAGGTCAGGGCGGGGATTGATTCGACGAGGCCGGATGCCGTTCTGGAGAGCAGGCAGATCTCGGCGATGCGTCTTCGGCCGTCTGGGCGGGTGCGAGTCAGGTGGATGACCGCGTCGAGCGCTGCGGCAAGCTGGCTGTGGACGGCTTCTCTGGTCAGGCCCGCCGCGCAGCCCAAAGCCTCCAGGCGAGGTGGTACGTCGGCCGCCGTGTTGGCGTGCAGGGTCCCGCAGCCGCCTTCGTGGCCGGTGTTCAAGGCGGCGAGCAGGTCCACCACCTCGGATCCGCGCACCTCTCCTACCACCAGGCGGTCCGGGCGCATTCTCAGCGCCTGTCTGACCAGGTCGCGTAGGCCTACGCCGCCCGCGCCCTCCAGGTTCGCCGGGCGCGTCTCCAGGCGTACCACGTGCGGGTGGAGGGGGCGTAGCTCGGCCGAGTCCTCCACGAGCAGGAGGCGTTCGCCGGGGTCCGCCAGGGAGAGCAGGGCCGACAGGAGTGTCGTTTTGCCGGTGCCCGTGCCGCCTGTCACGAGGAAGGCCAGTCTGGCGGTGACCATGGAGGTCAGGACGTGGATCGCGGATGGGGTGACCGTGCCTGCCGACACCAGGTCCGCCAGGGTGAAGGTGCGGCGTGGGGGCAGGCGCAGCGAGACGCAGGTGCCCCCGGACGCCACCGGCGGCAGCACGGCGTGCAGGCGGACGCCTCCTGCCAATCTGGCGTCGACGTACGGGGAGGCGTCGTCCAGTCGTCTGCCTGCCGCGGCCGCCAGGCGTTGGGCCAGCCGGCGGACGGCCCCATCGTCCGTGAACGTCACCGGGGTGCGGCGCAGGCCGCCACCGTCGTCTATCCACACCTCACGTGGGCCGTTGACCAGGACGTCCGTCACGTCTGGGCGGGCCAGGAGCGGCTCCAGGGGGCCTGCTCCGATCAGGTCGGCGCAGAGAGCCCTGGCGACCGCGAGGATCTCGGCGTCGCCGTATACGGATCTTTCGGCTCTGAGGGCGACCGCCACCTGGGCCGCACTTGGCTCGACGCCTGTGCGGGCCAGACGGATCCGGACGGCTTCCACCAGCTCAGGGGACACGGCCGCCTGCTCCTGATGCTCCGTGAGGCCGGGATCCCGGTGGGTCGTCGGCGGCCTCGACGCGGGGGCGGGCTGGGGCGTCCGGCTGCTTTCGAGGTGCCCGGATGTCCGTTGCCGGGAGGTGCCGGGGTGGGCGTGCGGGCTGGGCGCCGGGTGCTGCTCGGTTGCTCCGGTGGGGTGGTGAGCTCGTGGCGTCGAGGTCATGCCGGTAGGAGATCTTGCAACAGGGAGGTGCAGAGGGCACCCAGCACGGTGCGGGGACCTAGTTGGGGGAGCTCGCCCCGGTTGAGGGTGGCCGTGAGTCTTGGCTGGTCAGGCAGGATGCCGGCTGAGGGTATGCCGAGGGATCCGACCGCCGTGTCGTCGTCCAGGATTCCTGGGCGGAGGACTGCGCGAAGGTCCGAGGTGTGGTTGCGGGCTTCGCCGAGCACCTGGACGGCCGACAGGATGCCGCGTACGTCTGCCGTGGCCACCACCAACGTCGTCCTGGCTCTGCTGAGGGCTTCGATCGAGGCCGGGTCGAAGTGGCGTGGGAGGTCGACGACTATCAGGTCGAAGCCACGTCGGCCGGCTTCCAGGACCGAGCGCATGGCTGGGGATGGGATCGCCGCCACCTCTCCTCGTTGGAAGGAGAGAACGGCCAGAGCTCCGAACGACGGGAGTGCCGCCTGCAGGGCGCTGGAGTTGATCCGGCCTTCTCGGGCCACCAGGTCTCCCCACCGGGCGCCCGGTGCCTCCTCGCGGCCGAGCAGGGCGTCGATGCCGCCGCCGAGCGGGTCGGCGTCCACCAGGAGGGTGCGGAGGTGGTCGCCTGAGGCTCGCAACGCCAGACAGGCCGAGAGCACGCTCGCGCCGACTCCGCCTCGGCCGCCGACCACGCAGACGACGGAGCCTGAGCGGGGGTCGGGCTCTATGGCGTCTGCCAGACGCTCCACCAGGTGGCGTTCGTCGTCGGGGAGCGTCACCACGGCTTGGGCGCCTACGGACACGCATTTTCGCCAGGTGTCCGGGTCTTCGTGTCCTCTGGTCACGAGGAGGACCTGGTCTCGGGCGGGGGGTGATATCGCGGCTACGGCGTCTGCTTGGTCGGCGCCCACCGCTATGAGCGGGGCCAGGTTCCAGAAGGGGCGGGCGTGGGCTGGGGCGTGCGCCACGTCGAGGTGGGCGCCGGCTGCGGCCGCTATGCGGACCAGGTCGTCCAGCAGGGCCGGGTCTTCGGTGATGACCAGAGGACGGTGCACGTTGGCCTCCCTGGGGCAACGGGGGTGAGGCGTTGGGAGGTCAACTTTGCGGGAGGGGGTGCGGGTGCGGAGACGCCGAACGGGATTCTGGGGATGGTGGGTGGGGCTGTGGACACGGGTGCGGGGGTGAGTGGCGCTGTGGACACGGGCGCAGGTGGGTGGCGCTGTGGAGCCGGGATGGGTGGCGCTGTGGACACGGGTGCGGGGTGGGTGGGGCTGTGGACAGCGGTCGCGCGCGCGGAGACGGAGATCGCGTGAGACTTCCCGGTTTGTGGGAGGGGTGCGCGAAGAGCCGGGGGGACCGGTCGCGGAGCTGGGCCCAGAAGAGGGCGGAAAAGGGGCGACCCCCGCCGGGGGGGAGAGCGGGGGTCGCCTGATCGGTCCGGCTCCGGGGGGGTAGAGCCGGTCCCGTTTCAGAAGAAAGCTTTCATCACTTCACCAGAGCCTGGCAAGGGACTTGCAAAGCAATCCCTGGCGCGGTCGCTCCAGTATCGGGCGATACCCCCGTATGCTGCCCGATCGACTCGAGTTTCGTCGAGCAGCAATCTCGCATTTTCGCCAAGTTTTTTCGCCGTAGCATAACGATCACATAAAGACGATCACTCTCTGTGATCATCACAGCTTGGTAACCGACACAAGAAGGCGGTAGCCACCCGTATGTCCGAAGCCTCAGACATCGGCGGGTAAAGGTCTTGGTCCCGGGGGTTCCCATCAGCGGGAAACCGTCGTAGAAAGGGGTTACGGACCACTTGTCCGGGTGCGTCAACCAGGCACCCACGCGCGACCAGCCGCGGGAGGCGCGTCGTGACGGGCTTGACCCGTCCGACGGATAAAGGTGCACGCTTGGTAACCCGGTGTGATGCACGGCGGACGGCGTCTCATAACCGAGACGCCGTCAGCTATGTCAGTGACTCCCAACAGAGCAGCCCCTCCGCAGAGCAGCCCCTCCGCAAGTCAGCCTTCCGCAGGCGCAGCACAGCCCCGCCACGGAACAGCCCCTCCGCAGGTCAGCCCCTCTGCATTGCCTCACAGACGGCGGTCGTCTCGCGTACGCCCAGGCTTACCGCCGAGGCACACTGCCGTACCCAGCCGGTCACCCCCTCCGGCGTCCCGCTCAGATACCCCCGCAGACCGTCGGCATACGGCAGCTCCCCATGCCCCACCTCCACGGCCACCAGGGACTTCGGGTCCAGCCCATACTCCACCAGGGTCAGCCGCTCGGCCGAGCGCGCCACGATCCCGTCGGCCGTACCGAACGGGCGGAGCACGGCCAGCTCCGCGTGAACCACGGCGGCCAGCACGATCGCGGGCGCCTTCGTAGGCCGTTCGAGCAGGTGGAGCAGGGCTTCCATGCGAGCCGCCGCCTCACCGGCGCCGGGCGCGGGGCCCAGGCCGAGCGGGTCGGCGGCCTCGTCCTCCGACCGGGGGCGGCCCAGGGCGGGCTGCGGCGCGAGGCCGGCCGCCGCCACGCTGTGCAGCCGGGCGAGCACCTGCCTGGGCGCGCTGCGCCAGGTGGAGCCCAGCCGGCCCATCTCCGCCGACGCGCGCAGGGCGCCCTGGACCAGCGGGTCGTGGATCTCGTCCCGGCGCAGCGCGTCCAGGGGCACGTCGACGCCCTCGATCGCGGCCGAGGCACGGGCGCCACGCAGGGACGACTCCGTCGACACCGCCGGGCTGGCGCGGCGCAGGACACGGTGACGATAGAGCCGGTCCACAGCCTCCCGGGCCTCGTCCACCGCCTCGGAGACGCCGGGGAACTGCGCGATGACGGCCAATGGGTCACTCACGGGACCTGACCCTACCTGCGCGTACGACCCACGCGCCCAACGCCCGCCGGAACCGCCGCTATGACAACCAGTCGAGAAACCCCGACAACGGGGGGCCCATAAAGCCCTCCGCGCATTAGCCGGATATACAGAAGATAGCGTTCGCCGGCCGGCCCGATAAAATCCACCCCACCCGGGCCGGACGGTACAGACCTGTCTAGACCTCTTGTGTGGGACCGCCGTGAGCTGGTGAAGTAGGACACGACCTGTCTAATCTGGCCATAGAAGGAGCACGAAGTGGCCCCGGAGACCCCTGGCAACGAGACCCAGGCGCTGTCCAACTTGCTACAGGAGAGCCGCCGGTTCGCACCACCGGCCGCCCTGGCTGCGGCCGCGAATGTGACCGCCGCCGCGTATGGCGAGGCCGCCGCCGACCGTCTTGCCTTCTGGGAGCACGCGGCCGAGCGGCTGACCTGGGCCAGGCGGTGGGACGAGACGCTGGAGTGGAACCCGCCTTTCGCGAAGTGGTTCGTCGGCGGGCAGCTCAACGTCGCCTACAACTGCGTCGACCGCCACGTGGAAGAGGGACGCGGCGACAAGGTCGCCTACCACTGGGAAGGCGAGCCGGAGGGCGACTCCCGCACCCTCACCTACAACGACCTGAAGACCGAGGTCAGCAAGGCCGCCAACGCCCTGCACGAGCTCGGGGTCCGCAAGGGCGACCGCGTCGCCGTCTACATGCCGATGATCCCCGAGCTGCCCGTCGCGATGCTGGCCTGCGCCCGCATCGGGGCCGTGCACTCGGTGGTGTTCGGCGGGTTCTCGGCCAGCGCGCTGAAGAGCCGGATCGACGACGCCGACGCCAAGGTGGTCATCACCGCCGACGGCGGCTACCGCAGGGGCAAGCCGAGCGCGCTCAAGCCGACCGTGGACGAGGCCGTCGCCGAGTGCCCGCAGGTCGAGCACGTCCTCGTCGTACGCCGTACCGGCCAGGAGGTCGCCACCGGCGACAAGGACGTGTGGTGGCACGACATCGTCGAGCGCCAGAGCGACCAGCACACCCCGGAGCCCCACGACGCCGAGGACCCGCTGTACATCCTCTACACCAGCGGCACCACCGGTAAGCCGAAGGGCATCCTGCACACCACCGGCGGCTACCTGACGCAGACGGCCTGGACGCACCACGCGGTCTTCGACCTCAAGCCGGAGACCGACATCTACTGGTGCACGGCCGACATCGGCTGGGTGACCGGACACTCCTACATCGTGTACGGCCCCCTGGCCAACGGCGCCACCAGCGTCATCTACGAGGGCACCCCCGACACCCCACATCGGGGCCGGTTCTGGGAGATCGTGCAGAAGTACAAGATCACGATTCTCTACACGGCGCCCACGGCGATCCGGACGTTCATGAAGTGGGGCGACGACATCCCCGCCAAGTACGACATGTCCAGCCTGCGCATCCTGGGCTCCGTCGGCGAGCCGATCAACCCCGAGGCGTACGTCTGGTACCGCGAGCACATCGGCCACGAGCGCTGCCCGGTCGTCGACACCTGGTGGCAGACCGAGACCGGCGCCATCATGATCAGCCCGCTGCCCGGCGTCACCTCCGGCAAGCCGGGCGCCGCCATGCGCCCGCTGCCCGGCATCGTCGCCGACGTGGTCGACGACCAGGGCAACAGCGTCCCCAACGGCGGCGGCGGCTTCCTCGTGGTCCGCGAGCCCTGGCCGGCCATGTTGCGCACGATCTGGGGCGACGACCAGCGCTACATCGACACTTACTGGAGCCGGTTCGACGGGATGTACTTCCCCGGTGACGGCGCCAAGAAGGACGAGGACGGCGACCTGTGGCTGCTCGGCCGCGTGGACGACGTCATGCTGGTCTCCGGCCACAACATCTCCACCACGGAGGTGGAGAGCGCGCTGGTCAGCCACCCGAAGGTGGCCGAGGCGGCCGTGGTCGGCGCGACCGACCCGGTGACCGGCCAGGCCATCGTGTCGTTCGTGATCCTGCGCGGCAGCGCGGAGGAGGGCGACGACATCGGCGCCGAGCTGCGTGACCACGTGGCCAAGGCGCTCGGCCCGATCGCCAAGCCGCGGCAGATCCTGGTGGTGCCCGAGCTGCCCAAGACCCGCTCCGGCAAGATCATGCGCCGCCTTCTGCGCGACGTGGCCGAGAACCGCAGCATCGGCGACGTCACCACCCTGGCCGACAGCACGGTGATGAACCTCATCTCCGACAAGCTGCCGTCGGCCAAGTCCGAAGACTGACCCAAAAGGGGCGTATGTCCATATATTGGGATATACGCCCCATGCTGACGTAGGTGTGCCGGGAAGTCTGGTCGGCGTGACGTAAGCGCATGCCGACCAGAGGAGCCCCGTGCAGAGCCAGAAGACCGAGAAGTGGCCGTTTCCCGCAAAGAGCCGCTATGCCCGCGCCCTCGCCGAGGCCCTGCGCACCGAGACCATCGGCGGCGTCATCATGCTCGCCGCCACGGTGGCCGCGCTGATCTGGGCGAACGTCTCCAGCGACGGCTACGACGCGCTGCGCGAGACCTCGATCGGCCCGCTGGAGCTGTACAAGTGGGCGCAGAACGGCCTGCTGACGATCTTCTTCTTCGTGGCGGGGCTGGAGGTCAAGGAGGAGTTCGTCCACGGCGAGCTGTCCAACCCGCGCAAGGCGGCCCTCCCGATCATCGCCTCCCTGGCCGGCATGGTGGTCCCGGCCCTGGTCTTCCTCATAGTGAGCTGGGGAGCCGAGGGCGCCGCCCGGGGCTGGGCCATCCCGACGGCCACCGACATCGCGTTCGCGCTGGCCGTCCTGGCCGTGACCGCCGGCGCGATGCCGGCGGCGCTGCGCGCGTTCCTGCTGACCTGCGCGGTCGTGGACGACCTCGGCGCGATCACGATCATCGCCGCCTTCTACACCGAGCACCTCGACCTCCTCATGCTCCTGCTGAGCGCCGCCCTGATCGCCGCGTACGGCCTGCTGCAGCTCAAGAACGTCACCACCCCCTGGCTGCTCGTACCCCTGGCCCTGGCCGCCTGGTGCGCGGCCGAGGCGAGCGGCGTGCACCCCACGGTCGCCGGAGTGGCGCTCGGCCTGCTCACCCGGGTACGCGCGCGAGCGGACGAGGAGCGCTCCCCCGCGGAGGCGGCCGACCACTACCTCCGCCCGATCTCGGCGGGCCTGGCGGTGCCGGTGTTCGCGTTCCTGTCAGCGGGGGTGAAACTGAGCGGATCAAGCCTCAGCGCTATCTTGGCCGATCGGGTAGTTCTGGGAGTGATTGCGGGGCTCGTGCTCGGGAAGTTCATCGGCGTGTTCGGCGGCGCCTGGCTGTCCGTACGGCTCGGCCTCGCGAAACTGTCGGAAGAGCTTCACTGGCAGGACATGGCGGCGGTGTCGTCGCTGGCCGGGGTCGGGTTCACGGTGTCACTGCTGATCGGCGATCTGGCGTACGGCGACGACCGTCAGCGCGCCGAAGCCGTCACCACCGGGATCCTCGCGGCCAGCCTCATCGCGTCGGTCCTGGCGGCGGTCCTGCTTCGCATACGGGTACGCAAGCGCCATACGGCGCTGGATGATGTTTGACACGGCCACCAGGCCTCGATAGGAGACGTTCATGCCGCAGACTCCCGAGGAAGAATCCCTGGGCTCGCTGGTCGCCCAGGCGAGCAGTCACATCTCGGACCTGGTCCGCTCGGAGATCGAGCTGGCCAAGGCCGAGTTCAGGTTCGACGCCAAGCGGGTCGGCATGGCCGGCGGCCTGTTCGCCGCCGCCGCCTTCATGGCTCATCTGTGCCTGATCCTCGCCTCGTTCGCCATCGCCTACGTGCTGGCCCAGTGGCTGCCCACCTGGGCGGCCTTCCTCATCGTGACCGTGTTCTACCTGCTGGTCGCGGGGCTGCTGGTGTTCATCGGGATCCGGCGGCTGAAGGGCCTGGCCGGGATGAGGCGCACGGCCAGGTCGATCAAGGGGCTCAAGGAGATCGCCAACCCCGACGAGCCGGCGCTGCCCGCGGTCCGATCCGATGGCGTGCCGGTGACCCGCGATGGCGCCTGACGAGTCCGTCGTACAGATCGAGGGCCCCTGGACCCACCGCACCGTGCACGCGGGGGGCACCCGCTTCCACGTCGTCGAGGCGGGCGAGGGGCCGCTGGTGCTGCTGCTGCACGGGTTCCCGCAGTTCTGGTGGACGTGGCGGCACCAGCTCGTCTCGCTGCCCGCGGCCGGTTACCGGGCGGTCGCGGTCGATCTGCGCGGCTACGGCGGCAGCGACAAGCCGCCGCGCGGCTACGACCTCCCCACGCTGGCCGCCGACGCGACGGGGCTGATCAGGGCGCTGGGCGAGACCGGGGCGATCGTGGTCGGGCACGACTGGGGCGGGCTGCTCGCCTGGACGATGGCCGTGCTCGACCCCAAGTGCGTCCACCGGCTGGTCCCCGTGTCGGCTCCGCATCCGCTGCGGCTGCGCACCTCGTTCCTGACCGACCTGTCGGGCCAGCTCAGGGCCAGCGTCGCGGCGCTCGGCTACCAGGTGCCGCTGCTCCCGGAGCGCCGGCTCACGCGCCGCGACGCCTCGCTGGTGGGCAGGATGCTCGACGAGTGGTCGCGGCCTGGCTGGCCGGAACGGGAGACGTCCGAGACCTACCGCGAGGCGTTCGGCATCCCGGCCGTGGCGCACTGCGCGCTGGAGTATCACCGCTGGTTCGGCCGCTCCCAGCTCCGCCCCGACGGCCGCCGTTACGCCAGGGCCATGCGCACCGAGGTCGAGGCCCCGACGCTGCACCTGCACGGAGCGCTCGACCCGCGCGTGTTGCCGCGCACGGCCCAGGGGTCGAGCCGCCACGTGGCGGCTCCCTACCGGTGGCGGCTGTTCGAGGGCGCCGGCCACTTCCCCCACGAGGAGATTCCCGACGTGTTCGACACCGAGTTGCTCGGCTGGCTGGCCGATCCGGAGCCCGACCGATGAGAGACCGCGATCCCGAGGGCAGGCCGCGCAACGCCAGGCCGCGCGACGCGTACGGCAGGCCGCTCCCCTACGGCGCCCCCGGTGTGCCCAGGGTCCCCGACGACTACGCCCCCACCACCGAGCAGGCCCTCGCCGACGGCCGCCGGTTCCTGCGCGAGGGCATGCCGTTCCACGCGCACGAGGTGTTCGAGGGCCGCTGGAAGTGCGCGCCGGAGGACGAGCGGGAGTTGTGGCAGGGCCTGGCGCAGATCTGCGTCGGGCTCACCCACCTCCAGCGCGGCAACGGGCGCGGCGCGCTGATCCTCTTCGGCCGCGGGGCCGCCAGGGCGCAAGGGTACGGCGGCGCGTACGACGCGGTCGGCAAGGCCGCCTCCGGCCTGAACCAGGACAGCGACCCCGCCGAGTCGATCGCCCTGATCCTCGGCAAACTGCCCGGCTAGTCGCACTCCTGGGTGCCGGCCCGCGAGGTGTCGTTGCGGCCGGCGGCGGCGTCGGGGGCGACCTCCTCGGCCGTCAGGACGTAGCCGGTCTCCTTCTCGTTGACCGCGGCGGCGAAGATCACGCCGTAGACGCGGCCGTCCACCGTGAGCAGGGGACCGCCCGAGTTGCCCGGCAGGACCTGCCCGCGGACCGCGTAGACCTTCCGCGTGACGGTGCTCGCGCGGTAGATGTCGGGGCCCTCGGCGTCGAGCTTGCCGCCGATCCTGGCGGGCTCCGCGGTGAACCCCTTGCCCTTGGGGAACCCGGCGATGATCGCGTTGTCGCCCCGCCCGCCCTCGCCGTCGAAGGCGAGCTGCGGCAGGGCCAGCCCGGGCACGTAGAGGATGGCGATGTCGCGGCGCGGGTTGTAACGCACGACGGTGGCGTTGTGGCGCGTGTTGGTGGAGTCGATGACCTGCAGGTCACGCGTCACTCCGGCGACCACGTGGGCGTTGGTCATGATCCGGCCGGGGGCGTAGACGAAGCCGGTGCCCTCGATGTGCTTGTTGCAGCTTCCCGCGTCGCCCTGCACCTTGACGATCGCCAGCCGGGCCCGGCTCAGCTTGGCGCCCTGCAACACGCTCTGGTCCGGCGGCGGCACGTCGATGAGCTGGCCGGCGCCGATGGCGTCGAAGACCGGCGGGAACTCCGAGCGGTCGATGAACTTCTTGAACGGTTGTTGCCAGTTGCGCGCGGCCTGCGGGATCGCGTCGTCGACCGTGGTCAGCAGCGCGGAGTTCTTCACCTGGTCGACCAGCGGGGAGAACGCCGTGGAGACGATCAGCGACCCGATCAGCCAGGCGATCACCAGCACCGACAGCGCGCTGGCGAACGTGCCGCCGACCGCGTCGGCCACCTTGGCGGGCTCCCACGTGACGTGGCTGCGCACGACCGCGCCGATGGTGGACGAGGCGAACTGCCCGATGGTGGCGGCCAGGAACACGATGACGATCGCGAGCAGCGCCTGCGGCGTGTCGCCGCTGACCACGGCCTTGGAGATCGGGGGCGCGATGAAAACGCCGAGTACGGCTCCGCCCACGAACCCCACGAAGCTCATCGCCCCGATGATGAAGCCCTGCCGGTAGCCCGAGACGCCGAAGGCGATCACGAGGCCGATCAGAATGAGGTCAAGCAGATCACCGCGCACGCTTCAAAGGTAACCAGCGATTCGGTCAAGTGTGCACGTCTTCCGCCAGGACGGCGTCACTCCCCTGGCTACCTTGGCGCTATGCCGCCGGCCGAGGGAACAGTGCGGGATCTCATCGACGCAGCTCTGCGCGACATCGATCCTGACGGGCCGCTGCGCTGGCACGTGATCTCCGTGCTGCGCCAGCGGGGCGACCTGGAGTCGTTCATCGAGGCGCGCCGGCTGTGCGCCGCGGACTCCGTCGAGGAGCGGCTGCTCGGCGTGGACATCATGGGCATGCTGGGGGCGTTCGTGGACCGTTCGCTGCCGGTGCTGCGCTACCTGGCCGCCAGCGAGGACGACGCCATGGTGCTCTACTCGGTGCTGATCGCGTTCGGGCATCTGGGCGACCCGCGGTCGCTGCCGTCCGTGATCGATCTGGCGGGCCACATCGACGCCAGGGTCAGGTACGGCGCCGCGTACGCGCTGCAGCACGTGCTCGGCGACCCGCCGGACCGGGCCGGGCTGGAGACGCTGCGCAAGCTGGCGGCCGACAGCGACGCGGACGTGGCCGGCTGGGCCGCGCTCGGCGTGGCACTGCGCTCGGCCCGCTGACCGCGCTCGGCCCGCAGACCGCGCTCGGCGTGGCACCGCGCTCGCACCCGCCAGCCGCGCGACGGCTCAGCCGCGGGCGGCGAGGTTGACGACGTCGGGGGGCAGTTCCTCGATCCGCGTGGGATCCCACGGCCGTTCGAGGCCGCCGGCGCGCAGCACGCTGTCCAGCACCATCGCCGTGAACCCCCACACCAGCATCCCCCGCACCCGGAACGCGGGCCCCGCCATGCCGGTCGGGTGCCGCAACATGATCCGGTTGACGGGGTCGACCAGCTCCGCGATGGGCACCCGCTCGACGGACTCGACCTCGTCGGGCGAGGCCGCGTGGACCGCGCACGGCTCGCGCCACCAGGCGACCACGGGCGTGACCCGGTTGTCGCTGTAGGTGAGGTAGAGCTCGGACATCGTGCCCAGGACGTGGACGCCGTCCGGCTGGACCCCGGTCTCCTCCTCGGCCTCGCGCAGCGCCGCCCCGATCGGGCCGCCGTCCTCGGGATCGACGCCACCGCCGGGGAACGCGGGCTGTCCGGCGTGCCTGCGCCCGCGGGTGCTGCGCTGGATGAGCAGCACGTCAGGCCCGAGCGGCCCGTCGCCGAAGAGCATGAGCACCGCCGCCGCCCGCCCGCCGCCGGCCGGTGGTCGCAGGTGCCGGGGGACACGGATGCGCTGAGCCTGCGCCGCCAGTCTGTCGAGCCAGTCGGGCACTTGGTTCACGCATCCTCCAACACGCCTGGGTGCCGATCACTTCCCCGGTTCAGGAGAAGGGGCCGGATCGGACGATCTTCGCGGCCTCTTCCCGGCCGGTGGGGCCGGTGCCGTACGACGGGCAGAGGGCGGCCAGCGGGCAGACCCCGCACGCCGGGCGCCGGGCGTGGCAGATGCGGCGGCCGTGCCAGATCACCCGGTGCGAGAAGATCGTCCACTCGCGTCTGGGCAGCAGCCCGGCCACGACGTGCTCGATCTTGACCGGATCGCTCTCCTGGGTCCAGCCGAAGCGCCGCACCAGCCGCTGGAAGTGCGTGTCGACGGTGAGCCCCGGCACGCCGAACGCGTTGCCGAGCACCACGTTGGCCGTCTTGCGGCCGACCCCGGGCAGCGTGACCAGGTCTTTCAGCTTGCCGGGCACCTCGCCGCCGTAGCGCTCGCAGACCGCCTGCGCCATGCCGACGATGTTGTTGGTCTTCGCGCGGAAGAAGCCGGTCGAGCGGATGATTCCTTCCATCTCGGACCGGTCGGCGGCGGCGTAGTCCTCCACCGTCGGATATTTCGTGAACAGGGTGGGGGTCACCATGTTGACCCGCTTGTCGGTGCACTGGGCGGACAGGATGGTCGCGACCAGGAGCTCGAGCGGGTTGCCGAAGTCGAGCTCGCAGTGGGCGTCCGGGTAGGTCTCCGCGAGGATCCGGTTGATCTTGCGCGCCCGCCGCACCAGGGCGAGCTGGGACTCCGGCTTGCGCTCCGCCGCGTTGGTGGCCATGTCGAAAGAGTAGAAGCTCCGGCGAACGGTTGAACCCCGGACGGCCTCGCTCGCGTACAACCTGGCGGCATGGGAGGCGGTCACCATGGGCGGTCAGGGCGCGGCGCTGTCGGAGTTCATCCGCAACGGAGGGCCGCTGAGCGGCCGGCCGCTGCATCATCTCGCCGTGAGCTGCCTGGCCGCGCTGGCCAGGCTGCACGCGCACGGCACCGCGGGGCTGCGGCTCAGCCCGGAGAGCGTGGCGCTCGGCCGGCGGGGGCAGGTGCTCATCGGCTGGCAGACGGACCAGCGGGGCGCCGAGGCGGAGGACGTACGGGCCTGGGCCGATCTGGTGGTGTTCGCGGCCACCGGCGCCAGGGACGGCGACCCGGTCGTGCTGCCTCCCGCGCTGCGGATCGCGGTGGCGCAGTGCCGCAACCCGGACCCCGCGACGCGCCCGGAGGCGGTGGACGTTCTCCGGGTCCTGCTCAACAGGTCCGTGGCGGCCGCGGTGGCCTCTGTGGACGGCCTGCTGTCAGGGGTGGACCAGCGCGTCGGGTAACTTTCCCCCTGAATGCGTCTCATCCCTCACGAACACGGACGAGCCCTGAGCACTCCGGCATTCCCATAGCCTGTGTGTGCCACCCGGAGTGGGGTGAGTCACAATGGCAGCAGAGGAGGCAGAGTGAACACCGAAGACGTGCTGGGCAAGGCCCCCCTGTTCGCCGCGCTGGATCGTGAGAGCGCCGCGGCGCTGCGTACGAGCATCACCGAGGTCCAGCTCTCCAAGGGACAGACGCTCTTCCACGAGAACGAGACCGGCGACAGGCTCTACGTGGTGCTGGAAGGCAAGATCAAACTTTCCCGCACGTCGCCGGACGGGCGGGAAAACCTGCTCAGCGTGCTCGGGCCGAGCGAGATGTTCGGCGAGTTGTCGCTGTTCGATCCGCGGCCGCGCACGGCCACGGCGACCGCGCTGACCGACGTGCGGCTGGCCGGGCTCGGCCACGACGACCTGCGGCCCTGGCTGACCGGCCGTCCCGAGGTGGCCCTCCATCTGCTGCGCGCGCTGGCCCAGCGGTTGCGCCGCACCAACGACGTGCTGGCCGACCTGGTCTTCACCGACGTCCCTGGCCGGGTCGCCAAGCAGCTGCTCGACCTGGCCGAGCGGTTCGGCACCAGGGCCGAGGACGGCCTGCGGGTGCACCACGACCTCACCCAGGAGGAGCTGGCCCAGCTCGTGGGCGCCTCGCGGGAGACGGTCAACAAGGCGCTGGCCGACTTCGCCCAGCGCGGCTGGCTGCGCATCGAGGCCAAGGCCGTGGTGATCCTCGACATGGACCGGCTCTACAACCGGTCCAGATAGTCGAGCTGCGCCAGCACCGACATCTCGGCGGCCGGCCAGAGAGAGCGGTCGACGTCCGCGTACACCACCCGGACGATCTCGCGTGACGTGCGCGCGCCCTGCTCGCGGGCCGCCCTGATCTGGTCGAGCCGCTCGCGCCGGTGCGCGATGTAGCCGTCGAGCGCGCCGACCGGGTCGGGCAGCACCGGGCCGTGGCCGGGCAGCAGCGCCCGCGCCCCCAGGCCCTCCGCCGCCGCTCTGAGCCGGTCGAGGCTGCGCAGATAGTCGGCCAGCCCGCCGTCGCGGGCGATGATCGTGGTGCCCCTGCCGAGCACGGTGTCACCGGTCAGCATCGCGTGGTCCTGCGGCAGCCAGAAGCAGAGCGAGTCGAACGAGTGGCCCGGCGTGCCGTACACGTGGATCTCCAGCCCGTTCACGGTCACCACGTCACCGTCGGCGAGCCCCTCGCCGCCGAGCCTGTGCCGCGGGTCCAGGGCCCGCACGGGCGCCTTCACCATCGCGGCGAAGCGCCGGGCGCCGCCGCTGTGGTCGAAGTGGCCGTGGGTCAGCAGGATCTCGGTGACGTCGCGCTCTTCGAGGTGGTCGCGCACCCGGCGCAGATGCGACTCGTCCTCGGGCCCGGGATCGACGACGACCACCTGGTCGCCCGCGCCGATCACCCAGGTGTTGGTGCCGTCGAGGGTCATGATCGACGGGTTGGGGGCGAGCAGGCTCTCCGCGTGGTCGGTGCGGGACCCGTCCGGCGTGCCGATCGGGATGTGCAGGCCGCTCATGTGGTCACCAGCCGCATCTCACCCTCGATCTCCACGACTCTGGGCAGAATGGTGACGATCTCCCTGCGCGTGGCCAGGACCTCGCTCAGGCTGCCGCAGGCCGCCAGTTCGGTCAGCGTCTGGTACGTCGGCGGCATCAGGAAGATCTCCCCCTTGCGCGCCAGCTCCAGCGCGTCGGCCGGGCGTTTCCAGTCGACGTGGTCGGCCTCGCCGCCGACGTCGCGGGTGCGCTGGCCCTCGGGGAGCACGGCGGCGAAGAAGCGGGTGTCGAAGCGCCTGCGCTCCAGCTCGGGCGTGATCCAGTGGGCCCAGGGCTTGAGCAGGTCGGAGCGGAGCACCAGGCCGCGCCGGGCGAGGAAGTCGGCGAAGGCGAGGCTCCGGTCGATCAGGGCGAGCCTGTCGGCCTCCCAGTCGTCCCCTGTCGTGTCGGCGACCACGGACTCGGGGCCGGGACCCGCCAGCAGCACGCCGGACTCCTCGAACGTCTCGCGCACGGCCGCGCACACCAGCCCGCGCGCCAGCCGTTCGCTCGCCTTGAAGGTCCGGCCCCACTCCGACGGGGACGGCCCCGCCCACGCGACGGCCTGGTCGGTGTCGCGGGCGTCGACGGAGCCGCCGGGGAAGACGTACGCGCCCGCCGCGAAGGCCATCGTGGACTTGCGCCGCAGCAGATAGACCTCCGGGCCCTCGCGCAGGACCACCACGGTGGCGGCGTCGCGCGCGGGCACCGGCGCCACCCGGCCGGCGTTTATGTCCCGTGCCCGCGCGGCGAGCTCCTCTGGAAGCGGAAATCCGGTCACATGACCTCCTCTAGAACATCACTCGGTCATGGTGACATATCCCCGCTCAGCCGACTTCGACGATCAACTCCACTTCGACGGACGCGTTCAGCGGCAGCGCGGCCACGCCCACGGCGCTGCGCGCGTGCTTGCCCTCATCCCCGAACACCTCGGCCAGCAGGTCGCTGGCGCCGTTGGCCACCTGCGGCTGCTCGAAGAAGTCGGGGGCGCTGGAGACGAACACCACGACCTTGACGATCCGCCGCACCCTGGACAGCTCGCCCAGCTCGGCCTTCAGCGCCGCGAGCGCGTTGAGCACGCAGATGCGGGCCTCGGCCCGGCCCTCGTCGACGCCCAGGTCGACGCCGAGCTTGCCGGTCTGGTGCAGCTTGCCTTCGAGCATCGGCACCTGGCCCGAGGTGTAGACCAGGTCGCCGGTGCGGACGGTGGGCACGTAGGAGGCCAGCGGCGTGACGGGCTTGGGCAGCGTGAACCCGAGCTCCTCGATCTTCTGCTCGGGGGTCACTGCTTCTCCTTCTTGAAGTAGGCGACGAGCTGCTCCGGTGTGGCGCCCTGCACGACCTGGACGAGCTCCCAGCCGGCGGAGCCGAAGTTGTCCAGGATCATCTTGGTGTTGTGGATGAGCAAGGGCGCAGTCAGATACTCCCATTTCTTCATGCAGGCCAGCGTAGGCGCTAAGAACCGCAGCCTGTGCTGCACCGCTGAACGCGGCGCAACATAAGGGCTATCTCTGGTGCACCGCTGAACGCGGAGCGCACGCGAGTGTGAGCAATCTCAAAGGGTGGTCGTCGGCTTTCTACAAGTGACCGTTCGGTAACCTCGAAACGTGGACTCTCCGGACACGGATTGGACCGACGTGCGGCTGCACGTCGTCACCGGCAAGGGCGGCACCGGCAAGACGACGGTCGCCGCCGCGCTCGCCCTCGCCCTGGCCTCGGGCGGCCGTAAGGTGCTGCTCGTCGAGGTGGAGGGCAGGCAGGGCATCGCGCAGATCTTCGACCTGCCGCCGCTGCCCTACGAGGAGCGCAAGATCGCCGTGGCGCCGTCGGGCGGCGACGTGTACGCGCTGGCCATCGACCCCGAGGAGGCCATGCTCGAATACATGGAGATGTTCTACGGGATGCGCAGGGCCGGCCGGGCGCTCACCAAGATGGGCATCGTCGACTTCGCGACCACCGTCGCCCCCGGCTTCCGCGACGTCCTGGTCACCGGCAAGACCACCGAGGCGGTGCGCAGGCGGTCCAGGAACGGCCGCAGGGTCTACGACGCGGTCGTGCTCGACGCGCCGCCCACGGGCCGCATCACGCGCTTCCTGAACGTCACCCAGGAGGTGGCGGGACTGGCCAAGGTCGGGCCGATCAAGAACCACTCCGAGCTGGTCAACGGAGTCGTGAAATCTCCCGAGACGGCTGTGCACTTCGTCACACTGCTGGAGGAGATGCCGGTCCAGGAAACGCTCGACGGAATCTCCGATGTGCGTTCCGCCGGGCTGCCCGCTGGTTGCGTTTTCATCAACATGGTGCGTGAATCACTGCTCCCGCAAGCCGCTCTTGACACGGCTGTCAAGGGCCGCTTCGACGTGGCCGAGCTCGTACTCGGGCTCAAGGCGGCCGGAGTGGCCGACGGCGCGGAGGCGACGGCGGTGGCCGAGGCACTCGGCGAGGAGATCGTCGAGCACGCCCGCCGCACCGAGCTGGAGGAGACCGAGCGGGAGTCGCTGGCCGCGGCGGGGCTGCCGGGCTACGAGCTGCCGCTGCTGGCCGACGGCGTGGACCTGGCCGGCCTGTACGAGCTCGCAGAGAGCATCCGCACCCGGGGAGCAGCGTGAAGAAGACCGCCAGACTCGACATCGACGCGATCCTCGACGACCAGGGCACCAGGATCGTCGTCTGCTGCGGCGCCGGCGGCGTGGGCAAGACCACCACGGCGGCGGCGCTGGGGTTGCGGGCCGCCGAGCGCGGCCGGTGCGCGGTCGTGCTGACCGTCGACCCCGCCAGGCGGCTGGCCCAGTCGATGGGCCTGACCGAGCTCGACAACACCCCGCGCCTGATCAGCTCGCCCGAGGGCGGCGGCCAGCTCTTCGCCATGATGCTCGACATGAAGCGCACGTTCGACGAGATCATCGAGGCGCACGCCGACCCGGCGCGGGCCCGCCAGATCCTGTCGAACCCCTTCTACCAGTCCCTCTCCTCCAGCTTCTCCGGCACCCAGGAGTACATGGCCATGGAGAAGCTGGGCCAGCTCCGCCGCTCGGACGAGTGGGACCTGATCATCGTGGACACGCCGCCGTCCCGGTCGGCGCTCGACTTCCTCGACGCTCCCGAGCGGCTCGGGCGCTTCCTCGACGGCCGGTTCATCAAGTTGCTGACGGCGCCGGCCAAGGTCGGAGGACGCAGCGCGTTCCGGTTGCTGAACGCCGGGTTCGGGCTGATGGCCGGGGCGATGACCAAGCTGCTCGGCGCACAGGTGATCAAGGATCTGCAGACGTTCGTGTCCGCGCTGGACGCCGTGTTCGGCGGGTTCCGGCAGCGGGCCGAGATGACGTACAAGTTGCTGCAGGCCCCCGGCACGGCCTTCCTCGTGGTGGCCGCGCCCGAGCGCGACGCGATGCGCGAGGCGTCCTACTTCGTCGAGCGGCTCGCCGAGGAGCGCATGCCGCTGGCGGGGCTGGTGGTCAACCGGGTGCACGTGGCGCCCGCCAGCCGGCTCTCAGCGGCACGCAGCGCCGCCGCCGCGGAGGAGCTGGAGTCGAAGGGTGAGCATGAGCTGACCGCCGCCGTGCTGCGGCTGCACGCCGGGCGGATGCAGCTCACCGCCCGCGAAAGCCGCGAGCAGGAGCATTTCTTCTCGGCTCATCCCACCGTGCCCGTCGCACAGGTGCGCGCCATGTCCGAGGACGTCCATGATCTGTCTGGTTTGCGGGAGATCGGCGAGCTGCTGGCGAGCGCATAAAGGAAGTACGGCCGGCGGTCGGTGCCGGCCGTACTTCGCTCGCCAGGCCGGTGTCAGCCGGCGATCAGCTCGTTGGTCCGTTCGTACTCTTCCTTTGCGGACTCGAGCAGGTCTCGCCACGAGTCCACGTCGGGCCGCCGTCGAAGCAGCGCACGTCGTTCCCGTTCCGTCATACCGCCCCACACCCCGAACTCGATGCGATTGTCCAGCGCATCGGCGAGGCATTCGGTACGGACCGGGCAACCCCGGCAGATGAGCTTCGCTCTGTTCTGCGCGGCGCCCTGCACGAACAGGGCATCCGGATCCGCACCCTTACAGGCGGCACGGGAGGTCCAATCCGTGATCCACATTTTCGACCCCACTCCCCTTAGGTGGTCAGTCGTCATTTGGGGCCGACGGGCGCGGGCGCCGAGCCTCCGTATTCAGTTGCCGCAGAGGAGAACGTACGCAACTACACGTTCGGGCCGACAGACCCCAGAGGACCAATTTCTCGCAGCAGTCTTGACCGGGAATGACTAGTCACCCCCGCCAGTCAAGGCGAAATGGTGTCGTGCTACCGATTCGGCCAGTGTTTCGACGTACCCTTGGTACCGTGCAAGCTCAGCGCAAAGATCGCTCCAACCCCGTCCTGAACGTCCTGCGTCTGGTGATCGCGGGCGCGGTGGCCGGGGTGCTCGCAGCCGCTGTGGCCCTTCCCGCGGTCGGCGGGGCCGGAGTGTCGGCGAAGAGCGCGATGGTGGAGCTCAACCTCAAGCCCGAAGAGCTCGACGAACCCCCGCTGCCGGAGCGCACTCTGCTGAGAGACGCCAACGGCAAACAGATCGCGCAGTTCTACTACGAGAACCGCCAGTCCGTCCGGCTTGACCAGGTGTCCGAGGTCATGCAGACGGCGCTGATCTCGATCGAGGACTTCCGTTACCGCGAGCACGGGGCGATCGACGTTGAGGGAACGGCCAGGGCACTCATCAAGAATGTCACGAGCGGCGGCGTCATGCAGGGTGGTTCGTCGATCACCCAGCAGTACGTGAAGCAGGTCCTGCTCAACAAGGCCGAGACACCCGAGGAGCAGCAGGCCGCCATCGCGCCCACGCTCTCGCGCAAGCTGTCCGAGCTGCGCTACGCCTTGGCCATCGAGAAGAAGTACAGCAAGAACGACATTCTCGAGAAATATCTCAACATCGCCTACTTCGGCGCGGGCGCGCACGGCATCCAGGCCGCGGCCAAACGTTTCTTCGACAAGCCGGCCTCCGAGCTCAACCTCGTCGAGGCCGCCACGCTGGCCGGCGCCGTCCAGAACCCGGCGCGCACCGACCCCAACGTGGGCCCCGAGTCGCGGGAGCGGCTGCTGGAGCGGCGCAACATCGTGCTCGACCGGATGGCCCAGCTGACGAAGATCACTTATCAGGAGGCCGCCGCCGCCAAGGCGAAGAAGCTGGGCTACAAGGACGTGAAGTTCCCCGGCGGCTGCGAGGCCAGCAAGTTCCCGTACTTCTGCCTCTACGTGCAGTACGAGATCCTCAGCAACGAGGAGTTCGGCAAGAACCCCGACGAGCGCAGGAAGCTGCTCCAGCGGGGCGGTCTGGAGATCAAGACCACGATCGACCCGAAGATGCAGGCCGCCGCCGAGAAGGCGATCAAGAAGTACGTCTCCACCAAGGACAAGCCCGTGGCCTCGCAGGCCATGGTCGTTCCCGGCACCGGCGAGATCAAGGCGATGGCGGCCTCGCGGAAGTTCGGCGGGAGCAAGAAGAAGAACGAGATGAGCTACAACATCGTGGCCGACGCGGCGCACGGTGGCGGGCGCGGGTTCCAGCAGGGCTCGACGGCCAAGGTCTACACGCTGGCCACCGCCTTGGAGGAGGGCCTGAAGTACGGCGACGGCTTCCCGGCGCCCGCGGGCTACACCGCCAACGGCTACAGCGCGTTCAAGAACTGCAAGGGCCAGAACGTCGGCGACCCGTCACACACCGTCCGCAACTCCAGCGAGGGCGGCGGCGGCTTCAAGACGCTGGAGAGCGGCACCTGGGGCTCGGTGAACACGTTCTTCGTCCGGCTTGAGGAGAAGGTCGGGCTCTGCAGCGTGGTCAAGATGGCCAAGAAGCTCGGGGTCAAGCGGGCCGACGGGCAGAAGTTGTCGGAAGTGGAGACGTTCACGCTGGGCGTCAACGAGGTCGATCCGGTGACGATCGCCAGCTCGTACGCGGTGTTCGCCTCGCGCGGCCAATACTGCAAGCCGCTGGCCATCACCGAGATCAAGGACCGCAACGGCAAGGCCAAGCAGTACAAGCCCAAGTGCTCGCAGGTTCTGGAGGAGGAGGTCGCCGACGCGGTCAGCGGCATCCTGTCCGGGGTGTTCACCAAGGGCACCATGACCGAGGTCGGGGGCATCGGGCGGGACGCGGCGGGCAAGACGGGCACGACCGACAACTACATGTCGGCCTGGTTCGCCGGTTACACGCCGAACATGTCCTCAGCCGTCAGCCTCGGCGACCCGCGCGGCACCTCGGCGCACAAACTGATCGGCATCACGATCGGCGGGCGGCACTACCCGTACGTGTACGGGGCGTCCATCTCCGGGCGCATCTGGAAGGACGCCATGATGTCGGCGCTGAAGGGGGTCGAACCGACCGAGTTCAGGCCGGTGGACCGGTCGCGGTTCGGCGGGTGCACCGACAACTGCGCGCCGAAGCCCAAGAAGAAGAAGGGCGAGGACGAGCCGGGCAATCCGTTCGACATCTTCGATCCGCCGGGGAATGGCGACGACAGAGGCGGGGACGGGCCGCCCGGTGACGGGCCCGGCGACGGGCGCGGGCGCGGCGGAGACGCCGGGCCGATCACGCCCGCCGACGACTGACCCCGCCGTTTCCTACGCTGAGGCCGTGCCCTTCGGACGCTGAGGCCCTGCTGCACGGGGCTGAGAGCCGCTTTCCCGGCCGCTGGAGCCTCCGCCCGCAGGCGGAGGCTCAAAGCCTCCACGACGCGCTCTGTGGCCTTTCAGGGACGCGCCATTGCCTTTCCGGGCAACCGCAACTTCCTAGCCCCACAGCGCTTGCTCTCGGAAGAGAGGAACTCAGGAGGCGAGGCGGGCGCGGACGATGGCCGCCACCCGGCCTCCCTCGGCCCGCCCGGCGACCTTCGGGTTGACCACCTTCATGACCTGGCCCATGGCCTGCGGCCCGGACGCGCCCGTCTCGGCGATGGCCTCGTCGACCAGCGCGCCCAGCTCCTCGTCGGAGAGCTGCGCCGGCAGGTATTCCTCCAGCACGGCCTGCTCGTCCAGCTCCGCCTGCGCCTGCTCGGCCCGCCCGGCGCTGCCGAACGCCTCGGCCGCCTCGCGCCGCTTCTTGGCCTCCTTGGCGAGCACCTTGACGACCTCGTCGTCGGTCAGCTCCCTGGCGGTCTTGCCGGCGACCTCCTCGACGTTCACGGCGGCCAGTGCCATGCGGATCGTCCGGAGACGTAGCTCGTCCCGGCCTTTCAGCGAAGCCGTCAGATCGGCCTTCAGCTTGTCCTTCAATGCGCTCATGCGGTCCATCTTGCCGTCTTGCCGTCTGCACGGACGCCTCGTGCCCGATGTCGGGCATCATGAGTACGTGAGGAAAGCCGTCGCAGTGCCCCTGTCCATGCTCGGTCTCGGCCTGGCCGGGCTGGGTTACGCCTCCGTCGTGGAGCGCAACTGGTTCCGCCTGCGCCGCTTCGACGTACCGGTGCTGGAGCACGGACAGCGCCCGGTGCGCATCCTGCACCTGTCGGACCTGCACCTGACGCCACGCCGGACGATGCTGATCAACTGGGTTCGCTCCCTGAGCGCCCTGGAGCCCGACCTGGTCGTCAACACCGGCGACTCCATCGCGCACCCGGAGGCCGTCCCGTCCCTCCTGCACGCCCTGGAGCCGCTGCTGTCGCGCCCGGGCCTGTTCGTCTACGGCTCCAACGACCTCTACGCGCCCAAGCCCAAAAACCCGGTCCGCTACCTCTGGCGCACCTCCAAGAACGACCGCCGCCAGCACGTCCCCACGCTGCCGTGGGAGGAGCTCGGCGCCGGCATGGCCGCCGAAGGCTGGCTCGACATGAACAACACCACCGCCCGCATCAAGGTGGGCGATCTGGACGTGGCGGTGGCCGGCATCCACGACTCCCACATCTCCCGCGACCGCTACGACCTCGTGGCGGGCCCCGCGCCGGCGGACGCCGACCTCCGGCTGGGCGTCATGCACTCCCCCGAGCCGCGCAACATGACCCGCTTCGCCGCGGACGGCTACCAGTTCCTGCTGGCCGGCCACACGCACGGCGGCCAGCTCTGCATCCCCTTCTACGGCGCCCTGGTGACCAACTGCGGCATCGACCGGGCCCGGGTCAAGGGGCTGAGCAGGCACGACAGCGCCTGGCTGCACGTCTCCGCCGGCCTCGGCACCTCGCCGTACGCTCCTGCCCGTTTCGCCTGCTTCCCTGAGGCTTCGCTCCTTACGCTCGTTCCCCGCCGTTAACGCGGTCACAACCACCTTTGGAGTCCGCTAGACTTTCCTAGCACGCTGAGGACGGCGTGCACCGGGGTGTAGCGCAGCTTGGCAGCGCGCTTCGTTCGGGACGAAGAGGCCGTGGGTTCAAATCCCGCCACCCCGACCCAGAAGTTTCAGGTCAAGGGCCTGATCGCTAGAGACAGCGATCAGGCCCTTGATCATTTGACCGTCGGTCTGAACGGCGCCAAGGGCCACTCGCGAGTTCAAACGAGTTCTCCTGGACACCATGATCACCAGCCTCTGGCCAACAACCATCGGACCACAGTTCAAACCACGGGAATGACCGCCTTGGCCGCAACACCCAGGGTCGCTTTCTCGGATGGCCGGCACTGCTTCGTGCGGGATCCGTGCGAACGAGCCGACGGGGATGGTGGTATCCGGTTGGCCTGGCGCGGGATACGACGACGGACGAGGGCTTCACGGTGACGGGGTGCGTGCCTGCCACTGCTGGAACAACCAGGTGTGCCACGCCAGCGTGGCGGCGAGCGCGATGGCGTCTCGCTCCTGGGCGTAGGGTGTCCGTGGCCATGTAAAAGTGGCTCTGGCACAAAGATCGTGATGCGGTCACATTGAGTGAGCTATGCCAGCAGGACGCGCTTGCGGAGTAGGTCAAGGTTCGCGCGGCCGAACAT
>NZ_JBSFVA010000050.1:0-58656 GCF_053592075.1 Nonomuraea sp. NPDC002799
GCCGGTGTCGGGTTCGTAGAGGCCGGACAGGATTTTGGCGAGGGTGGTCTTGCCTGAGCCGTTCTCGCCGACGAAGGCGATGACCTCGCCCTGTTCGATCTCGATGGACACCTCGCGCAGGGCGGGCTCCTCCGCGCCGGGATAGGTGAAGGTGACGTCGTGCGCCGCGATGCGCTCGAACCCGGCCGGCATCTCCTGCTGCCGCGCGCCCGCCACGCGCCGCTCGGCGTCGGCGCAGAACTCCAGGAAGTCGGTGAAGTAGAGGCCCTCCTCGTAGAGGCGGTTGGTGGCGAAGATCAGGTTGCTCAGGGACTGCTGGGCGGAGCGGATCGCCAGCACCGCCGTGCCCGCGACGGCCAGCGGGATGGCGGCGAAGGCCAGCAGCAGGCCCAGGGCGCCGTAGACCAGGCCGGTGCCGACGCCGCCCAGCGCCTCGCCCACGAGCCTGGCCACGGTCTGCCGCCTGGCCAGGACCAGCATGACGTCCTGCTCGGCCTTGGCGACCGCGTCGTACATGCGCAGCAGGAAGCCGCGCATCGTGAACGAGCGCACCTCGGCCGCCGGCGCGCGGTCGGCCAGCAGCTCGGCGATGATCCACTTGCGGCGGTTGGCCGGGATGAGGGCGTAGAGGGTGGCGTAGCGCATCTTGGCGCCGCGGACCATGGCCCACGCGTCGGGCAGCACCGCCAGCAGGAGCAGCGGGACCAGCACCGGATGCAGGACGCCGAGCACGCCGGCCACGGCGGCGATGCCGACGGCGGCCGTCACCACGTTGATCGCGGAGGTGACCACCGAGTCGGCCATGGCGACGCCGCGCAGCCTGGCCCGCTGCAGGGCGTCGTGAAAGTCCGGGTCGTCGTAGGCCACCAGGCTGACGCGGCTGGTCAGGCCGTAGAGCCGCTCCTCGGTCAGGCGGCTGACCTGGGGGTCGAGACGCGCCTGCGCCCAGCCGGCGCCGGCCTGCGTCGTCGTGCGCAACACCGCGGCGGCGCCCACCAGGGCGAGGCTGGGCAGCGCGGCCACCACCCGGCCGGGGGTGGGGCCCTCGCTGAACAGCGCGCTCAGCACGCCGGTCGTCGCCAGCAGGCCGAAGGCGGTGAACACGCCGCCCAGGAGGTTGAGCGTGATCGTGGCCACGGTGTCGCGCGGGCTGGCCAGCCAGGCCATGCGCATCGCCTGGCCGGCGAGCGCGGGCAACTGCCTGGCGATGGTCAGGAACCCGACCTCCGCCAGCTTGTCCGTGTGGGCGTGCCAGTCGGAGAAGGAGATCTCCCCGAGCTCCAGCGGCTCATCGGCCATGATGTGAGTGTGCCCACGGGGCCGGGCTTTCTCCACCCAATATGTCGCGCCGCCGATCTGGGCGCGCGGCGTAGTTGATGGCACACTCACAGTGATGCTGCGATCAGGCGACTTCAGCAACCTGCCGGCCGAGCCGAACACGTTCGTGGGCCGGGAGTCCGATGTGGATGAGCTCGTCCACCTGATGCGTGTCTCCCGTGTCGTGACCCTCTGCGGCGCCGGCGGCATCGGGAAGACCCGCCTCGCGCTGCGGCTGACCACGGCGATAGCCCGGGACCATCCCGGCGGCGGCTGGCTGGTCGAGCTGGCCGACCTGGAGAAGGGCGAGCTCAGGGGGCACGTCGCCGCCGCGCTCGGCATCGCGGGCGACCTGGCCGAGACGATCGGCGGCCGGCGCGTGCTGCTGGTGCTCGACAACTGCGAGACCGTGGTCGGGGAGTGCGCCGAGCTCTGCCGCGACCTGGTCGGCGCCTGTCCCGGCCTCACCGTGCTGGCCACCAGCCGCGAGCCGCTGCGCGTGCCGGGCGAGACGGTGTGGCGGGTGCCGCCGCTGTCGGTGGCCGGGGCGGAGAGCGAGGCGGTGCGGCTCTTCGTGGCCAGGGCCGCCGCCGCCAGGCCCGGCTTCGAGCTGGACGCCGAGACGTTTCCCCTGGTCATGGAGTTGTGCCAGGCGCTCGACGGGTTACCGCTGGCGATCGAGCTGGCCGCCGCCCTGGTCCGGGTCCTGTCCGTCGGCCAGCTCGTCGAGCGGCTCGACGACCGGTTCAGGCTGCTGGCCGGCGGCGCCCGTACGGCTCCCGCCCGGCATCGCACGCTCAGGGCGGCGGTCGACTGGAGCTACCGGCTGCTCACCCCGCAGGAGCGGCTGCTGCTGCGCAGGACCGCCGTCTTCCGCTCCTCCTGGACCCTCGACCTGGCCGAAGCCGTCTGCTCCGGCCCCGGGCTGCCCGAGGAGGAGGTGCTGCTGCGGCTCTGCGACCTGGTCGACAAGTCGCTGATCGCCCTCGACGGCGAGATCGCCGGCCACGCCCGCTACCGCCTGCTGGAGACCGTCCGCGAATACGCGCTCGAACAGCTCACGGAGTCCGGTGAGGAGACCGAGCTGCGGCGCCGGCACCTGACGGCGCTGGCCAGGATGGCGGAGCGGTTCAAGGCGGTCCTCGCGCCGGGCACGCGCACGTCCTGGTCGGTGGTCGAGCGCTTCGTGAACCTGTTCGACGGGCTCAAGTCCGAGGTCGTGGCGGCCTGCGACTGGTCGATCGCGATCGGCCTGCCGGAGACCGCGCTCGGCCTGCTCACCGACACCCGCTTCCTGCTGATCGGCAGCGGGCGCAAGCTCGACCTGGCCGAGCGGCTGGACCGGCTGCTGGCGCTCGACGCGCCCCAGGTGCCGCCCGCGCTGCGCGGGCAGGCCATGGTGCTCCGCGGCGAGCTGGCGCTGGCGGCGGGCGACTGGGAGCCGGCGGAGCGCTCCGTCCGAGCCGGGCTCGGCCTGTGCGCCATGGCCAAGGACGTCTACGGCGAGGCCCTCGGCATGATCGTGCTGGCCCACCTCACCGGCGAGCAGGAAGCCCTGACCCGTGCGCTGGAGGCGGCCGGCCGGTCGGGCGACCGCGTCCTGGAGTCGATGGCCCACGGCGCCAGGGGCACGTTCGGCCTGCATCAGGGCCGCCTGCACGAGGCGCAGCGGGCGTTCGAGGAGGTCCTGTCGATCACCGAGGAGCTCGACAACCACTACGGCCAGTCCTTCAGCCACATCGGCCTGGCCCAGGTGGCCAGGCGCTCGGGCGACACCGCGACCGCCAAGCGGCACTACGAGTCGGGGCTGCGCCTGCTGCGCCGCGTGGACGCCAGGCAGCAGGTCGTGAGCTGCCTGGCCGGGCTCGGCCGGGTGGCGCTGGACGAGGGCGACCTCGCGGAGGCCAGGGCCAGGCTGACCGAGGCGCTGGTGCTCAGCCGCGACGCCGGGCTGCGCGCGAGCATCGGCCGGCGGCTCGCGGCGTGGGCCGGGCTGGTCGCGGCCGAGGGCGATCACCGCCGCGCGGTGTTGCTGGCCGCCGCGTCGGTGGCGCTGCGCGGCCGGCCGCCGGACGCGCGGACCGAGGAGGTGCTGCGCCCCGCGCGGACCAGGCTCGGCGCGGGCGTCGTGGACGTGTTGTGGGCCGAGGGCACGGGCATGACCGCCGACCAGGCGGTGACCTGCGCGCTCGACGGCTCGCTGCCCGTGCTGCCGCCGGAGCCGGTCGTCCCCGCCGACCAGGGCTGCAGGCTCACGCCCAGGGAGCGCGAGATCGCCGAGCTGGTCGCCAGAGGGCTCAGCAACCGGGCGATCGCCGACGAGCTCGTCATCAGCCCGGCGACGGTGGCCCGCCACGTGGCCAACATGCTGGCCAAGCTGGGCTTCGCCACGCGTACACAGATCGCCGCCTGGGTGATCGAGACCCGCTGATCCGCGAACCTCTCTACACATCTCGGGGTCCGCCCGCCTACACCGTGGGATGGCCATGTCAGCGCATGTGCCGACCCCCTTCGCCCGCCTACCGTTTCCGTGAGATCGACCGCACCGAGCGCTCCTCGCCCCTCGCGACGGGGTCGCGGCGGCCGATCGGCAGGGGACGTCACGCGTCCGCGTGGGGCCGGGCCTCCTCGGAGGGGTGGGGGTCCGGCTCCGGACACGTGACCGCGGGCTCGAGCCGCGCAGGGCTCGGGCCCGCCCTCGCCTGCGTGGTGGTCCACGTCAAATGCACAGCGGCCTACATACATCGGTGGATGTTGCGGCGACCCTGGCCGCCGTACGTTGTCGGGCATGAAACGCACCGCCTCGACCACCGGCACCGTGATCCACGAGGTGTTCCGCCGGGCCTACGAGAGAGGCGACCGGCCGGCGCTCATCGACCTGCGCGGCGGTCATGTCTACGGCTACCGCAAACTGGTGAACGAGGTGACCAGGGCGGCCTCCGGGCTGGTGCGCAGGGGCGCCAGGCGCGACCAGGTGGTGGGCGTGCACGTCTCGACCGCGGGCGCGCAGACGCTGGCCGTGCACACGGTGCTGGCGGCCGGCGGGGTGGTGGCGCCGGTCGATCCCGCGCTCGGCGTACGGGAGATGGCCTGCTGGTTGCGGCGGTGCGACGCGCGGACCCTGATCACCACGCCCGATCTGGCCGAGACGGCGGTCCTGGCGGCGGACGAGTCCCGGGTGCGCCAGGTGATCTCGATCGGCGCGGCACTCGACACGATCGACTTCCGCGGCCTGCTCACGCTGGAGCCCACGGCGCTGCCCACGCTCGACGCCAAGCGCCAGGACGCCCTCGCGCTGGCCGACGGCCGTCTTCTGTCGCACGGCGACCTGCTGGCCAGGATGGCCGAGCTCGACCTCCCCGTCCGCCTGGCGGAGTCCGACGTGGTGCTGACCACGTGGCGGCCCGACGCCGGCGGTGACCTGCCCGCCCTGGTCGGGCTGGGCGTGTCCAAGGGAGCGCTGGTGGTCGCCGCGGGTGACGGCGATCTGCCCGGCACCAGCTACGACTTCAGCGTCACCGTGGTGACGAGCCCGGAGGGCGTGCTGGAGCGCCTGCGCTGAGCGGGGCGGACCCTCGAGGATGCGGAGCTGTTATGCGCCCATCCCTTGACGGCGTGTTGCCCGGAGTGGGTTGATAGCCGTTGTTGACAACGTTGTCAAGGATCACCTACTTCGGGGGGCTTCGAAGGGATGGTGTGCGATGCGACGGTGGTTAGCGGTCGTCTCGATCACGATGGTCAGCGTGCTGGGCCTGGCGGCCTGCGGCGGCGGTGGTGGCGGGCAGACGGCCCAGAGTCCCGCGGCCGGTGGCGGCGGGAAGACGCAGGTTGAGGTCTTCTCCTGGTGGACGGGCCCCGGTGAGGCCGACGGCCTGCAGGCGATGCGGAAGATCTTCGAGCAACAGAATCCGAACCTCACCTTCTTCGACGCCGCGGTGGCCGGCGGCTCGGGCGACAAGGCCAAGGCGCTGCTGCAGTCGAAACTCCAGGCCAGCACGCCGCCCGACACCTTCCAAGGACACGCCGGCGCCGAGCTGCAGGGCTACATCAAGGCGGGCAACCTGGAGGACCTGACCTTCCTCTATGACGAGCTGAAGCTCAAGGACGTCTTCCCGGCCCAGCTCGTCGAGCAGATCAGCGTCGCCGGCAAGATCTACTCCGTGCCGGTCAACATCCACCGGTCCAACGTCCTGTGGTTCAACCCGGCCGTGCTCAAGGACGCCGGCGTGGCCGCCGCGCCCGCGACGATCGAGGAGTTCATCGCCGCCCTGGAGAAGGTCAAGGCCAAGGGCAAGATCCCGCTGTCCATCGGCTCCGAGTGGACCGTCACGCACCTGCTGGAGAACGTGCTGCTCGGCTCGCTGGGCACCGACGGCTACAACGCGCTGTTCAAGCCCGGCGCCGACTGGAACAGCCCGCAGGTCACCGCGGCGCTGCAGAGCTTCGCCAAGATCCTGACGTACGCGGGCGACCCGCAGGACGACTGGCAGCCCGCGGCCAAGCAGGTCGCCGACGGCGAGGCCGCGTTCAACGTCATGGGCGACTGGGCCTACGGCTACTTCCACAACCCGCCCGAGGGCGGCCTGGGCAAGACGTCGAAGAGCGACTTCGACTGGGCGCCCGCGCCCGGGACCGTGGGCACGTACATGTGGCTGTCCGACAGCTTCACCCTGCCCAAGGGCGCGAAGAACCGTGACGGGGCCGTCGCCTGGCTGAAGGTCGCGGCCAGCAAGGAGGGCCAGGACGCCTTCAACCCCAAGAAGGGCTCCATCCCCGCCCGCAAGGACGCCGACCAGGCGCTCTACACCGACTATCTGGCCGACGCGGTGAAGGACTGGTCGAGCAACAAGCTCGCCGGGTCCATCCAGCACGGCGTGTCGGTGAACCAGCCGTGGCTGGCCTCGATCACCGAGGCGGTCGGGCTGTTCATCGGCAGCAAGGACGTCAAGGCCCTGCAGCAGGGGCTGTCCGACGCGGCCAAGTCCAACGCCCAGTAGATCGTCCGGGTACGGCGGGCGAGCGCGTCCGCCGTACCCATGGGAGGGAATGCTTGTGAGGCGGGCGCGCACCTGGCTGCCCGGGCTCCTCCTCGTCACCCCGTCGATCATCCTGATCGGCGTCTTCGTGTACGGCATGCTGGGCTGGAACTTCCGGCTGGCCATGACGGACAAACACGATGAGGTGTCCGAGGGGAAGTTCGTCGGGCCGCAGAACTTCGTCGACATCTGGGACCAGCCCCGCTGGCACCTCTCGGTGAACCACGCGATCGTGTTCACGATCTCGTTCGTGGTGGGGGCGCTGGTGCTGGGATGGCTGCTGGCCTTCCTCATGGAGAAGGGGATCAGGGGCGAGGGCACCTTCCGGGCGATCTACCTGTTCCCGATGGCCATCTCGTTCGTCGCCACCGGGATCGTGTGGCGCTGGCTGATGAACTCGGGGACGGAGGAGCGGGCGGTCGGGCTGAACCGGCTGTTCGACTGGATCGGGCTGCCGCAGTGGCAGTGGTTCCGGGATCCGGACTGGGGGATGGCCGCGATGGCGCTGCCCGCGGTCTGGCAGATGTCCGGATACATCATGGCGCTCTTCCTGGCGGGCTTCCGTGGCGTGCCCGAGGAGTTGCGGGAGGCCGCCAGGGTGGACGGCGGCAACGAGTGGGCCGTCTACCGGTATGTGGTGCTGCCCCTGCTCCGGCCGGTGACCCTGTCCGCGCTGATCATCCTGGGGCACATCTCGCTCAAGGTGTTCGACCTGATCGTGGCCGTGTCCGGCAAGCAGATCATCACCGACGTGCCGGCGGTGTTCATGTGGGTGGCGGTGTTCGACTCGCACGATCCGGCCAAGGGGGCCACGATCGCCTCTTACATCGTGCTGAGCGTGGCGGTCTTCGTGATTCCGTACCTGATCTGGTCCGTGCGTAAGGAGAAGCGCTCATGACGGCGGTGGCCGGGCGTAAAGCGGGATTCGCCTGGGCCCGGTTCGGCCTGCTGGTCGTCTTCGTGGTGATCGTCCTGATCCCGATCTACGTGCTGCTGGTCACCAGCTTCAAGCCGCTCACCGAGGCGGACCCCGGCCAGGCGTGGAACCTGCCGCGGACGTGGACGGTGGACGCGTGGCGGGTGGCCTGGGAGAAGTTGTCCCCCGGACTGTGGAACAGCGTGTTGCTGGCGGTGCCCGGCTCGTTGTTGTCGTGCGCGCTGGGCTCCATGAACGGCTACGTGTTGTCCAAGTGGCGCTTCCCCGGCGCGGACGTGCTGTTCACGCTGTTCCTGTTCGGCATGTTCATCCCCTACCAGGGGGTGATGATCCCGCTGGTGCAGCTGCTCGTGTGGCTGAACGAGCAGACCGGGCTGGCGGGCGTCTTCTACGGCGGCATCCCCGGGCTGGTGCTGGCGCACGTGGTCTACGGCATCCCGATCTGCACGCTGATCTTCCGCAACTACTACGTCACCATTCCCGACGAGCTGATCGAGGCGTCGCGGGTGGACGGGGCCGGGATGCTCCGGGCGTACTGGTCGGTGGTGCTGCCGGTGTCGGCGCCCGCGATCGCGGTGGTGATCATCTGGCAGTTCACCTCCCTGTGGAACGACTTCCTGTTCGCCGTCTTCCTGACCGGGCCGACGAGCTGGCCGGCGACCGTGATGCTGAACAACATCGCCGGGGCGCAGGCCACCCCCTACAGCCAGCAGATGGCGGCGGCGGTCCTGGCCTCGATCCCGACGATGCTGATCTACGTGCTGCTGGGGCGGTTCTTCATGCGCGGGCTGATGGCAGGGGCGCTGAAGGGGTAGCGCCTACGGGGTCGCCAGGTGGGCGAGCGGCTCGCCGCGCACGTAGCGGGCCACGTCGGCGGCCACGATCGAGGCCGCCTTCATCGCCGTCTCCTTGCTGGCCCCGGCCAGGTGCGGGGTCATCACCAGGTTGGGGACGGTGAGCAGGCGCGAGCCCGCCGGGATGGGCTCCTCGGGGAAGACGTCCATCGCGGCCCCGAACAGATGGCCCGACTCCAGCGCGTCGCACACGGCGTCGTAGTCGACCAGCGCGCCCCTGGCGCAGTTGACCAGGACCGAGCCGCCGGGCATGGCCGCGATCTCGGCCGCGCCGATCATGCCGGTGGTCTCCGGGGTGGCGCGGGCGTGCAGGGAGACGAAGGAAGAGCGCCGGAGCAGCTCGTCCAGCTCCACCCGGTTCGGCAGGTCCACGTACGGGTCGTGGACGAGCACGGTCGCGCCGAAGCCTTCGAGCATGCGGGCCACCCGGCGGCCGATCGCGCCGTAGCCGACCAGGCCGACCGTGTTGCCCTCCAGCTCGGGGCCGACGTTGTCGTAGGTGTAGTAGTCGCCCCGCCACACGCCCCCGGCCAGGTCGGCGTGCGTCTGCGGGATGCGGCGGGTGGCGGCGAGCAACATGGCGAGCGTGTGCTCGGCGGTGGCCACGGCGTTGCGGCCCGGCGCGAACGTCACCGCGACCCCCGCCTTGGCGGCCGCCTCCAGGTTGGCGTTGACCGGCCCGCCCCGGCTGATGCAGAACAGCCGCAGATCAGGGGAGGCGTCCAGGACCCGCCGGGTCAACGGGGCCATCTGGGTCACGCAGACCTCGACGCCGCGCAGCGCCTCGATCAGCTCGTCCTCCACGTCCGAGGCCTCGTCGACCTCGCCCACCCGGCCGAACGGCTGCACCGGCCACGGCAGCGTCAGCTCGCGGACGTCCACCTCTCCGGGGACCTCGCGTCTGAGGGCGTCGATGATCAGGCGGTTCTGGACGAAGAGATCGCCTGCGGCAAGGACCTGGATGGTCAACGAACGGCTCCAATCGGGGAGTTGTACTGCAACATCGCGGCCCGCCCGTCGCGCAGGCGCAACTCCGTCAGCGCGCAGTTGTCCAGACGCGGGAACAACCGCCGGTACTCGCCGAGCGGCACGCCGATCAAGGCGCACAGGGCGAGCCGGATGGCGGTCGTGTGCGCCACCACCAGCACGCGTCCGTCAGGACGCGCGGCGGCGATGTCGGTCAGGGCTTCGATGAAACGGGCGGCGGCCCGGTGCGGGTCCTCACCGCCGGGCAGCGGATGCCGGCCGGGATCGGACTCGAACGCGGCGCGGGCCTCGGGAAAGCGGGCCTGCATCTCCGCGGAGGTCAGGCCCTCTCCCTCGCCGAAGTCCAGCTCGCGCAGCCGGGGGTCGACGCGCAACGGCAGGACCGCCGCGGTGGCGCTCTCCTCGGCGGTGATCCTGGAGCGGCTGAGCGTGGACGCCCAGACGCCGTCCAGGTCCGCGCTCTTGGCCCAGTGGGCGAGCTGGGCGGCCTGTTCGAGGCCGCGCGGGGTCAGCTCGACGTCGCTGACGCCGGCGTAGCGGTTCTCGGCGTGCCAGACGGTCTCGCCGTGGCGGACGAGCACGAGGTCGGTCATGGGGCGGTCCTCTCGCGGGCGTGTCGCGCCGCTGTCGTGTCGAGCCAGCCGCGCCGCTCCAGCTCGGCGACGAAGCGCAGGTACGGCTCGCGCAGGTCGGCCCCGGACGGCTCGACGACGGCACGGGTCCTGATCATGCGGGCGGGATCGCCGCCCGCCAGGACGGCCATGCCCAGGGCGGGCTCGGCGTTCTCCCGCAACGTCACGGGACGTCCCAGGACGTCCGCTCTGAGCTGGGTCCAGTAGGCGCTCTTCGTCGCGCCGCCGGTCAGGATGATCTCGCCGTCCACGGGGGCGCCGAGCAGGTCGAGGTAGTCGAAGCAGAGGCGTTCGACGAAGGCGGCGCCGAGCAGGATCGCGGCGTAACGCTCGACGTCGTCGGCCGGTTCGCCGAGCGTGAAGCCCTCGGCGCCGGGCGCGGCGAACGGGAAGCGCTCGCCGCGCGACACCAGCGGATAGGTGACGGCGGGTGGCCCGCCCGGGCGCGTCCGGGCAGGCGGCGCGTCCGGGCGGGTGCTGTGGCGGCCCCGGTAAGGGGCAGGCGGCGCGTCCTGGCGGCCGCTGTAGCGGGCCGCGGCCTGTTCGCTCAGCGCGCCGAGGTCGCGGCCGGGCAGGTCGCGGGTCAGGACGCCCGCGCCCGTGCTCGACGCGCCGCCCGGCAACCATGATCCGTCCGGGGCGCGGTGCGAGTACACCACGCCGAGCGGGTCGTGGATCAGCTCCTTGGTGACGCCCTTCAGCACCAGCGTCGTGCCGAGCACCGAGTTCCAGCTTCCGGCCTTCAGCGCGCCCGCGCCGAGCTGGGCCGCGCAGCCGTCCGTGGTCCCGGCGATCACCGGGGTGCCCTCGGGGAGGCCGGTCTGCTCGGCGGCCGCCCGGCAGACCACGCCGAGCCGGGTGCCGGGGCGGACGACCTCGGGCAGGACCCGCGCGGGCACCAGGTCGAGGACCTCGTCGGGCCAGCGCTCGTCGATCAGGTCGACGCCGGTCTTGAGTGCGTTGCTCAGGTCGGTGGCCACCTCGTGCCCGACCAGGCGGCGGTTGACGAAGTCGTTCTGGTGCGCCAGCCGGGCTCCGGCGGGGGCGTCCTGGAGCAGCCACAACACCTTCGGCAGCCCCCAGTTGGGCTGCATGCGCCGGTAGCCGAGGCGCTCCCAGACCCGCGCGCCCACCTCGTTGACCCGCTCCGCGCCGGCGCGCCGGTCGTCGTACATGAGGGCGGGGGTCAGCGCCCGGCCGGCGGCGTCCGCGAGCAGGACCGTTCCCGAGGTCGCGTCCACCGCCACTCCCGCCACCCGCGACGGCGGCACGTCCCGCAGCGCCTCCCGGGTGGCGGCGGCCAGCTCACGCCACCACTCCTCGGGGTCCTGCTCGTGCCGGGGGCCGTCCCGGCGGCTGGTCAGCGCCCGGCTCGCCGAGCCGAGCACCTCGCCGTCGCCGGTGACGGCCATCGCGCGCACGCTCTGCGTCCCGAGGTCGATGCCGATCCACACGCTCATGTACGGTCCCCATCACGGTCGCGCATTCCGGCCAGCAACGGCCACGTGCCCGCGCTGTTCCCGCGCAGGGTAAGGAAGTCGTCGAAAAGCTCCGCGTAGCGCAGCCGCCGCGCGGGATCGGGCTCGACCGCGTCGCGCAGGCGTACGTGCCGGGTGGCCGCGTCCGCGACGGACGGGGCGGCGCCGGTGGCGGCCAGCCCCACCAGGTAGGCCCCCCGCGCCCCCACCTCGGCGTCGGCCGAGCGGCGCACGGGCAGCCCGGTGACGTCGGCGATCAGCCCCAGCCAGGTGGTGCTGGCCGAGCCGCCGCCGCACACCCGCAACTCCGTCGGGGTCGCCCCGGTGGCCGCCAGGCAGTCCCTGATGACCATCGTGAGCCCTTCGAGCACCGCCCGCGCCACGTCCTCGCGGCCGTGCTCGAACGACAGGCCCAGCATCGAGCCCCGGGCCAGCGGGTCGGAGAAGGGCGCCCGCTCACCGGCCGGCGACAGGTACGGCAGGAACGTCAGCCCGCCCGCGCCCGGCGAGCTCCGCAGGGCCAGCTCGCTCAGCTCCTCCGGGCCGGCCAGGCCCAGCAGGCGGCAGGTCCACTGGACGACCTCCGTGCCGGCGAAGGTGGGGAAGGCCCGCAGATAGCTCCCGGGCAGCGCGATCGTGATGCCGGTCGGGTCGCCCGCCAGGTCGGGGGAGTCGACGATGACCTCGGTGCAGAGCGTGGTGCCGAGGATGCCGCACGCCTGGCCGGCCCGTACCGCGCCGGAGCCCAGCGCGGTCGTGGCGATGTCGTAGGGGGCCAGCACGACCGGGATCCCGGCGGGCAGGCCGAGCGCCGCGGCGCCGGCCGGGGTGAGCTCGGCGACGGGGCAGGAGCGGATCGGCGGCAGCAGCCGCTCGGCCCACTCCAGCCCGAACAGGGTGATCAGCTCGGGGGAGTAGGCCCGCCGGCGCAGGTCCATGAACGGCGCCGAGGCGTCGGACTCCTCGGCCACGAGCTCGCCGGTCATGCGCGCGAAGATCCAGCCACCGCAGGTCAGCATGGCGCTGGACCGGTCGAGCCGGCCGGGGTCGTGGGCGCGCAGCCAGGTCAGGATGGCGTGCGGCAACCCGGACGCGGCGGAGGAGCCGTTGCTGCGGAAGGCTTCCTCGGCCAGGCCCGAGCGGGTCCAGGCGTCCACCGTCGAGGCGGCCCTGGCGTCGTTCCAGAGGATCGCGGGACCGGTCGGGTCGCCGCCGGCGCCGACCGGCCAGCAGCCGTCGCCCTGGGCCGTCACGGCCACGAAGTCGACGTCGCCGAGCTGGGCCGCGACCTCGCGCACCGTCTCGGCGACCGCGTCCCAGACCGCGCCCATGTCCTGCTCGGCGTGGCCGGGCGCGGGCCTGGCGACCACGGTCGGCCGCCGGGCGACGACCGCCTCCGCGCCGGAGGAGTCGTACCCGACCGCCTTGATGACCGTGGTCCCCGCGTCCACGCAGATGATCGCCATCAGGCCCTGCCGTGGGAGGTCCTCGACCGGCGCGACACGGAGTCGACGATGACCGCGAGCAGGAGCACGGCGCCGGTGACCACGAAGCGGATCGAGGAGTCCAGGTTGAGCAGGGTGAGGCCGCTGGAGATGGACTGGATCACGATGATGCCGAGCAGCGCGCCGAACGCGGTGCCGCGCCCGCCGAACAGGCTCGTCCCGCCGATCACGGCCGCCGCGATGGCGTTGAGGTTGACGTCGCCCGAGCCGCTGCTCTGGTTGGCCGCCGCGAGCCTGGCCGCGGCCAGGATGCCGCCGACCGCCGCGAACGTCGAGCAGAGCACGAACACCGAGGTGTAGACGGCCTTGACGTTGATGCCGGCCCGGCGCGCGGCCTCGACGTTGCCGCCGACCGCGTAGACCGCTCTGCCCCACTTCGTCCGGGACAGCAGGTAGTGCATGATCAGCACCAGCGCCACGAAGAAGACGAACATCCAGCCGACGCCGCGCGTCTGCCCGAGGTACCAGACCACGAACGCCAGCACGACCAGCAGCGCCGCGCTCCGCAGGACCAGCGTGGAGACGCTTCTGGCCGACAACCCGGCCGCGCGCCGCTGCCGGGCGTGCAGGAAGCCGCTGGCGAACAGCCAGCCGGCCGCGATCAGCGCGAACGTGTACGACAACCAGGCCGGCACGAAGTCGAGCTGGGCGAAGTTGACCAGCCCCGAGTCGAAGGGCAGGTTGATCGAGCCCTTGGTGCCCAGCACGTAGAGCTGGAGCCCGAGGAAGGCCAGCAGCCCGGCCAGCGTGATCACGAAGCTCGGCACGCCGAACCGGTTGAAGAGCTGCCCGTAGATCCAGCCGATGACCGCGCCCAGGATCACCGCGGCCCCGATCGCCAGCCAGACCGGCAGGCCCTGGCCCACGAAGAGCACCGCGAGCACCGCGCCCGACAACCCGCTGACCGAGCCCACGGACAGGTCGATCTGGCCGACGAGCAGCACGCACACGATGCCGAGCGCGATGATGCCGACGGCGGCGGATTCGAGGGTGAGGTTCACCAGGTTCGCGCTGGACAGGAAGATCGGGTTGAGGATCTGCAGAACCGTCCAGATGACCACGAGCCCGACCACGACGGGGATGACGCCGAGGTCGCCGCCCCTGGCCCGGGCGACCACGTCGGCGAACGCGCCGCGCAGCCCTTCCCGGTCCTTGAGCCGCTCGTCCTGGCGGTCGGTGGCGATGGTGCTCACGACGGCTGTCCTTCCTGCGCGGCGTTCGTGCCCTGAGGGGCGCCCGGCGGCGTTCCGTCGCGCGCCGCCCGCCTGGACACCGCGTTGTCGGTGGCGCCGGTGATGGCGGCGATGATGTCCTCGGCGGAGACCTTGTCCACGTCGAACACGCCGTTGTTGCGGCCGAGCCGCAACACCGCCACGGTGTCGGCCACGGCCTTCACGTCCGCCATGTTGTGACTGATCATGACGACGCCCAGGCCGTTCTCGCGCAGCCGCTCGACCAGGTTGAGCACCTCGGCCGTCTGCGCGACGCCGAGGGCGGCGGTGGGCTCGTCGAGGATGATGACCTTCGGGTCGCCGAGCAGCGACCTGGCGATGGCCACCGTCTGCCGCTGGCCGCCCGACAGCGCCGCGACCGGCACCCGCACGCTCGGGATCTTGGCGGAGAGCTGCCGGAGCAGCTCCCACGAGCGTGTCTCCATGGCCACGTCGTTCAGCCGCAGCGGGCGGATCTCCTGGCCGAGGAACAGGTTCTGGATCACGTTGAGGTTCTCGCAGAGCGCCAGGTCCTGGAAGACGGTGGCGATGCCGAGCTTGTGCGCGGCGGCCGGGGCCGGGATCTCGACCTCGCGGCCCTCGAACGTGATCGTGCCCGAGTCGGGCGGGTGCACGCCCGACAGGATCTTGACCAGCGTGGACTTGCCCGCGCCGTTGTCCCCGACGACGGCGACGACCTGGCCCGCGGCGACGTCGAGCTCGATGTCGGTGAGCGCGGCCACCGCGCCGAAGGTCTTGCTGATCCCCCGCAGGGAAAGGACGGTCATCGGCTCTCCTACTTGATGCCGAGCTCTTCGCAGCCCTTGGCGTAGTCGCCCGAGCACACGTCCGCGGCCTTCATGATGCCGCTGTCGAACAACACTTCCTTGATGTTGTCGGTGGTGACGACCGTCGGGACGAACAGCTCCGACGGTGTGTTGTAGAGCGTGGTCTTGCCGGCGGGCTTCTGACCCTGGAGGAAGCCGTAGGCGGTGTTCGCCGCGGCCTCGGCCACGATCTTGATCGGCTTGGAGATCGTGTTGTACTGGTCGCCCGCGATGATCCGCTGGGCGGCGGCCACCTCGGCGTCATTGCCGGTGACCGGCGGCACCTTCACGCCCGCGGCCTTGAACGCGGCGATCGAGCCGCCGCCGGTGCCGTCATTGGCCGCGACGACGCCCACGATCTGGTCCTTGAACTGGGTGATCTGGCCGCTGACCCAGGTCTGGGCCTTCTCCGGCTGCCACTCGGGGGTGTCGTACTCCGCCAGCAGCTTGAAGCCGCTCGGGTCGACCGCGCTGTGGATGCCCTTCTTGATGAGCTGGGCAGCCGCGTCGGTGGGGGAGCCGTTCACCTGGAGGATGCCGCCTTCGGCGTTCTCCTTCTTGAGGTGGTCGACCAGGGACTGCGCGATCAGCGCGCCGATCTTCTCGTTGTCGAACGAGATGTAGTAGTCGGCGGGCGTGGCCGGGACCGGCCGGTCGTAGGCGATGACCGGGACCTGCTGCGCCTGGGCCGACTTGACGATGGTGGCCGCGGCGGCGGAGTCGACCGGGTCGATCACGATGGCCTTGACGCCCTGGGCGAGCGCGGAGTTGGCCTGTTGTTGCTGCTTGGCGGCGTCGGAGTCGGCGTTCTGGTAGATGACCTCGCAACTCGGGCAGAGCTGCTTCATCTTGGCCTCGAACAGCGGCTTGTCCTGCAGCTCGTATCGGGTCGAGGCGAGGTCGGGCATGAGGAAGGCGACCTTGGCGTTCTCGGTCCCGCCGCCGCTCGTGCCGCCGGTCGAGCCGGTCGAGCCGGTGGAGCCGGAGCCGCAGGCGGCCAGCACCGAGCCTGCGAGCACTGCCACTGCGGCGAACGTGGTGGTCCGCATCTGAGCTCTGTTCACGGGTTGGTTCCTCACTCGCTACGTCCTCACAGACGGGTTCATGACGCTCGCTGCCCCCGAGGCAGGGACATGTCCTCACAAAAGGGCACGTCCTGTGGTGCGGCTCACGTTAGCGCGCTGCCGGAAACTTTGTCCAGCACATCTGTTCAGAGCTGGCGGGCAGCCGCCACCAGGCCCTCTGCCGTCGGGGCATCCGTGACGAGCTGGTTGAAGTAGCCGCCCCGGGCCCCGGCGACGATCGACAGGACCTTCTCGGCGCCGACCGCGACCGCGATCGTGTGCGGAAGGCGGCGCAGCTCCTCCAGCTTGGGGGCCACCAGCCGCTCGCTGCCCGGATAGACGATGGGGGCGCCGTCGCGGTCGTAGACCCGCATGCACACGTCGCCCACGGCCCGGCGCAGGCTGTCGGCGTCACGCGGCATGAACGCGGGCACCACCTGCCGCATCAGGGGCGCCGAGCCGACGCCCACGACGGCGCACTTGGCGTGCGCCCACAGGTCCATGACCCGGCGCACGGACGGCTCGTGCTGGAGCGAGTAGAACAACTCGGGCCCCGGCAGCGCGGGCGCGTAGAGGTAGGCGGGCACGCCGCCGACGCGCTCGGCCAGGATGCGGGTGGTCTCGTTGGTCTGGAACCAGGGCTGGGGCTCCTCCTGGCCGCCGACCGCGGGCGCGATCGTGACCCCCGGATAGCGGCCCAGGCCCTCGCGGGCGCACTCGTAGACCGTGGTGCCGGAGGAGACCAGCACGACGTCGCCCGACTCCAGGCCGACCTGCGCCAGCGCGCGGGCCACACCGGGGGCCAGCCACGGGCCGAGGGTGGGCCCGCTGACCTTGGGGACCAGGTAGACGTGCCGCAGGTCGAGCGCGCGCGCCACCTCGGCTGCCAGCGGGCCGTCCGCCAGGGTGGCCGGGCGGTGCACCTTGATCTCGACGATGCCCTGCCTGCGGGCCTCGGTGAGCAGCCGGCTGACCGTGGCCCTGCTGACGCCGAGCCGCTTGGCGATGTCGCCCTGCGTGGCGTCCTCCATGTAGTACTGCTGCGCCGCCGCGTACATCAGCTCGTGGGGGAACCGGGCCTGCTGCGCGTCGGGTGCGCCGTCGGCGGCATTCATGCGGGCGCTCCTGGGTGCGTGCCGTGAACAAGTTTGCAGAACTGATGCGCAACCACTATAGCTTTGTGCTGTCCGATGAAGGCTAGCCGTAGACCAGGGCGTCGCCGAGGGATGTGCGCGCGTACAGGACACCGCGGCCGACGCGGGTGCCCGCGATCAGGCCCGTCCTGCGCAGCGCCGCCAGATGGCCGCCCGTGGTGCCCAGGCTCTGCCCGAGCAGGGCCGCGAGCTGGGTGGTCGTGGCGGGTTCGGCCAGCTCGGCCAGGATGCGGGCCCGGCTGCGGCCGATCAGCGCCGACAGGTCGGCGTCGGGTGCGGGCGGCGTGGCGGCGAGGCCCCGCGCGGGGTAGACCAGCGCGTACGGCCAGTCGTCCTCCAGATAGGTGCCGACGCTGGTCATGAAGACCGAGGGCAGGAAGAGCAGGCCCTTGCCGTCGAGCCGGTGCAGCCCGGCGCTGGACATGTCCACCTCGATGTGGCCGGCCCGCCAGTGGACGCGGGGGCTGAGGTCCTCCAGCGCCGCCTGCCAGCCGTAGGCGGCCAGCCGGCCGGCCCGCTGCGCCACGTCCCGCTGCAGGATCGCCTTGAAGCGCGGCCAGTCGTGGGACAGGACCTCCGTCCAGAGCGCCTCGTAGGCGTCCGCGAACAGCTCGACCACCCGGGGGCCCAGCAGCAGGTCCCTGGCCCAGCCGGCGACCCGGGGCCGCTTGGCCAGCACCCTGGCGATCTCCGCGTGCGCCTGCGCCAGCGGCGTCGCGCGCATGGCGGCCAATTCCGCCTCGAACGGCACGTCCACCGCCGTCGGCGGCGGGGCGATGAAGTCGACGTTCGCGTCGCCCCTGTTGCCGCTGACCACGGCCGCCGCCCGCAACATGGGGCGGGCCCGCGCCAGCCCCTCGTACGTCTCACGCCACCGCGCCACCCACGGGCCGTTCATGCCCGCCTGGTAGCGGCCCGTCAGCACCCACTGCGCGTGCATGGTCTCGATCAGCGGGGAGATCGCGAACCTGCTGGCCATCAGATCCTGGGGGACGACCTCGATTCGCACCGGCACCTTTCGGTTATATCCGAAAGGATCGCCTCGTTGGGCCGCCTGCTCGCACCATCGTGACCGTGAAGGCTGCGACGTTCGGCGAGGTGTTCGCCGTCAAGGAGTTCAGGGTGTTGTCCGGCAGCTTCGTGCTGCTGGTCGGCGGGGACACGATCAAGATGCTGGCCCTGTCCGTGCTGGTGTACACGCGGACCGGCTCACCCGGCCTGTCGGCCGCCGCGTACATGGCCGGCTGGTTGCCGTTCATCGTGGGCGGGCTGTTCCTGCTCTCGCTGGCCGACCGGCTGGCGCCCCGGGCGCTCATGGTGGCCGGTGAGGTGGTCCGGGCGGTGACGTGCCTGCTGCTGGCGTACGCGGGGTTGCCGGTGTGGGCGATGCTGGCGCTCGTCCTGGTCACGGGGCTGTTCTCACCGGTGTTCTTCGCGGCGCGGGCGGCGATGTTGCCGGACGTGCTGCCCGGGGACCTGTTCGTGCTCGGGCGGTCGCTGCTCAACGTCGCCTCGGCGAGCGCGCAGATCGTCGGGCTGGCGGCCGGGGGCGCGTTCCTGGCCTTCGCGGGGCCGTCCGGGGCGCTGGCCGTGACGGCGGCGTTGTCCGTGGTGGCCGCCGTGGTGTTGCGGGCCGGGTTGCCGCACCGGCCCGCGCGGGGCACGGCCGGGGGCGGGGCGGTGCGCGAGACGTTGCGGGTGAACCGGCGGCTGCTGGCCGACGGGCAGGTCCGCGGGCTGCTGCTGGCGGCGTGGCTGCCGTGCGTGTGCGTGGCGGGGGCCGAGGCGATGGTCGTGCCCTACCTGGGCGGGCAGGGGCAGGCGGGGATGGTGCTCGCGGCGGCGGCCGCGGGGATGGCGGCGGGGGAGTTCGCGGTGGGCCGGTTCGCGGCGCCGGCGTTGCGTGAGCGGTTGTCGTTGCCGCTGGCGGTGCTGCTCGGGGTGCCCTGGCTGGGCTTCGCGCTCGCGCCGGGGATCGGGTGGGCCGCGGTGCTGGCGGCGGTGGCGACCGCGGGGCTGGCCTACCAGCTCGGGTTGCAGCGGCGGTTCGTGGACTCGGTGCCCGAGGAGGTGCGGGGGCAGGCGTTCGGGCTGCAGTCGTCCGGGCTGATGACCGGGCAGGCGGCCGGGGCGGCGCTGGTCGGCGGGCTGGGGGAGGTGATCGCGCCGGGGCACGCCATCGCGGTGGCCGGCGGCGCCGGCGTGCTGGTGGCGCTGGCGCTGGCCAAAGCGCTGCGCCCGGCGCCCGCCGGACTCACGCCGGATCCACGGCGGTGAGCTCGGGAAGGCCGCGTGCGCTTGGGAGGGGCCGGGTGAGCTAGGGGAGACCGGATGAGTTTGGGAGGGTCCGCGTCAGCTTGGGACGGGCCGGTCAATGCAGCCCGTACGGTGAGATCTCGCCGGAGCCGCGGGAGATGAGCCGGACCGGGAGCTGGATGTGCTCCGGCGGCCCCGAGTCGCCGCGCAGCCGGCGGAACAGCAGCTCGGCCGCCACCCGCCCCATCCAGGACGGGTCCTGCGCCACCACGGTCACGCCCGGGTCGAGCAGGTCGGCCAGCTCGAAGTCGTCGAACCCGACCAGCGCCACCCGCCGCCCGCGCAGCGCCCGCAGGACGGTCACCGTGTAGCGGCCGTTGCCGGTGAACAGCGCCGTCGGCGGCTGGTCCAGGGCGAACATGCGGGACAGGTCCGCGCGCACCGTCTCCGCCGCCGGCGCGCGCATCGACACCAGCCGCCGGTCGAACAGCCCGCCCAGCGCCTCGCGGTAACCCTGGAGCCGCTCGGCGGCCGTGAAGATCGCCGGGTCATCGCCGAGGAAGGCGATCCGATGGTGGCCGTGACCCAGCAGGTGGCGGACCGCCTGCTCGGCCCCGTTCACGTTGTCGGTCAGCACGGTGTCCAGGTCGATCCCCGCTCCCGGCGGCCGGTCGGCGAACACGACGGGCGTGCCCGCCGCCAGCTCCGGCCGCAGGTACGTGTGATCGCCGCCGGCGGGCACCATGATCAGCCCGTCCACCCGGCGCGCGCAGAACGTCTCGACCAGCTCCCGCTCCCGGCCCGGCTCCTCCCCGGACGACGCGCTCAGCAGCAGGCAGCCGTGCTCGATGGCCACCTCCTCCACGGCCCGGCCCAGCCCGGCGTAGAAGGGGTCGGCGACGTCCTCGATGACCAGCCCGATGGTGGACGTCGTGCCCCGGCGGAGCACCCGCGCGCTCTCGTTGCGGCTGTAGCCCAGCCGGAGGATGGCCGCGCGCACCCGCTCGGCCGTGGCCGGCTGCACGCCGGGCTCCCCGTTCACCACCCGCGAGACGGTCTTGAGCGCCACGCCCGCTGCGGAGGCGACGTCCTTCATGGTCGGTCTCACGTCTGGATCATTTCTCACTCGGCACGGGCAGACAACGTTGTCAGGACGCTGTGCGAGAGTGTTCCCCTATGTCGTTCAGATCCGCCTTACTCGTGGCCGGGTTCGTCCTGGCGGCGCTCAACCTGCGCCCAGCCATCGCGGGCGTCTCCCCGCTGCTCGACGAGATCATGGACGACGTCGGACTCTCGCCCGCCGGCGGCGGCGCGATCACCACCGTCATGGTGGTCTGCCTGGGGGTGTTCGGGCCGGTCACGCCGCTGCTCGCGCGCCGCGTCGGGCTCGACCGCACGCTGCTCGCGGGCCTGCTCGTCATCGCGGCGGGCGTGACGCTGCGCGCTCTCGACGGCGCGCCCGCGCTCTACCTCGGCTCCGCCCTCGCCGCCACCGCGATCGCCGTCATGAACGTCTCCATGCCCGGCGTCGTCAAGCAGCACTTCCCCTCCCGGGTCAACCTCCTGACCGGCGTGTACGTCTCCTCGGTGGTGGCCGGCGCGACCATCGCCTCCGGCGCGGTCATCCCGCTGGAACGGGCCACGGGGTTCGGCTGGCGCGGCGTCTCGGTGCTGCTGGCCGTGCCCGCGCTGGCGGCGGCGCTGCTCTGGCTGCCGCAGGCGATCCGCCGGCCGGCCGGGGCGCAGAACGGGCCCAGGCCGTTCGGCACGGTGTTGCGCAGCAGGGTGACCTGGTACGTGACGGCGCTGATGGGTCTGCAGTCGCTGACGTTCTACGTCATGCTGGCCTGGCTCCCGACGATCTTCGTCGAGTCCGGCCTCCCCGCCGACCAGGCCGGATACCTGCTCAGCCTGACCAACCTGGTCCAGGTCGTCACCTCGCTCGCGGTCCCCATGCTGGCCGGCCGGCGGGAGTCGCAGGTGTCCTACGTGGTCGGGGCGGGCGTGCTGACCGTGCTGGGATACCTCGGCCTGTTGCTGGCCCCCATGGCCGCCCCCTGGTTGTGGATGATCGTGCTGGGGATCGGGCAGGGCGCCTCGTTCGCGCTGGCGCTGCTGATCATCGCGCTGCGGCCGGCCGACCCGGCCACCGTGACGGCGCTGTCAGCCGTGGCCCAGTCCGTCGGTTACGTGATCGCGGCGGTGGGGCCGCTGCTGTTCGGGCTCCTGCGGCAGCTCTCCGGCGGCTGGTCGGCGCCGCTGCTGGCCGGGCTGGGCGTGCTCGTGCTGCAGATCGCGGCCGGTTGGCTGGCCGGTCGCCCTGCTACTTTGGGCAAGGGCGACTCTTAGGGGGTTTCAGCGTGCTGACCGAGACGCTCCAGCGCCTTGCCGACGGGCGCGGCGGGGTGATCGGGGTGGAGCCCGGCCTCGTCATCGAGCCCGACGAGAGCTGGACTCCGGTCGCCGAGCTGCTGCGGGAGCCGTACACCCTGCTGGACGAGCTGATCGCCGAGACGGCCGGGCGCTGGAACGCGCCACACCACGTCGGCGCGGCGCTGTTCTGGAAGACCTACGGCTACTGGCACACCATGCCGATGGCGCTCGGGTGGGCGCTGGACGGCCGGGTGCCGATCATGCGGCTCGCGGACACCTGGTTCAAGGTGTCCGGGGCCGGCGTGACGATCGCGGCCACGCGGGTGAGCTGGAGCTCCGGGGCCGGCGCGATCGGCGACGCGCTGGCCGAGTCGCAACGACCGCTGGTCGAGGCGATCAGCGCTCTGGCCAAGGTGGGCGAGCGCACGCTGTGGGGATCCACGGCGGAGGCGTTCGCCCATCCTCTGACGTCCATCGTGCCCGGCGACTACATGGAGTTGCTGCGGCAGCTCGGCCCGCCGGTGGACGGGCTGGTCGAGCCCGCCGGCGACGCCTTCTTCCGCAGGACCTGCTGTCTGTGGATCACCCTGCCCGACGTGGAGCCCTGCGGAAGTTGTTGTGTCCTCAGGCCACCACGGCGTCGTCCAGCGGCCTGAGCTCGTCGGCGTAGCTGACCGAGACGCGGCGCATGACGCCGGTGCCGTCGATCGAATACTGCCCGAGCCGCCACAACGGCGGCGAGTAGGCGTGGATCGAGACGCTGTTGTCGACCGCGCCGTTGAGCCGGTGGATGTGGTCGGGGCCGAACGAGAACGACTGACCCTCCGTCACCAGCGTCTCCAGGTGCTCGCCGCCGATGCGCGGGTTGCACTCCGCCAGGGTGCCCTGCACCACGTGGACGGCGCCGGAGGAGATGTCGTGGTCGTGCCAGCCCGTGTCGTCCTCGGGGCGCCAGCACAACAACCAGACGTCCACGTAGGCGTCGCGGTAGAGCGAGGCGTAGTGCCGCCCGCCGTCCGCCGGGAACTCCACCTGCTCGCGCCACTCCTCCGGGTTGGCGGCCAGGTCGTTCACCAGGTCGCGCAGCTCACGCTTGTCGAGTGTGCGTTCCGGGAGTCGGGCACAGGTGCCCCCGTCCTGGATCTGGTTCGTGCTCACGTACGAGTCTCCTTCCGGCTGAGTAGACGACGGGGGTTGACGGTCCTGATGGCGTGGCCGGCGGCCGCGCCCAGTCCAGGATCGGGTGCGGTGGCGTAGGGGGCGTCGGAGCCGTTGACCACGACGTCGATGCCCAGCTCGCGGACGATCGCATCGATCGCGCGCGGGCCGTAGGAGGAGGTCTCCACGAAGAAGCCGGGATCGACCTGGCCGCGGCCGCGGCCGCCCCTGGCGATCAGGCGTTCCGAGTGCAGCGGCGCCAGGCCCGCCAGGAGCGCGAAGCACACGCGCAGCCTCGGGTGCCGGGGGCGGACGACGGCGTGGAAGTAGTGCCAGGCGGCGTGCATCTGCTGCACGTACGGCACCAGCGCGGGCCACCACGGCGGCGTGCCGGCGGCCGGGGCGGCCGGACCCGGATGCACGAACAGCGGCAGGTCCCGGTCGGTCAGCACCTCCAGCAGCCGGTCGTCGGGCACGGCGGTCGCGGGGATCTGCAGTCCCGCGCACCCTCTGTCCAGGTCCTTGGCCAGCCGTTCCGGGTCGGGCTCGCTGTGGCAGGTGGCCGCCCAGACGCCGAAGGGCGCGCCGAGCGCGAGGGAGCCGCCGTGGTAGGCGTCGAGCAGCGGCCAGCACTCCTCGGGCGGCAGGAACTCGATGCCCAGCGGCGACGACAGCGACACGAGCGCCAGCTCCAGTCCGGCGGTGTCGCGATCCGCGTGGTCGGCGGGATCGACCTCGTAGGGCGGCTCGCCGTCGAGGATCAGCGTCCAGCCGTCGAGGTACGGCGGCGAGGTGCGGGCGCGCAGCGCGTCGATGAACGAGCCGGTCCACAGATGCTGATGGACGTCGACGGACACGATCACACCTCCCCTCATTTCCTACTAACATTACAGGTAAACCGGCCACGCAGGGAAGTCAACCGTGTGAACCGTTTCAGTGATACGTTTCAGTGAACCGCTTCACCACCACATTGTCAACGGTTTGCCCGCCACGGGCGGATCGCCGCCGACCGGTGCCACCGCTCGGCACGCGGCACGGCACAATGGAGGCTGATGAGCGGGTCCCCCCTTGAGCAGGCAATCCCGACGAGCTCATGGCGGGAGCACCGCTTCTGTCGGTGCGACCCAATAGGGTGGCTGAATGCCTCGCAAGAGAGCCACGATCCGTGAGGTGGCCCAGGCCACGGGCCTGTCACCGGCGGCTGTCTCCTACGCGCTACGCGGCATGCAGGTCTCGGAGGAGACCATGGAGCGCGTGCGCGCCGCGGCGGCCGAGCTCGGCTATGAGGCCGATCCGATCGCCAGAGCGCTGGCCAGCGGGCGCACCGGCATGATCGGCCTGCTCTGCGGCTCCCTGGAGGACCTGTGGCAGCAGTCGCTGGCGGTCGGGATCAGCAGGGGTCTGCGGGAGAAAGACCGCTACGCCCTGATCCTCGATGCCGTGGGCGATCCGGACCGGGAGCGCGCCCTGGCGCAGCAGCTCCGCGACCAGCGCGTGGACGGCATGATCGTCCAGCCGCTCGATCCCGCGGCCCCGTTCTGGCCCGAGTTGTGCGAGTCCCTGCCGGTGGTCGCGATCGGCGACTCCTTGGCGGGCACGGCCGGTGAGGTCATCTTCGACAACCGGCTCGGGGTGACGCTGGCCCTGGAGCATCTGCGCGATCTGGGGCACCGGCGTCTGGCCGTGCTCACCTCCACCCGGCCCAGCACGCCCGACCGGCCGGCCGACGTGCACGTCACGGCCGAGGCCGACCGGCTGGGCCTGGACATCGAGGTGGCCACCGCGACCCATGGCCTGGCCGGGGCCACCTCCGCGGCCCGCGGCATCCTGACCGACCGCAAGCCGAGCGCCGTGTTCTGCTTCGCCGACTCGATCGCCTACGGGGTCTACGCGGCGGCGCAGGAGCTGGGGCTGTCGATTCCGGGGGACGTGTCGGTGATGGGCTACGACGGCTATCCGATGTCGGGGCTGCTCACGCCGGGGCTGACGACGGTCGATTGGGACATCGACGGCATCGTCCGGTCGGCGGTGCGGCTCATCGCGGCGGCGGCCGACGGCGGCGCCCGGAGACGGCGCGTCGTCCAGGCCCCGACCCTCCGGGAGCGGGGGTCGGTGGCCCGGGTCCGATGACGGCCTCAAGGGGTGTGGGTCGGTGGCTTGGGGGTCGACGTGGTGAGGGCGTGGCGGGCGTCGGCCAGGGCGGTCGTCAGCGGGCGGTCCGGCTCGGGGGTGTGGAAGGCCCGGAGAGCGGCGGTGCGCTCGCAGGCGAGCACGATCTCCAGCGGCTCCAGGCAGCGCAGCGTGTGGCGGGCGGCCTGGGTGGCGAAGCCCGCGTGATCCTCGGTGCCGCGTGAGAGCACCGCGGTGCCCGTGGTCACCGGCGTCGCGAGGTGGCGCAGCTCGGCGAGGGCGTCCTGGGCGACGTACTCCAGGATCAGCGCGCCCGAGGCGCCCGGCCGGTCGGCGAGGAACGGGTGGCGGCCGGTGTAGGCCGGGTCCATCAGGGTGGCCAGCCTGGCCGTGCTGAGCTGCGCGGTCTGCACCAGCGCGGCCCGCAGGGAGTCCAGCGCCAGCGCCACGGGGGCGGTGTGGAAGTTGCCGTTGTGCCAGGCCAGGGAGCCGGCGAAGAGCGGGTTCTCGGTGGCGGCGTTCAGGTCGGTCTCGATGGTGGTGACGGTCCGGTCGAGGACGTCGAGGGCGGCGCCGTGCACCTGGGCGAAGGCGCGGTAGCCGTACGGATCCTGGATGCGGCCGGCCGGCGCCTGGGTGAGCAGGGTGCGCAGGCGGGTGGCGACGACGGCCTGGCCGGGATGCGGGCGGGCCTCGTGGACGGCGGCGGCCAGCGGCTCGGCCGAGGCGTCCACGGCGGTGAACGACAGCGCGGCGACGTCGATCGCGGCGTCCAGCAGCAGGCGCAGACGGTGGCAGGCGATGGCGGCGTCGGCCAGGGTGGCGGCGCCCGAGCTGATGAACGGCAACGCCTCACCCGACGCCAGGGCATAGCGGGGCGGCTCGGGAGCGGTGTCCGAGCGTGGGGGCTCGTGGTCCCAGGGGAGCTCGCCGAGCAGGCACAGAGCCGTGGTGGCCAGGGCCGTGAGGTCGCCGGTGCCGATGGCGCCGTACGTGCGGATCGGTGGGGTGAAGCCGTTGTTGATCGCGTCGGCGAGCACCGGGAGCAGGCCGGGGTCGACACCGGACCCGCCCGCCAGGAGCTGGTTGAGCCGGACGACGAGCATCGCCCTGGCACGGGCCGGCTCCACCGGCGGGCCGGCCCCGCAGACGTGGCTGCGCAGCAGGTCGTGACCGGCCCCCTCGACCGGGACGTCCCGGTTGGCGCCGACACCGGTGCTCCGGCCGTACACCGGGCCGGTCAGGCCCTGGGCGGTGGCCCACGCGGCCCGGGCCCGATCAACGGAGTCGATCGTGACCCGGGCCCCTTCGTACGCGGCCGCGTGGACCTGCGCGCAGGTCAGGCCGGCACCGTCGAGCAGCATGGACGATCAGTCGTTGTCGGGAATGAACAGGCCCAGCAGCCAGCTCACCACGCTGATGATGATCGCGCCCCAGAACGCGGCCGGATAGAAGTTGTCGACGTGGAACGGTATGTCGAACTGACCGGCGATCCAGCTCGTCAGCAGCAGCATGGCCGCGTTGATCACGAGCAGGAACAGGCCCAGGGTGAGCACGATGATCGCGCAGCCCAGGGCCTTCACGATGGGCTTGACGATCGCGTTGATGACGCCGAAGATCAGGGCGACGACCAGCAGGACGCCCCAGTATCTGGCCGAGTTGGTGGGGGCACTGACGCCGATGCCGTCGACGAGCTGAATGGCGACCCAGAGGGCCACTGCCGCCGCAATGGTTCTGATGATGAATCTCACGCTGGTGGATCCTCCCACTTCACGACGGCACTGCGATAGAGGCGCAGCCAGGCCGATGTCCGTCGGTCACTGTGCGTAGTCATCGGTTATCGGCGGCTCAACGAGGGGAGTAGGGGTCCAGGGAGGGACCGAGATGAACACGAACGAGCTCGAATCGTTGCCCGCCGCCGAGTTGCACGATCGGGCGGTGCGTTACGCCGTACGTCATGGGGACCTGGGGTTTCTCTGGGACCTGTTGAAGGTGATCCCGGCCGCCGAGGCCGCCAGCGGTCACGCGAACGAGACCGGTGCCGACCTCACCAGGGTTTCCGCGCTGCTCAGCGATGCCCTCGCCGCGGGTGAGGGCGAGCTGGGCGAGGCGTTGCGCCCCGTCTACGTCGAGTATCTGCGCCAGCATCCCGACGCCTGACCTGGGCAGGCGCCGGACTCCCGGCGCCTGCCCAGGCCAGGCGGCCTGACTCTGGCCTGACCGGCCGGCCTGGCCGCCTGCCCGATCGCGGCCTGACCCCGGCCGAATCGGCCGGCTTGGCCGCCTGCCCGGGTCGCTCGGCCCTTACCTAACCGGCCAGCTTGGCCTCCGCGCCGCTGTAGGCGGCGAGGCCGGGCGTGCTCACCTCCTGGCCGTCGCGCCCGATGATCATCGTCTGGTACGGGCCGGACGCGCCGAGATCGGCGGCGAACCGCCGGGCCGGCAGCGGTCCCATGGCGTAGATGGCGGTCGCGTAGCCGTCGGCCAGGCCGAGGTCGGGCCCGATCACGGTGACCGAGCCGAGCTCCTGCTGGATCTCGCCCGTGTGCGGGTTGACGATGGGCGCGCCGCCCGAGGTGGCGACGCCCAGCTCGTTGGCGAAGACGACCTTGCGGATGACGTCCGTGCGCGGGTCGCGGATGCCGATGCGCCAGCGTCTGCCGGGGGCGGCGGAGCCGCGCACCTTGATGTCGTGGCCGGCGGTGAGGCGGTGGTCGCCCGCGCCCGCGTTGGACAGCGCCCGGGAGAGCCGCTCCAGCGCCCAGCCCTTGATGTAGCCGGAGGGATCGGTCACGCCGTTGATGCGGGGCTCGAACCAGCCGCCGGTGGCCTCGCTGAGCTCTGCGCAGCGGTGGAGGACCTCGATGAGCTCGGGGATCTGCCTGATGGTCCGGCCGCGGTTGAGCCGCCCGATCTGGCTGTCCTCCTTGACCGGGCTGAAGGTGTCATCAACCCACCTCAACCAGGCGAACGCGTCATCCAGCAGGGGTGTCAGCTCGCGAGCGGGGAGCGCCGTGCGGATGTCCACGCTGACCGGCATGCCCATGACCATCTCGGCACGGGCGGTTCCGGGGAAAGTCGTCACCTTGCCTCCTTGTCCGCGACCCACCGTTGCAGACGGGGCGTAATGCGGGCCTAAACCTTCTGCCCTGATCTGAAATGAATCTGTGATCTTGGGATGGCAAGGCGTGACAGGGCGCCGCCGACGTACCGCTTGAACGGCCGCGGGCCGGCCACGACCACATCGCGCTCGGCGATGTCGGGAATCTCACGGCTCAACCCCGAGGCGCTGATGCGCTCCTTGACCCGTGGGTCGTGCTCCTCGCCCACGATGAGGATGAGGCCGTATCGGGCCTCCAGGTCGCGCAGCTCGTCGGTGACGCGGCTGGTCCGGTAGACGGTCACGGTGTCGGCCGCGCCGGCCAGGTGCACCCGCAGGGCGCCGAGGTCCATGCCGGTGGCGATGAGCACGGTCGGCCGGGTGGCCGGCGGCACCTGGTGGCTCCAGACCGCCATCACCGCCGCCATCGCGTACAGGAGCAGCGAGCCCACCCGGCTCAGCCCCGTGACGTAGGCCGTGGAACTGAACTGATGGGCCACCAGCAGCGCGCCCGCGAGGTAGCTGCCGAGGCGCAGCCGCTGCCTGGCCTCCTCGGTGCGCAGATAGTCGGCCGCCTTGACGCTCACCACGCCGAGCGCCACGAGCAGCGCCGCGGCGGCATAGGCGGTGGGCCGCCACGGATAGCCGAACCCTGGTTGAATCGCGCCGAACTCGGCCACCGCCACACCGCACCAGAAGAGCAGTGGCCCCTGATTGGCATTCGCCTCGCTAGCCATGACTCCACGATCCTGAATGAACATGAGAGGTTTCTGAGTAGGGTCTGAAACATGGCTAACGTGCGTGTCGAACGGACTGAAGACGGTGGTTTCCGGGCCACGAACGGCCGCGGGGCCGAGGTGCGGATCGGGAGCGGGGACGAGGACGGCGCGTTCAGCCCGGTCGAGTTGCTGCTCGCGGCGGTGGGCGGTTGCAACATCGTGACCGTTGAGCCGCTGACCGCCCAGCGCGGGCACCGCCTCGTCCGGCTGGCGATGACGGTGGGCAGCGAGAAGGTCGAGCCGAACCGGCTCGGGCCCGTGACGATCACCTATGACGTGGAGCTGCCGTCCGATGCGGCGGACGAGGTGTTCCGGGCGGTGGCGGGGCGGGTGCACGAGAAGTACTGCACGGTGAGCAGGTCTCTGGAGGAGGGTACGGAGGTGCGGTTGGAGCTTCCGTAGATGGGATTAAACAGATATTCGACCCCGTTATGACGCGACCGTTGCATTCGTCTCGGTAGCGTTGTAGCAGGTCAAGAGACCAGAAGACCTTCACCGATGCGGACGCGGAGGGGGACCGCGGTTCGCTAGTGCGGGACCGCCGACACTTTTGGGGGAAAGCGTCGGCCTGGACCGCCGCCGATCGGGCCGGGCAGCTTTGGGGGAACTGCCCGGCCCGATCCATGCGTATCCTCCCTTTTTGTGAAAAAGGTTCTGATTGACTGTGATCCCGGCATCGATGACGCGCTGGCGCTGGCTCTCGCGGCGGGATCCGCAATCGACGTGGTGGGGATCACCACGGTGGGCGGAAACGTCGATCTGCCGCTGACCACGGCCAATGCGCTGGCGCTCAGGGAGTTCCTCGCCTTGGGGGACGTTCCGGTGACGCCGGGCAGCGCCGGAGCCCTGCTGCGGCAGACGGTACGCGCCGCCCACGTGCACGGCGCCTCCGGGCTCGGCGACGTGGTGCTGCCCGCGCCGGAGCGGGGGCCGTCGGACGGGCACGCGGTCGACTTCATCATCGAGACGCTGCGGGCCGCGCCCGGCGAGATCACGCTGGTGGCCATCGGGCCCCTGACGAACGTCGCCCTCGCCGTACGCAGGGAGCCCCGGATCGTGGAGTGGGCCCGCGACCTGGTCATCATGGGCGGCTCGTACACGCGGGGCAACCACAACCCGGCGGCCGAGTTCAACATGCTGGCCGACCCCGAGGCGGCGGCCATCGTCTTCGACGCCGGATGGACGGTCACGATGCTGGGGCTCGACGTGACCCTGTCGGCCCTGGTGACCTCGGCCGTGCTCGACCGCATGCGGCCACTGGGCCGGCTGGCGGGGTTGCTGGTGCCGGCCGCGCAGTCGTACGGGGTGGTGACGGCCGCCGGCGGGCCCGCGATCCATGACGCGTGCGCGGTGGCGTACGTGCTGGATCCGTCGTTGTTCACCTGCGTTCCCGCCGTGGTGAACGTGGAGACGGCCGGGGCGTTCACGCGGGGGATGACGGTGACGGACTTCACCGTGGGGGAGCGGCGGGCGAACGCCTGGGTGGCCACTTCGCTGGACGTCAAGGGCTTCTGGGACCTCGTGGTGGGGGCCTACGAGCGGTTGGCCGGCCGGCTCGGGTGATGTGCGGGCACCGCGTGTCGGCTGATACAGTTACACGTGTTGCGCCGCTAGCTCAGTTGGTTAGAGCAGCTGACTCTTAATCAGCGGGTCCGGGGTTCGAGTCCCTGGCGGCGCACAGCAATCCCGAACAGCGCATTCCTTGATCACAAGGGATGCGCTGTTCGTGTTCCGGCCGCCGTTTCGCCCCGGTTGATCCCCGATATTGGCTCCATCGCCGCCGCAACGGCGAAAACTCATCCCCTCTCGCCTGCAGGGCGAGGCTGAGGAAACACCGGTCCACCCATACCGGCTCCCACCAGCAGCACAACGGCCGCGAGGGGGCGGAGCTCATACGCGGCCCTACAACGGGCCCTGTGTTGGCCCACCAAGAGGCTCCCCGGCAGGGCCGACACTCAGTACCGAGGAACGGCGCCACCTCTCGCAACACCTCCAGGCGGCTGCGGAACGCGCCGATCGCCAGTCAGAGGCTGGCCTCCTCCTCGCCCGACAGACCTACTACCTCCTCGGATTCAGCTCCTCCCCCGAGACCGCCGCATGGCTGGCTGAGCGATATCGCAAAGACCGACGACCGGTACACCGAACCGGTGGGCTTTCGTGTTGTCAGCGCCGTGGTGGGTCAGGAATCCTAAAGGCGGCGGATCATGGCCTGCTTGGCCGTGGCGAACTCCTCGTCGGTCAGCACGCCGGAGCGGTGCAGCTCGCCCAGCTCGGCCAGGCGGCGCAGCACCGCGTCGTGCACGTCGTCGGAGACCGGCGGGAGAGCGGGCGGCTCGGGCACGTCGCGCGGCAGGCGGGCCAGCACGGCCGCGGCGACCAGGGCCGTGGCGCCGCCGAAGCGCTGGATGCCCCAGGACACGCAGCGCGGATCCTTCTGCGGCGGCTGGGCCGGGCCCTCGCCCTTGATCCGGAAGCGCAGCGTCCCGTAGCTCATGCCCGACTGCGGCTTCCACTCCACGCCGGTCAGATCGGACAGCGGATATTCCTGGGGCCCGGCCTTCTCCTTCTCGCTGCCGGCGAAGCCGTTCCACTCCAGGCGCACGCGCTCTCCGTCGAAGACCGCCGTGCCGTCGCCGGCCGTGCCCGAGATCGGCACGGAGGGGCCGGGCATCAGGTAGCCCTCGCACGGGCCGCTGGGCGTCTGGTAGACGAGCAGGGTGTCGCGGATCTCGTCGGCGAAGTATTCGGCCGCGCCCACCCGGGTCTTGGGGATCGCCAGCCGGTAAGGGTCGGCGGGCGGGCCGAGCGAGCCGGCGACCGCGTCGGACAGGGGGTCGGCTCCCTTGCGCGGGCGCAGGCGCAGGTGACCGCCCTTGCGCGCGGGCTCGAACGACACGCCCGCGATCGCCTCCAGCGGCACGACCACCTCGCCCAGGGTCTTGCGCAGATCGTGCACGTCCTTGTCGCTGCCGGGCACGATGCGCAGGATCTCGCCGTTGAACCTCCACGAGCCGTCCGGGACGGCGATCTCGGCCATCTTCTCAGCCTAGGACACGCTCGGGGCACGGCCACAGCCTGCGCGGCGGTGGGGACGCGCACGAGGCGGACGCCGTGGGCACGGCCTGCGCGGCGGTGAGGGATGCGCACGAGCCGGACGCCGTGGGCACGGCCTGCGGAGCGGTGGGGGATGCGACTCCACGACGGAACAGTCAGCCGCCGATCCTGGCCACGCGGTTGCGGACGCCGTCGAAGTGGGCGTGCACGGCGGCCACGGCGGCGGCCCGGTCGCGCGCGATGACCGCCGTGTAGATGTCGCGATGCCGCCTGGCCACGTCGGCCGCCGGTTCGTCAGGCGCTCCGAGGGCGTCGCGCAACTGGTAGTACACGTCCCAGAACGCGCCGAGGAGCTGGCTGACCAGCGGGTTGCCGAGCGGCCGGTAGAGAAGTTCGTGGAAGAGGCGGTCGGTCTCGGGGGAGACCAGGCCGGCCTCCGCCTCGGCCTCCATCCTGGCCATCACGTCGGTGATCGGCGTCAGGTCGGTCTCGGCGCCCAGCTCGATCAGCCGCTCGACCAGGCCGCTCTCCAGGATCTCGCGGATCTCGACCAGGTGCGCCAGGTGGTGCGCGCCGTTCTGCAGCGTGATGCGGCTGTGGAAGGCCAGCTCGTCCACCAGCCCGGCCAGGGACATCCGGCCCACGAACATGCCGAACCCGTGCCGGATGTCCACGATGCCGACCGCCTGCAGGGCCTTCAGCGCTTCCCGGATGGAGTTACGGCTGACGCGCAGCTCCTCCATGAGCTCGGACTCGGTGGGCAGGGGATCCCCGGCCACCAGCCCGCGTCGGACGATCAGGTCCTTGACGCCCTCCTGGGCCTCGACGGCGCGGCTCGGGCGCGCCGGACGCGGGACAGTGGTCATGGAAAATCCTTTCATCGTTGGTAACATTCCGGAAATCTTCTGTTGACCTCAGGCGGGGAGAGCACTTAGCGTCCACCCTACGCACAACATAGGACATGGGATGTCCCACGTTCTATCTTTCGGGAGCAGAAGCGGCCCGGAAGGTGCGGACTTGTGCATCTATCTTTCGCCAGGAGGCACCCGTGAGCTCTGAGTTCAGCCGCCGCGACTTCCTGCGTTACAGCGGAGCGACGGGTGCGGCGGCGTTGATCGCGACCACCCTCTCCGCCTGTTCCGGCGGCCCGGCCTCGACCGGGTCGGTCGGTGCCGGATCCGACAAGGACCTGATCACGGCCGTCATCGGCTATGGCAACGACCAGAGCTGGGACCCCACGCAGACGGCGTCGGCCTTCGCGATGGCCGGCATCAACCACGTCTACGAAGGGCTGCTCGACACCGATCCGATCACGCGTGAGCCGTACCCGGCGCTGGCCACCGCGCTGCCGTCCGACCTGAACGCGACCTCGTGGACGTTCACCCTGCGGGAGGGCGCCACGTGGCACGACGGCCGCCCGGTCACCGTCGATGACGTCCTGTTCACCTTCGAGCGGATCCTGGGCCCCGACAACGTCCTGACCGGCAACTTCTTCAAGTCCTGGCTCAAGGAGGTGAAGAAGAAGGACGACCGGAGCGTGGAGCTGGTCTTCAAGTTCCCCTTCCCGGACGCCGCGCCCAGGCTGACCATCGCCAAGATCATGCCCAAGCACGTGTTCAGCCAGGCGGGCGCGTGGGACCAGGCCAAGAGCGGCAAGGCCGTCGGCTCGGGCCCCTACAAGCAGGCCGCGCACAACCCCAAGTCCAACACCTCGTTCGAGGCGTTCGACGGCTACAACGGCCCGCGCCCGGCCGCGGTCAAGAAGATGAACTGGCTGACGATCGTGGACGCCGCGGCGCGGGTGGCCAAGATCTCCGGCGGCTCGGCCGAGGCGCAGATCGCCGACAACATCCCGTACGCCAACGTCGAGCAGCTCAAGCAGCAGGGCCTGACGGTCGAGGGCGGCAAGGGCATGAACCACCTGTTCCTGATGTTCAACACGGCCGCCAAGCCCTTCGACGACGTACGGGTGCGCCAGGCCCTGCACTACGCGATCGACAAGCAGAAGATGATCGACGTGGCGCTCAAGGGCCACGGCACGGCCTCCAGCTCCTTCCTCAACGAGGGCCACCCCGACCACAAACGGGCCTCGGTCGTCTACGACTACGATCCCGGCAAGGCCAAGGCGCTGCTGAAGGAGGCGGGCGTCACTGACCTGACGATCAACCTCATGGCGGTCAACGTGAGCTGGATCGCCGACTGCTTACCGACCATCGCCTCCTCCTGGGAGGCCGTCGGCGTCAAGACCACGCTGGAGCCGCAGGACACGGCGGCGCTGTTCACCAAGATGGACCAGTTCCAGGACTACCAGGCGGTGGCGGCGGCCTCGAACCCCAACCAGTTCGGCATGGACGCCGACCTGATCCTGCACTACAACTACGTGCCCGGCGGCCTGTGGATGAAGTACAGCCACTGGGACGGCAGCGCGGACGCGAAGAAGTTGTTCGCGATGATGGACGAGGCGGGTCAGGAGACGGACGCGGCCAAGAAGACAGAGCAAATCCACAAATATCTGGACTTGGTGGCTGAGCAGGCCATTCTCTATCCCGTCGTCCACAACGAGCTGATGACCGCCTGGGACCCGAAGAAGGTCTCCGGCGTCCGCGCCCAGCCGTACCCGGGCATCAACCTGCTGCAGGCCAAGAGGACATGACCCTCGTCGCCAGGATGCTGCTGCGGCGGCTCCTCATCCTGATCCCGCTGCTGCTCGGCGTGGTGGCGTTCGTGTTCATCGTGATGCGCTTCTCCGGCAGCAAACCGGAGTACGCCTACTTCCAGGGCGCGAACCCCACCCCCGAGCAGATCCACCGGTTCCAGGAGGAGAACGGCCTGCTGGACCCGCTCCCGCTGCGTTACGTGCGCTTCGTCGCGGACCTGGCCCAGGGCGACCTGGGCACCAGCGTGCTCACCAAGAAGCCGGTGATCGAGTCCGTGACCACCGCGCTGCCGCTGACGTTGCAGCTCACGTTCCTCGGGCTGGCCGTGGCCGTGATTCTGTCGCTGGTGTTCGGCGTGACGGGCGCGCTCTTCCGCGACCGCTGGCCCGACCAGGTGATCCGCATGGTGTCGCTGATCGGGGTGGCCGCGCCGGCGTTCTGGCTGGCGCTGCTGCTGATCCAGTGGCTGGCCGTCGGCGAGGGGTTGTTCCCGACGGGCGGCTATATCAACCCGGCCGACTCCGTCACCGGCTGGCTGCGGTCGATGATCCTGCCCGCCCTGTCGTTGTCCCTGCCGATCGCCGCCCAGCTCACCCGCATCATCCGCACCTCGATGGTGGAGGAGCTGGACAAGGACTACGTCCGCACCGCGATCGGCAGCGGCCTGCCGCCGATCGTGGTCGTCGGCCGGAACGTGCTCCGCAACGCGCTGATCAACCCGCTGACCGTGCTCGGCCTGCGCATCGGCTACCTGATCGGCGGCACCGTCGTGATCGAGACGATCTACGGCCTGCCCGGCATGGGCCAGCTCATGATCAACGCGGTGCGCGACGGCGACCCGGCCGTCGTCCAGGGCGTGGTGCTGACGATCGCGATCGGCTTCATGGTCGTCAACCTCGTCGTGGACGTCCTCTACCTGCTGGTCAACCCCCGCCTCAGGAGCGCCGCATGAGACGTGGACTGACGGAGCGCCTGACCCGCCCGGGCGTCGTCCTGCGCCGGCTGAAGCCGCTGTCGTGGCTCTCGGTCGGCGTCATCGTGGTGGTCGTGCTGGCCGCGCTGCTCGCGCCGTGGCTCGCGCCGCACTCGCCGTACTTCCAGGAGGCCGCCGGCGGCGGCCCGTCCGCCGCGCACTGGATGGGCCTCGACAGCGCCAACCGCGACATCCTGTCCAGGCTCCTGTACGGCGCCCGCTGGTCGCTGATCATCGGCCTCGGCGCGACCGGGCTGGCCCTGGTGACCGGGGCGATCATCGGCGCGGTCGCGGCCACCTCCCGCAGGGCCGTGGACGAGACCGTCATGCGCGTGCTCGACGTGATCATGGCCTTCCCCGGCATCGCGCTGGCCGCCGTGCTCGTGGCCGTGTTCGGCGGCAGCATCCCGGTGCTGGTCATGGCCATGGCCTTCCTCTACATGCCGTCCGTGGCCCGGGTCGTGCGGGCCAACGTCATCGCCCAGTACGGCGAGGACTACGTCGCCGCCGAGCGCGTGATCGGCGCCCGCACGCCGTACATCCTCATCAGGCACGTCGCGATCAACTGCGCGGCGCCGGTGCTGGTGTTCTGCACGGTGATGGTGGCCGACGCGATCGTGTTCGAGGCGTCGTTGTCCTTCATCGGCGCCGGCGTACGCCCCCCGAACCCCTCCTGGGGCAGCGTCATCGCCGACGGCAAGAACCTGGTGCTGCTCGGCGGCTGGTGGGCCACGGTCTTCCCCGGCCTGCTGATCCTGATCACCGTCCTCGCCCTGAACATCCTGTCCGAAGGCATCTCCGACGCCTGGGCCGCCCCGGCCGCCCGCAAGCCGGCGCCGAAGAAGGACGACGCCTTCGAGCAGGCCCGGCCGGGCTCCGGCGTGGTCGTCCAGCTCCCCGGCCTGGCCGAGGCCGCCCGCAGGCTGGCCGAGCGCGCCCGCCCGCTGCCGCAGGGGCCGCCGGTGCTGGTGGTGGAGCGGCTGCGGATCGGGTTCGCCGAGGGCGTGGACATCGTCGACGGCATCGGCTTCGAGGTGCGCCCTGGCGAGGTGCTCGGCCTGGTGGGCGAGTCCGGCTGCGGCAAGTCGCTGACCGCGCTGACCATCATGGGCCTGCAGCCCGCCGGCGCCCGCGTCAGCGGTCACGTGCGCTTCGACCAGCGGGAGCTGCTCGCGGAGTCGCGCCGCGCCCGCCGCCGGCTGCTCGGCCACGAGATGGCGATGATCTACCAGGACGCCCTCTCCTCGCTGAACCCGGCCATGACCATCAAGGCCCAGCTCAAGCAGCTCACCCGGCGCGGCGGCCGGCGTACCCCCACCGAGCTGCTCGAACTCGTCGGCCTCGACGCCCGCCGCACGCTGCCGTCCTATCCGCACGAGCTGTCCGGCGGGCAGCGGCAGCGGGTGCTGATCGCGATGGCGCTCTCCCGCGACCCCAAGCTGATCGTCGCCGACGAGCCCACCACCGCGCTCGACGTGACCGTCCAGGCGCAGGTCATCGAGCTGCTGCTGCGGCTGCGCGCCGAGCTGGGGTTCGCGCTGATCCTGGTCTCGCACGACCTCGCGCTGGTCGCCGACGTCACCGACCGCGTGGTCGTCATGTACGGCGGCCAGATCGTCGAGACCGGCGTCACCTCAGCCGTCGTCGGCGCGCCCGCCCACCACTACGCCCGTGGCCTGCTGGGCTCGGTGTTGTCGCTGGAGACGGGGGCCGAGCGGCTCACGCAGATCCCCGGCGTGGTGCCGTCCCCGGCGGACTTCCCGGCCGGCTGCCGCTTCGCCGACCGGTGCCCGATGGCCACGGAGGTGTGCCGTACCGAGACTCCGGTGCTGGAAGGGGACGCCGTCCACGCGGCGGCCTGCCACCATCCGGCTCTCCTGGGAAGTGAGCAGCGTGCTTGAGCTGAAAGACGTGCACGTCACGCACAAGGCCCGCTCCGGCGGCCTGTTCTCGCGCGACCGCGTGTACGCGCTGACCGGCGCCGACCTCGCCGTCGGCCCCGGCGAGACCGTCGGGATCGTCGGCGAGTCGGGATGCGGCAAGACCACGCTGGCCAAGGTGCTCGTCGGCCTGCAGCGGCCGACGGCCGGCGCCGTGACCTTCCGTGGCCGTGACCTGTGGGCGCTGAAGGAGCCCGAGCGGCGCGCGCTCGTCGGGTCGAGCGTCGGGATGGTCTTCCAGGACCCGTCCACAGCGCTCAACCGCCGCCTGCCCATCCGGCAGGTGCTGCGCGACCCGCTCAACGTGCACCGCCGGGGCACCCCCGCCGAGCGCGACGCCCGCGTCATGGAGCTGCTCGACCTGGTGGGCCTGCCGGCCGCCGTCGCCGACGCGCTGCCGGGCCAGCTCTCCGGCGGGCAGCGGCAGCGGGTGGCGGTGGCCAGGGCGCTCGCGCTCGAACCCGGGCTGGTCGTCGCCGACGAGCCCACCAGCGCGCTGGACGTGTCCGTGCGCGCCCAGATCCTCAACCTGCTGCTCGATCTGAAGGAGCGGCTGGGGCTCGCGCTGGTGTTCGTCTCGCACGACATCCAGACGGTACGCCGGATGAGCGACCGCGTGGTCACCATGTACCTGGGCCGGATCGTCGAGCAGACACCGGCGCAGGCCGTGCCGCTGAGCGCGCGGCATCCGTACACGCGGGCGCTGTTCTCCGCCACCCCCGGGCTGATCTCGCCGATCAACCCGATCCCGCTCGTGGGCGCCGTGCCCTCGGCCACCAGGCCGCCGAGCGGATGCCCGTTCCGCACGCGGTGCTGGCGGGCAGATGACCTGTGTGCTGAGACCTGGCCCGCCGCGCGGGCCGACGACGACCACCTCTTCCACTGCCATCATCCGGTGGCGGCGGGAACGACCGACCTTGAGCTGATCCAGGAGCGCCCATGAGCCTGACAGGTGTCATCCCCCCGGTGTGCACCCCCTTGACCAGGGACGGCGAGGTGGACGCCGCGTCGCTGGTCCGGCTGGTGGACCACCTGCTGGCGGGCGGGGTGGACGCGCTGTTCGTGCTCGGGTCGTCGTCGGAGGTGGCCTACCTGACGGACGCGCAGCGGCGGGTGGTGCTGGACACCGTGACCGGGCACGTGGGCGGGCAGGTGCCGGTGCTGGCCGGGGTGATCGACATGACGACCCCCCGGGTGCTCGAACACGTGCGGGTCGCGGTCGAGGCCGGGGTTTCCGGGCTGGTGGCGACGGCGCCGTTCTACACGCGCACGCATCCGGACGAGATCCGCACCCACTTCCGGGCCGTCGCCGCCCGGGGCGGCCTGCCGCTCTACGCCTATGACCTGCCGGTCTCCGTGCACACCAAGCTGAGCGCCGAGTTGCTGCTCGGGCTGGCCGCCGAAGGCGTCCTGGCCGGGGTGAAGGACTCCAGCGGCGACGACGGCGGCCTGCGCGCGGTCATCCTGCGGCGAGAGGCGCCGTTCAGCGTGCTCACCGGATCCGAGGTGACCGTGGACTCGGCGTTGTGGATGGGCGCCGACGGCGTGGTGCCGGGGCTGGGCAACGTGGACCCGCAGGGGTACGCCGAGCTGTACCGCTGCGCCTCGCGCGGCGACTGGGAGGCGGCGCGGGCGGAGCAGGAGCGCCTGGCCAGGCTGTTCGAGATCGTCAAGGTCGGAGGCGCGCGGATGGGCGGCAGCTCCTCGGGCCTCGGGGCGTTCAAGGCCGCCCTGCACCTGCGGGGCGTCATCGACTGCCCGGCGACCGCGCTGCCGCAGACCCCGCTGAACGACGAGGAGGTCGGCCGGATCGGCAAGCTGCTGGCGACGGCGGGCCTGCTCTGAGCGCCCGCCCGACGGCCAGTTCGTCCCCGATGCCGGGCACGGGCCGGCCGCCGGGCGTGCGCTGAAGGTCAGCCGCCGGCGCGCTCGTTGGGCACGCAGTGGGTCATCTTCAGCCCCTCGACGTCGCGGGGGCCGTTCCTGCCCAGCTTGGTCAGCCGCTCCCGGTCCTCATCGGTCAGGTGCTGGCCCTTCAGCGGCTCCAGGTGGGACACCTCGTCGGGCGTGATGCCCAGGCCCTCGCCCACGCGCAGCCCCAGGTTGTCCTCGACGAGCAGGAAGTGCCAGACCATGCGCTCCGCGACCCGCCGGTCGCACTGCCTCAGCGCGCCGACGAAGTTGTGCACGAGGTCGTCGCGCTCCCACTGCTCCATCAGCAGGTAACGCTGACCGGCCTGGGCGTAGTCGTTGGTGCGCGGCAGGCGCCGGCGGGTGAGCCGGCCGGTGACGACGGGGCCGATCTCGTCCGGATACGGCAGTTCGGCCTCGCGCAGCCCGTCGCGCAGCGACGGCTCGTAGTTGATGTGCGGGCTCTCCCCGGCGGTGTCGACGAAGTAGGTCATCTGGCCGTCACGCTGGTTGGTGCGGATGGCGGCGTTCCTGGCCTGGTTGACCGGAAGCTGGAGATAGTTGGGCCCGACGCGGTAGCGCTGCGTGTCGCTGTAGGAGAACGTCCGGCCGATCAGCATCTTGTCGTCGGAGAAGTCGAGGCCGTCCACGAGCACGCCGGTGCCGAACGCGGACTGCTCGTTCTCGGCGAACTGGTTCTGCACGTTGCGGTCGAGCACCAGGCGCCCGACGGGCCGGGCGGGGAACTCGTTCTCGGGCCACACCTTGGTGTCGTCCAGCGGGTCGAAGTCCAGCTCCGGATGCTCGTCGTCGCTCATGAGCTGGACGAGCAGCTCCCACTCGGGGTGGTCGCCGCGCTCGATGGCCTCGAAGAGGTCCTTGGTGGCGTGGCCCAGATCGCCGGCCTGGATGGCCGCGGCGTCCGCCTCGGTCATGCTCCGCACGCCCTGCTTGGGCATCCAGTGGTATTTCACCAGGGACGTCTCGCCCTGCTGGTTGACCCACTTGTAGGTGTTCACGCCGAAGCCCTGCATGTGCCGGTAGTCGGCGGGGATGCCGCGCGGGCTGAACAGGTTGACGAGCATGTGCATGCTCTCCGGCGTCTGCGACATGAAGTCGAAGATCCGGTTGGGGTCCTGCCGGAAGGTGACCGGGTCCGGCTTGAGCGAGTGGATGACGTCGGGGAACTTGATGGCGTCCCTGATGAAGAAGACGGCCAGGTTGTTGCCCACGAGGTCCCAGTTGCCGTCCTCGGTGTAGAACTTGATCGCGAAGCCGCGCGGGTCGCGGGCGGTCTCCGCCGAGTCGCGCCCGCCGATGACCGTGGAGAAGCGCAGGGCCACGTCGGTGCGCTTGCCCGCCTCCTGGAAGAGCTTGGCCCTGGTGTAGCGGCTGACCGGCTCGTCGCCGAGCTTGCCGTACGCCTCGAAGAAGCCGTAGCTGGTCGTGCCCCTGGCGTGGACCACGCGCTCGGGTATGCGCTCCCGGTCGAAGTGGCTGATCTTCTCCAGGAACTGGTAGTTCTCCAGCGTCGCGGGGCCGCGCGGGCCGATGGTCCGCTGGTTCTGGTTGTCGTAGACCGGATGTCCCTGCCGGTTGGTGAGCACTTCGCGCTCGTCGTTCGGCCGGGATCCCTTGCCGGTGGCATCTGTCATCGCACCGTTCCTTCCCCCGAACGAGGTCTTCCCCGACGGCCTCAAGGCCGGCACGGACTCGGGCAAAGATCCGGCTATGCGCGCCGATCCTTCGGCGGCACGACCTGGAGCGCCGTCTCCAGCGCGGTGGCCTCCTCCGGGGTCAGCCGCTCCAGGAAGTGGACCAGGGTGGCGGCCTGGTTGCCGCTGGCGGCGAGCGCGTGGCGCATCAGCTCCGCCGTGTAGGCCTCCTTGGTGGCGATCGGCTCGTAGACGTAGGCCCGGCCGGCCGGCTCGCGCTTGAGCAGGCCCTTGGTGTGCAGCTTGTCCATCACGGTCATGACCGTGGTGTAGGCGATCTCGCGCTCCTGGCGGAGGTCTTCGAGGACGTCACGGACGACGGCGGGCCTGCGGTAGGACCACATCCTGTCCATGATCGTGGACTCGAGCTCGCCGAGTGCGGGGCGCTTCATGACCCACATGCTACGGGTTGCAGTGAGGCACAACTGGTTGACCAGCCAAAGGCCGCACGCTGGTCCGCGTGACTACTGACAACGAGCCCGCCATCTGGGAGATGGTGGTCGTCCACCGCCTGTTCCGCCGCGAGTTGAAGCTCGCGCCGGAGCTCATCCGCCAGGTCGCCGCCGGTGACACCGGGCGGACCGCCACGCTGGCCGCCTACCTCACCGAGCTCCTCGACGGGCTGCACCATCACCACGAGGCCGAGGACAAGCTGCTCTGGCCGCTGCTGCTGGAGCGGGTCTCGCTGGAGGCCGAGCTGATCGCCGCCATGGAGCGCCAGCACGAGAGCGTCGCCGCCCGCATCGAGGAGCTGCGGCCGCTGCTGCCCGTCTGGCGGGCGGGCGCCGGCGCGGACGTCAGGGACCGGGTCGCCGACACGATCCGGCGCCTGCACGACGACCTCGTGGTCCACCTGGATCAGGAGGAGGAGCGCATCCTGCCGCTGGTCAGGGAGCACATCACGAAGCCCGAATGGGACGCGCTCAGCGAGTACGGCCGCTCCCACCTGGCCAAGGACCGGATGCTCATCCAGCTCGGCGCACTGCTGGAGGACGCCACGCCATGGGAGCGGCAGGCGTTCCTGGGCCTGCTGCCGTTCCCCGCCCGCGTGTTGTGGTCGCTGGTGGGCAAGCGGCAGTACCGCAGGGAGGTCACCAGGATCCGTGCCGCCTGATCATCTGCTGACGCCGTCGGCGGGCTGCCGCAACAGGCCGAGGTCGGCCCGCCGGGGCAGGCTCTCCCAGTCGCCCTGGGAGGTCACCGCGAACGCCCCCGCCGCGCACGCCGTGCTGAGCCGCTCCGCCGGCTCGGCTCCGGCCAGCCAGTCGGCCAGCCAGCCGGCCGCGAAGGCGTCGCCGGCCCCGACGGAGTCCACCTCGGTCACCGCGTACGGCTCCGCGCGCCACACGACGCCGCCGGTCAGCTCCATGGCGCCCTTGGCCCCGAACTTGACCAGCACGTGCCGCGGGCCGAACGCCGCCAGCGCCTTCGCCAGCTCCTCGGCCCCTTCGGCGTCGGCGGCCAGCCGGCCCTCGGCCTCGGTCGCGAAGACCACGTCCACGTCGCCGAGGTTCTCCCGCAACCAGGCCCCCGCCTCGGCGGGCGTCCACAACGCCCGGCGGTAGTTGACGTCCAGCGAGACGAGCACCCCGGCGGCCCGGGCCACGATGATCGCGTGGCGCACGGCCGCGCGCGCCGACTCCGACAGGGCCGGGGTGATCGCGGAGACGTGCAGCACGCGGGCGGACCTGATCAGCTCGGGATCGAGGTCGGCCACGCACAGCCGCGAGCCCGCGCTGTCCTTGCGGTAGTAGCGCACGTCGATCAGGTCGGCCGTGCGCCTGCCCTTGATCATCAGCCCGGTGGGCGCGTCAGGGTCGGAGATGGCGCGCACGTCCACGCCCTCGCCCGCCAGCGTCGCGCGGATCAGGTCGCCGAACTCGTCGGCCCCCACCCGGCCTGCCCACGCCGCCCGGTGGCCGAGCCGGGCCACGCCGATCGCGACGTTGGACTCGGCGCCGCCGAGACCCAGGTCGAAGTCGCGGGCGAAACGCAGCGGCCCGGTGCGGCGGGCGGCGAACAGCGCCATGGTCTCACCGAAGGTCACCAGATCGGTCATCGGCTCGGGCTACCCAGCTTTCTGGAGATTCGCGACGCCGCCCCCGCCACCAGCGGCCCCAGCTCCCGTACCCGCGCCGCGGTGACCCGCGAGGTGAGGCCGGAGACGGAGACGGCGGCGGTGACGTCGTCGTCGTGGTTGAAGATCGGCGCGGCCACGCAGCGCACTTCGGGTTCGTTCTCACGGTCGTCCACCGCGTAGCCGCGGCGCCTGACGTCCGCCAACTCGGCACGCAGCCGCTCGGGGTCCGTGATCGTGTGCCTGGTCCGCGGTTCGAGCGTCAGCTCGGCGACGGCCTCGCCGGGCTGCCAGGCCAGGATGGCCTTGCCGACCGCGGTCGAGTGAACGGGGCCGCGGCTGCCGATGCGCGAGGCCATGCGGACGTTCGTCTCGTTCTCCACCTTGTCGATGTAGACGACGTGCGGCGGGTCGTAGACGGCGAGGTGCACGGTCTCGCGCACCTCGCTCATCAGCCGGTGGCACTCCTCGGCGGCGACCGCGCGCAGGTCGAGCGTGGCCAGGTAGGCCTGGCCGAGCCGGAGCGTGCCGTGGCCCAGCCGGTAGCCGCCCGTCCCGCGGTCGCGGTCGAGCAGCTTGGTCTCGATGAGGGGCGCGGTCAGCCGCAACACCGTGCTCTTGGGCAGGCCGACCGCCTCGGCGAGCTGGGTGAGCGACAGGCCCGAGTGCTCGCGTACGTGGTCCAGCACGCTCAGGGCACGTCTGAGCGAAGCGGACTGGTTACGGTCGGATGCCACGAATGCCAACATACCTCGCATATTGCCATTTGCAATATCGAGTTTTGCACTGCACAACCGCCGCGCGGGTCAGGTTTTGGACGGCCGGTCGAAGACCGCGACCTCATGCTTGTCGCCGGGGGCCAGGAACTCCAGCAGCCGCCGCCCCTCCTCCTCGACCTCCTCCAGCACGGAGATCGGCGTCCACTGGTGGATGTTGAGGGTGGAGACGCCCTTGGCGCGGATGACCGTCCAGTCCCCGGCCGTGAAGCCGTCGACCAGGATGGCGCGCGGGGCCACGTTCGTGCCCGCGAAGCCCGCGGCCCCGGCCAGGCCGGTCTCGTTGACCACCCTCGACCGGTCGGCGTGCGACAGGAACAGGTTGTCGAAGTCGTACATCAGGCGTACCGGGGCGGGGGTGTCCTCGGCCGGCCGTACGGCGTCCGGCAGGTCGTACAACGTGCGGCCCGACGCGTCCCTGAACCGCACCAGGTCCATCGACTCCACCACCTCGCCCAGCCGCGTCAGCCCCGACCAGGTCTGCGCGTCCATCACCGACGCGGGACCGAACGCCCGCAGATAGCGCCGCACCAGCTCGGCGGCCGTCATCGGCGGCACGTCGAGGCCCAGCCAGGACGCAGCGCTCGTGTGCGCGACCGGCCCGCTCTTGCCCCACAACCCGCGCGGCGGCACCTGGACCAGCGGCACCAGCCACCGCACGCCCTGCCCGAGCGCGTGCGGATCGTGCGCGGGCCAGCGCTCGGCCAGCGCCCGCCCCAGGTCGGCGAAGGTCATCGGCCGCTCCTCCAGCAGCGACCGCCCGGCCGCCGCCAGCTCGGCCAGGTCCACCCCTTGCAGCCGCTTGCCGAAGGCCCCCTTGGTGCCGCGCTCGGTGACGATCTGCAGCAGCGGCCGCATGGCCAGGCAGTCGGCGGCGGTGACCAGGTGGATGGTGGAGCGCTGCAACGCGATGCGGACCAGCGCGCGCGAGGTCAGCAGGTCGGCGGCGTCGGCGGGCTTGAAGCCCTCGATGCGGCTCCACAGGCCGGTGTACCAGGTGTGCGGGGTCTGCGCCTGGAGACCGCCGACGCGCTCGACGACGTCGAGCACCGGGAGGCCGGCGCGGCGTAGCAGGAACTGCCTGTCGAGCGTGGCCCGATTGAGCGCCCGTTGGCTGATGAGGGGATCCATGACGTACAAGGTAGGGGCTATTGCGGCCGGTCCCGGGCCGCAATAGCCCCAAGGGCGCCGGCGGATCGCCGGCATGTGGTCTCTCAGCGCCTGATGGCACGCGCCTTTCCGTACTCTCTGAGGAACGCGTCCCACTCGGTGTTCCTGGCGAGCTGGAGGTCCGCGTAGTAGCGCGAGATCGTGCGCTCCATCGGGAAGTAGGCGCTGAGCCCGCCGCAGCCCTCCACCTTGTCGCCCTGGTGGCCCTCCTGGATCACGAAGCCGCCCGGACCGTGGATGGCCAGCAGCTTGTCGGCCACCGAGGCCAGCGTCGGGTCGGTCCGCGAGTCGACGACCAGCGCCAGGCAGAGCGTACGCAGGTCGACCAGCGACCGGTCGAGATGGAAGCGGGTGGCGACCGACTGGACGCTGTCCACGACGGACCTGTTGACCTGCACCTGACGCCGCAGGCCGGCGGCCAGGCTCTCGAACTCGCGCATGAACTCCTCGATGCGCGTCGCGTCGGCCGCGCACTGGGTGACGGTCTGGTGCGAGCCACGGTAGGACTTGAGGTACTCCTCCACGATGACCCGCCCCAGCTCCCTGGCGTCCATGTGCGGATCGGCCGCCATGGCGGTGAGGATCTCGGTGTACGGCCAGCCCTCGTTCGGTTCGAGCTCCTCCGAGCCCACCACGGTGCCGACGTGCTCGCGGAGCTCGTAGCAGACTTCGAGGTTGCTCATGAGGCAGGCGTCCATGCCCAGCAGGTCGAGCGGCCGGCCGAGGTCCTCGTGGATCCGCCGCATGACGGAGCACAGCTCGATGGTGTCCAGCGAGTGCAGGGTGCCGTCGTCGCTCGCGATGGCCCGCTCCTGGCCGCTGGGCAGCTTGAGTACCTCGCTCAGCGACGTCGTGAACACGGCCTGGGTGATCTCCGCGCTCTGCGCGAGCCTGGCGAGCTCGGAGAAGGCGGGCTCGCCCTCGGCCAGGGCCGTCCGCGGCGCCCGGCGCACGTAGCCGCTCTCGACGTCAGGCCGGACGGGCCGGCCTCTGACCTGGGTGTAGAGCTGGTCGAGGTCGTCGGGGGTCCAGCCGCCGCCGTGGTTCCAGATGACCAGCGCGTACCTCCTGGCGGGGGCGCGCCGGACGGCCCAGCGGACGAAGTCCACGACCGTCTGCGGATGGCCGGAGTCCGTGGACGGCGCCAGGTCCTCGATCACGTCGGGCCCGCCGCCGGGGCTGATCTCCATGCGCTGGGCGCGTCCGCCCGCGTCCTGCCGCTTGACGAAGGCGGTCACCCGCACCCCGTGGTGCGACGGGACGGCCCGCAACTCCTCCAGGTCACGCCCGGCGGCGTGGGACAGGTTGTGGTTGCCCGCCATGTACACCATGACGTTCCACTCGGCCGGGTCCTCCAAGCCGTGGAGGTCCCGTCGCGCGGGCTGCTCGCTCTCACCGAGCGCCTGCCACGTCGTGGCGCCCGCCACGCCGTCGGCAGGCAGGCCCTCGCGCTGCTGGAGGCTCAGCAGCGCGCCGTAGGTGGAGCCGCCGAAGTATCCGTCGGCCTGCACGCGGTGGCCACGGGCGCGCAGCAGCTCCTGGAGCCTCCTGACCTCTTCGCCTCTGCTGCCGAGTCGCAGCGTGGGCCTGGCCATCAGTCGGCGGCCCAGTGGAAGGTGAAGCACTTGCCGTCCGGAGACAGGTCCCCTACCGGGATCACGTACATCGGGATGTGGGCGCCGAACATCTTGGCCTTCCACAACACGATGTGGCCGCCGTCCCGCACGGACCTGGAGTCGAAGCGGGCGTGGACGTCGCCGTCGGTCTCGACGAAGCAGACCTGCCGCTCGCTCTCGTCGGTGACCTGGACGCCCTTCCACCACAGGCCGTGGGGGGCCGTGCTGATCCGCACCTCCGTGGTGCCGGGCGGCGCGGGGGTCTCGGTGAGGTGCAGGACGTCGCCGTCGCGCAGCCGGTGCGCGCTGGCGAGGTCGTTCCTGCTGATCCGGACGAGCTGGACCTGGGCGCGTCCGGGCATGCGCTCGTAGCGGACGGGCGCGCGCTGGTCGCCGTGCACGATGGCGAGCAGCTCGGGGAGCTGAGCGACGATCGCGGGCAGCGTGGCCTGCAGAATCGGGCCGAAGTAGCGCTGGTTGAGCTCACGGTCGGTGACGCGTACGGGGTGCTCGGCGCGGGCGCCGCGCATGCTCTGGAGCAGCCCCGGCAACACCTGCATGATGATCGGCGTGATGGTGCCGATGAGCTGCGGCACGAACTGCTGGAAGCGCTCCTCCTCGTTCTGGTCGGTGTCCGCCTTGGGCGGGCCGAAGGAGAGCAACTGCTCCACCATGGGCGGGATGACGGCCTGCACGACCGGCAGGAGCACGGAGGCGACGTCCATGAACGACCGGTCGGCCGCGAGCTGGACGTAGGTCTCCTGGACGGGCTGCTGCCGCTGCTGCTGGTGTTCCGTGGGCCGGTGCTCCATCCGCGGCCCGATCGGCAGGTGTTGCGCCTGCTGCGGACGTGCGCCGAACTGGTCGGCTGCCTGGTGGGTCAGCTGGAGACTCTGGAGGATCGTGGGGAACAGCACGTTGAGAATCCGTGCCTCCGTTCCCCGCTGCTCCTCTGCGATGTAGGACGGCATGAGTTTCTCCCGGCGTTTGGGGCATTCATCCACGCTGGACGCTATGAACGCGCTTTGCCGGGAGCATCAGGGAAAGCCCTAGGGATAACCCCGGGCTCTTTCCCTAATGACCGAAAGGGCTGACTCGGGTCAACCGGACACTGGACGGTCGCCGGACCAAGGCTCAGGATGAATTCTGGCCAGGGGGGTGAGTCCGATGACAGCCCGCGCCCTTCGCAGCGGACCCGAGTGCTCCCGTGACGAACAGTTCGTCGGTCGCAGCCGGGAACTGGCGGTGCTCCACGCCCAACTGGGCCGCGCCTGTGAGGGCCGCTCCAGCCTGGTCGTGCTGGAGGGGCCGGCCGGGATCGGCAAGACCGCTCTGACCGGGGAGTTCCTGTCCGCGATCGAGAACGCGATCGTGCTGGACGTGAGCGGGGAGGACGGCGAGGCCGAGCTCCCGTACGGCGTGCTGGGCCAGCTCGCCGCCCGGACGCAGCCCGTGCCGGAGGCGCTGGCCTGCCTGTCCGGGCCCGGCCCATCCGGGGGGCCCGACCCGCTCGTGGTCGGCGCCGCGCTGCTGGAGCTGCTGGCCCGGCTGCAGTGCACCGCGCCCGTGGTCATCGTGATCGACGGGGCCGGGTGGGCGGACCTGCCCTCGCTGCACGCGCTGACGTTCGCGCTGCGCAGGCTGCGTACCGACCGGGTGCTGACGCTCGTGATCACCAGGGAGAGCGACCATCCCCGGCTGCCCGACGGGCTGCGGCGGCTGCTGCGCAGCAGCGCCGCGCTCCGGCTGCCGCTGAGCGGGCTCGGCGCGCGCGAGCTGCAGGCGATGAGCGCCCGGCTCGGTCCCGTACGGCTGACACCCCAGGCCGCCGAACGCCTGCACGCGCACACCCGGGGTGTGCCCCTGTACGCCCGCGCCCTGCTCCAGCAGGTACGCGCCGAGACGCTGGCCGACGTGGACGCCCCGCTGCCCGCGCCGCGCGCCTACAGCACCTCGATACTCGACCGGCTCGGCGCGCTCGGGACAGCGGCGCAGCGGCTGCTGACGGCGGCGGCCGTCTTGGGGACGTCCGCGCCGCTGCACCTGGTGGCCCGCATGGCGGAGCTGCCCGAGCCGCTGCCCGCGCTGGAGCAGGCCACGGAGGCGGACCTGCTCGTCGAGTGGCGCACCGGGGCCGGCGTCTCGCTCGGCTTTCCCAACCCGCTGGTCAGCGCCGCCATCTACCACGATCTCGGCCCCGCCACGCGCCGGCGGTTGCACCTGCTCGCGGCCGACTTCGTGGACGACGTCGTGCAGCGGCTGCACCACCGGCTCGCCGCCGCCGACCAGGTCGGCGAGGAGCTGGTGGGGGAGGTGGCCAGCGTGGGGCGGCGGCAGGCGGCGGCCGGACGCTGGGCCAGCGCGTGCGGCTGCCTGACCCGGGCGGTGCAGCTCACGGAGGAGGGGCCGGGGCGGGATCGGCTCATCGCCGAGGCCGTGGAGGCGCTGCTCGCGGCCGGCCGGCCCGCCGACGCGGGAGCGCTGGCGGCCCAGGTGGCGACAGGGGCGGACCCGGTGGTCCGCGACTATGCGCTGGGGTCGGTGGCGCTGGTGGCCGGGCGGCTGGACGAGGCGGTACGGCAGCTCGACGACGCCTGGTCACACGCTCGCCACGATCCGGGGCGGGCTCCGGGCATCGCGGGGCGGCAGGCCATGGCGGCGGTGATCCGCGGGCGCGGCGAGGAGGCGGTGTTGTGGGCCACCCGCGCTCTGGAGGGCACCCGCCCGGGCGGCGGCTCGGATGGCGCTTCGGGCGGTGGTTCGGGCGGCGCTTCGGATGGCGGTTCGGGCGGTGGTTCGGATGGCGGTTCGGGTGGTGGCTTGGGCTGTGCTTCGGGTGGCGTTCCGGATGGGGGGCGGAGCGGTGGGCAGGGGGGTGAGCTCGTGCGGTTCGCTCAGCTCGCCGGGCTCGGGGTGGCGGGCAGGATCGAGGAGGGGCTGGCGTGGAGCAGTGAGCTGCCCGTGGCCGCGCAGGGCACGGCGGGCGACCTGGACGCGCTGCTGGGCCGGGGCATGCTGCGCCTGTGGTCCGACGATCTGACCGGCGCGTACGACGACCTGCTCGGCCTGCTCCCCATCGGCGCCACAGGGTCGGCGTCCTTCCAGATCCTGGTGGCGACCGCGCTGGCCAGGACCGAATACCGGCTCGGCCGCTGGGACGAGGCCGGCGCGCACGCCGACATCGGCGCCTCCACCGCCGACGACTTCGGTCAGACGTGGCTGGCGAGCTACGCCCACGCGGTGGCCACCCTGGTGCCCGCCGCCCGGGGAGAGTGGGAGCGGGCCGCCACCCACCTGCGCGCCGCCCGCGCCGCCGCCGGGCCGGACAACACCCTGGCCCAGGTCTGTACGGCCGGCGCCGAGGCCCTGCTGGCCACGGCCAGAGGCGACCCCGACGCCGCCATCACCGCGCTCACCCCCCTGACCAGGGTCAACGTCCCCATTGAGCTGCCCGTCGTGCTCTGGCGCACGCTGCTGGCCGACGCGCTGGTCAACGCGGGACGGCCGGAGGAGGCCGAGGAGGTCCTGGTGCCGTGCGAGCTGCTGGCCCTGTACGGCGAGCGGCGCAGCACCCTGGCCGCCACCGCCCGCGCCAGGGCCGGGCTGCACGCGGCCAGGCACGAGCCGGTCGAGGCGGAGTCGGCGTACCAGGTGGGGCTGGAGCACACGGCCAAGATCGAGATGCCGTTCGAGGAGGCGCGGATCCAGCTCGCCTACGGAACGTTCCTGCGGCGGCGCGGGCGCCGGGCGGCCGCGGCCGAGCAGCTTGAGGCGGCCCAGCTCACGTTGTCCAGGCTGGGGGCACTGCCGTACCTGGAGCAGTGCGATCTGGAGCTGGCCGCGAGCGGGCGGGCGGTGCTGCGTCCGCAGGACACGGCCAGACTGGGGCTCACGCCGCAGGAGCACACGGTGGCGGTGCTGATCAGCAGGGGGCTGACCAACCGGCAGGCGGCGCGGAAGCTGGTGCTGAGCGTGAAGACGGTCGAGTACCACCTGAGCCACATCTACACCAAGCTCGGCATCACCTCACGAACAGCCCTCATCGGCCGGCTGAGCGACCTGGGCGGATGACCCGGCGACTCACCCCCGGGGGCTGCCCCGGGAAGCCGTCCTCGGGACGGGTGTTCAGTCGTGCGGGCCGTTCGGGATGACGGTGATGCGGTGGCCGTCCGGCCAGGTAAGTGTCACCTCGTCGCCCACCTGCACCGCCGGGACCGGCACGTCGTCCGCGCCCAGGACCGCCAGCGCCACCGCCCAGCCGTCGGCCGCCACGCCGTCGAGCACCGGCACCAGGGCCGGGGTCCCGAACGCCGTGCCGCCGGGGGCTTCGGTGGCGGACGCGGTGGCGTAGCCGTACAGGCCGGTCAGGAGGGAGCGGGGAGCGTCCGGGGCGGTCAGCGCGACCGTGCGGCCGTGCACGGCGGCGGTCGCCCCGGGCAGCGCCCAGCCCGTCTGGCGGATCCGCGAGCCGGGCGCGACCCGATGCACCCGCACCTCCGCGGCCCCCCGCACGACGCTCACGCTCCACGTCCCCTCACCCGCCGACGCCGCCCACAACGACTCACCCACCCCGCTCACCGGACGGGCGCCGCCCGTCAGAGCGACCCCGTGACCCGCATCGGCGGTCCGGCCACTAACGGCGGTCTGGTCGGCATCGGCGGTCTGGTCGGCACCGGCGGTCTGGTCGGCACCGGGGGTCCGCCCGGCACCGCCCGTCCGGCCCGCGCCACGGGGTTCGATGGGGCCGCGTGGGGTGAGGGTGCCGTCGGGGAGCACCAGGCCGAAGTGGTTGTCGGGCAGGTCGTCCGGCGAGGTCGGCCCGGTGTGCGTGGAGTAGGCGTACCGGTCGTAGAGGGGATCTCCCAGGTGCTTCTGGCTGCCGTGGTTGACCACGCGGGCGATCCCGCCCGCGTTCTGGACCACGAGCCCCGGCCCTGACAGGGGGAGCAGGCCCTCGGGCCCGGGCTCCTCGGTGGCCGTCCAGAGCGGATGGCCGGCGGGCGCGAGCAGACCGGCGAACGCCTTGGCCGCCCAGTACGGCGACGCCGACCCCGAGTACGGCTGCAACGACGCCTCGTGCGGCCCATGCCAGCCCAGCGTCAGCAGCCCCTCGGGGGAGAGCGCGCCGCACTCCAGGAAGTGCCGCACCGAGCCCGAGGCGATCCGCCGGGTGGCCCCGGGCGAAAGCGGCGTGTCCCCGGTCACCGCCCCCAGCATCAGCGCCGCCGCCGCCCCGAACCGGTACGTCAGCGACCGCCCCTGATACAGCGGCTCCCCCTGCCCGCCGAACATCAGGGCGTAGGAGCCGAGGAACTCCCGCAGCCGCGCCCGGTGCGCCGGCAGCGCCACGCCGGACAGCAGGCTGTAGAGCACCGGGTAGAAGTGCAGTGCCCAGCCGTTGTAGTGGTCGAAGGAGCGGTTCTCGCCGTCGGTGTACCAGCCGTCGCCCGCGTGCCAGGGCTCGATGCGGGCCAGGCCGCGCTCGATCGCGGCCCGCGCCGCCGCCTCCTGGATCCCGGCGGCGGCCAGGAACCCGCCGACGGTCAGCGGGAAGAGCCACCAGTTGCTGTTGGCGGGCTCGTGGTCGAACACCGTCGCCAGGTAGCCGCCGAGCCGCTCGCGTTCGCCGTCCCCGAGGGTGTCCCACAGGTGCTCGCGGGTCAGCCAGAGCCCGAGCGCCAGCGAGGCCGCCTCGACCATCGGCTGAGACCGGTCGGCCACCGGCGGCCAGGACCCCGGCCCGCTTGCGAAGCCGGCCCGGTAGGGCTCCAGCAGCTTGGCGGGCCCGCCCCCGGCCACCCGGAACGCGGCGATCAGGAACGTCCTGGCGAACCCCTCCATGCCATCGCAGTCCGACCAGCTCGCCCGGCCCGGCAGCCGGATCGACGCGCCGTCCGCCGACCGGTACGGCTCCACCGCCGCCAGCAGGCCGTCGGCCACGGCCTCCCAGTGCCGGCGTGTCCACCCCGTGTACGGGCTGAGCGCGCGGTCCTCTTCGGGCAGCGGGAACATAGGACTCCAGGAGGGTGGAAAACGCTTTCCGTGAACTCTAGATCGCCCCCTCGCGCGGCACAAGGCCATTCGATCGAACGACGGTCATACGCTCGAAACGAACACCCGCCCCGAAGGAGTTCTCCTTGTCCGTCGAGCAGCGCCACAGACTCATCCTCCACCGGCTCCGCGACCGGGGCTCGGCCAAGCTGGCCGACCTGGCCGAGGAGCTGGGCGTCTCCGCCGTCACCCTGCGCAGAGACGTCGAGCACCTGGCCACGCAGGGCCTGCTCACCCGGGTGCACGGCGGAGTCACGCTGCCCCGCGAGCCCGTGCCCGTGGCCCGGCTGACCATCGGCATGCTGGTCCCGACGGCGCACTACTACTACCCGGACGTGATCAAGGGCGCTCAGGAGCAGGCGGCCAGGGCGGGCGCGCGGCTGGTGCTGGGCATCTCGCGCTACGAGGACGCCGAGGACCGCGCGCAGGCGCGCCAGCTCGTCGAGGGCGGCGCCGACGGCCTGCTGCTCACGCCGAGCCGGCAGCCCGACGACTCCCACACCGACTGGCTGGCCGGGCTGGGCGTCCCCGCCGTGCTGGTGGAGCGGCGGGCCGAGCCGGCCGGACCGGCGGCCACGCTCGACGCGGTCGGCTCCGACCACGCGCACGGCGCCCACCTCGTCGTACGCCACCTGGCCGAGCTCGGCCACCGCAGGCTCGCCCTCGTCGCCCACCCCAGCCCGACCACGCCGAGCATCACGGCGGGTCTGCTGGCGGGCGCCTCGGCGCTGGGCCTGGACGCTCCCGAACGGATCGTCATCGACCGGGAGCGCCCGGACGACCTGCCGGCCGGGGTGTTGCGGCTGGTGCGCGACGGCGGCGTGACCGGCCTGCTCGTGCACAACGACGAGGACGCGCTCTCGCTGGTCAGGCACCTGGGCGCGGCAGGCGTGGACATCCCGGGCGAGGTGTCGCTGGTCGCCTACGACGACGAGGTGGCCGCCTTCTGCTCGCCGTCGCTCACCGCCGTCGCCCCGCCCAAGACGGAGGTCGGCCGCTGCGCGGTGGAGCTGCTGGTCACCCGCCTCACCCGGGGACCAGGGGCCGCCGGGCGCCATCTGTCGTTGCTGCCCGAGCTCCGGGTCCGCGAGTCCACCGCTTCGTTATGATCGATTTGACCGTATGAGCGGCGGGGAGCGAAATGATCGAAGCACGGCCGAAGACCCTGCTCGCCATGGGACACGACGTGGCCGCCCGGCTCGTCACCGGCCCGGCGCGCGAGCGCCTGATCACGATCGCCGACGTCGACCCCGACCTGGTGGCCGCCGACTTCGCCGACCCGGCCGTGGCCGGGGCGCTGGCCACGGCGGAGGTGCTCTGGACGAGCTGGTGGTGCCCGCCGATCACCCAGGACGTGCTCGACAGGGCGCCCAGGCTGCGCGCGATCGTGCACGCGGCCGGCAGCGTCAAGCACCACGTCACCGAGGCGTGCTGGCAGCGCGGCATCGTCGTCTCCTCCGGGGCGGCGGCCAACGCCGAGCCCGTCGCCGAATACACGCTGGCCTCGATCCTGTTCGCCGGCAAACGTGTCCTGGACATCGCCCGGCTCTACCGCGAGCACCGGGCCGCGCTGGATCTGGACGGCCGGTTCCCCGGGTTCGGCAACTACCGGCGCACGATCGGCATCGTGGGCGCCTCCAGGATCGGGCGGCGGGTGATCGAGCTGCTGCGGTCGTTCGAGCTGGAGGTGCTCGTCGCGGACCCGTACCTGACGGAGGACCTGGGCGTGGCGCACGTCGAGCTGGACGAGCTGTTCGGGCGGTGCGACGTGGTCAGCCTGCACGCGCCCGCGCTGCCCGAGACCAGGCACCTGGTCGACGCCGACCGCCTGGCCCGCATGCCCGACGGCGCGACGCTGATCAACACGGCCCGTGGCGCGCTCGTCGACCAGGACGCGCTCATCGCCGAGCTCGCCAGCGGACGGCTCTACGCGGTCATCGACGTGACCGAGCCCGACGTGCTGCCCGACGGCTCGCCGCTCTACGACCTGCCCAACGTCCTGCTCACGCCGCACATCGCCGGATCGCTCGGCGGCGAGCTGGCGCGCATCGCCGACCTGGCCCTCGACGAGCTCGCCAGGTACGCCGAGGGGCGGCCGTTCGCGTACGGGGTCGAGGCGGGGGAGCAGGCCAGAAGCGCCTGACGTTGAGGCGGAGGAGCAGGCCAGAAGCGCCTCATGGCGAGGCGGAGGAGCCGGCCAGGAGCGCGTGACGTCGAGGCGGAGGAACCGGCCGGAAGCGCGTAATGACGAGAATGCCGGGTCGGCCCTACGCTGCTCTGCATGCACAAACGGGTGATCGACGAGCGCTTCGAGTTGGTGGAGCGGCTCGGCGGCGGTGGCATGGGCCTGGTGTGGCGCGCCTGGGACGTGGCCCTGCACCGTGAGGTCGCGCTCAAGGAGGTACGCCCGCCCGACCCCGCCATGGACGAGCACGATCCGGCCGCCGGCCGCGAGTTGCGCGCCAGGGTGCTGCGCGAGGCGCGAGCCCTGGCCAGGCTGAACCACCCCCACGTGGCCACCATCCACCACATCGTGGACCCCGGCGAGCAGACCTACCCGTGGATCGTCATGGAGCTGGTCACCGGCGGCTCGCTCCAGGACCGCCTCCAGCGCGGGCCGATGACGCCGCTTGAGGTAGCGCGGCTCGGCCGCGAGGTCCTGTCCGCGTTACGCGCGGCGCACGCGGTCGGCATCCAGCACCGCGACGTCAAGCCCGCCAACGTGCTGCTGCGCGAGGACGGCCGGTCGGTGCTCACCGACTTCGGCATCGCGGCGGTGCGGGAGTCGACGAGCCTGACGGCCACGGGGTCGTTCATCGGCTCGCCGGAGTACATGGCGCCCGAGCGCATCAACGGCGTCGAAGGCGATCCGGCGTCCGACCTGTGGTCGCTCGGGATGCTCCTGTACGTGGCGGTGGAGGGGCGGCATCCGCTGCGCAGGAGCACCACGCTGGCGACGCTGGCTGCGGTGCTCAACCAGGACGTGCCACCGGCCGGGCGGGCAGGGGCGCTCACCCCGGTGCTGGCGGCGTTGCTCAGGCGGGACCCCGCCGCCCGGCCCGACCCCGACACCCTGGACCGCATGCTCGCCGCGGCGGCCGACCCCACCTCCACCCCGCTCCGGCCGGGCGGGATGCAGCAGGGCGGGATCCAGCAGGGCGGGATCCGGCAGGGAGAAGTCCGGCAGGGAGAAGTCCGGCAGGGCGGGAGCCAGCAGGGCCCGATGGGGCCTGGGCCCATGATGCCGGGGTCGCCCGTGTCCGGCGGCGGGTACGCGCAGCCGTCCGGGTCCGGCGGCGGGTACGCGCAGCCGTCCGGGTCCGGCGGCGGGTACGCGCAGCCGTCCGGGTCCGGCGGCGGGTACGCGCAGCCGTCCGGATCCGCAGGTGGCCATGGGCGGCCCACGCAGCCGCCCATGGCGGGCGGGCCGCATACCGTGCCGCCCGGGTACGCCCACCCGGGCCGGCAGCCACCTCCGTGGGGTGCGGCGCCGGTCGCCAAGGCCGACACCATGAACTCCCGCCGCTCCCGCGGCCCCGCCCGCACCGTGACGGCCGCCGTCGCCACGGCGGTGGTCGTGGTCGCCGGCGTGCTGGTGTGGCGGCTGCTCCCGCCCCTGTTCTCCGGCGAAGACCCGGGAGCGCTACGGGCCACCACCGGGACCAGCGGCGAGGCCGACCCCACCCGCGAGACCGACCCCACCCGAGGCGGCGACGACGTCACCCCGCGCAGCACGCCCGCGACCGAGAACCTGCACAGCCCGGCGGGAATGCGCGCCCTGATCGCCAAGATCAAGACCGTCACCGGCGGCAGCACCGTCGTCAGGATGACGGTGTACCCGACCTACGCCTCCATCCAAGCGCCGATCAAGAACGACAAGGAGATCTACGACACCTATATGTACCGCGAAGGCCAGTTCACCCGTGCTCCCATGGGCGGCAAGGTGGACGGTCCGGTCGTGGACCTCGACAAGTACAACTGGAACGCCCTTCCCGCCCTGCTCAAGAAGGCCACCAACGACCTGGGCGTCCCCAAGCCCACCTCGCGTTACCTGATCGTGGACCCCAACTACGTCTTCACCAGCCCGAGCCAGGTCCTGCTCGTCTACGCCAGCGACGGCTACCGCTCCGGCTATCTGGTCGCCAACCTGCGGGGCAAGGTCGTCAAGACGTACGCGGACGACTAGCGTCCCGGTCCCGCGCCGCTGACGATGGGTCACCGCGCCGATGAACCGCACGCGCCGTCGTCCCCCGATCGCGGGGCCGAAGGTCGGCTCAGGTCGCCGGGAGGGCCGTGGCCAGCAGGACGACGCCGAGTGAGCCGATCAGCGAGCTGATCGCCATGCTCCGGGCCAGCAGCGGGCGGCCCGCGCCCGTGGCCCAGCCGTGCAGGCCGGCCATCGCCATGACCGCGCAGAACAACAGCAGCTTGGCGGCCAGGATCCGGCCGTAGCCGGGTTCGGCGAGAGCGGCCCAGGTGACGCCCTTGTGCCAGGCGAGGGCCACGCCGGTGGCGAGCTGCACAGGCAGGAACGCCGCGACGGTGATCAGGCCGAAGCGGCGGCCGACGGCGTTGAGCATCTCGCCGCGCCGGCGCTCGTCCAGGAGCCGGCGAGCCAGGGGCAGCACCACCAGCGACACCGCGAGCTGGCCGCCCACCCACAACGCGGCCCCCAGCACATGCAGAAACCGCACCACCGTCCACCAGGTCACGACCCGCCCACCTCCGGCATCCTGGCCGGGTCGCGGCTCCTGACGGCGTCGCGCATCCCGATGGCGACGTCACGCGCGGTCATCTCTGCTGCCACTGCTCCATGCCCCTCCCCAGGGACTCGTTCACCGTGAGAAGGAAGGCGGCGGAGGAGGCGAAGCGGGCGCCCGCCGGGGTCGCGACCCCGAGAATCTCGGCTCCGCGCTGCGATCCGGCCGCCAGGACCTCGTTCATCTGCATGGCCGCGAGGGTGGACCGGAGCCAGACCTCATCGTCGATGACATAGCTTTCGCGGCGCATGCCGGGAACTCGTTCGCGCCTGAGCATTCCCTGCTGTTCGAGGAAGGTGACGGCGTGCGAGACCGACGCCGGGCTGACGCGAAGCCGCTTCACCAGGTCGGCGGCCGTGAGGGCGCCGGAGTCGGTGATGTAGAGGCAGGCCACCACCCTGGCCATCATCCGGGGCAGCCCTTGCTGAACGAGGAGATCGGTGAAGGACTCCGTGAACTCCTGGACCGCGTGCGGGTCACGCCCATGGCCGCTGTCGGGGAGCGGCTGCGGCGGAGGCTGGGCCTGCTTCTGCCGGCGCGCACGATGCCGCGTGGCCTCGTGCGCCCGCTCCGCCCCGTACTCGTCGGGCCCGCCGTTCCGGGTGACCTCCCGCATGATGGTCGAGGCGGGCCGCCCCAGACGCTGGCCGATCTCTGTGTATCCGAGTCCCTCGGCCAGTCCCGCGGCGATGTGCTGCCGGTCCTGGCTGGTCAGTCTGCCTCCGGGCATCGGTGCTCGTCTCCTATCGCTCGGCATGCGCGAGGCGCAGCGCCCGCACACCCGCTGCACAGTATGCATTCACCGGCAGCCTATTGCAATTTGCATCGTGATCACGCATTGCGTTCAGTCTCACATTCATTGCAAAATCCATCATTTGAGCCGATGGAACAGGCAGAAGTTGCCGGTTTTGCATGTTGACGTATTTATGAACGCAATATAGTGTCGCAGACGTTCAGAGATTCACGAACATAAGTGAACGCCAGAGCAAGGAGATTCATGATGGGAAACAACGGCAGCGGGTTCTCCGACGCGGGGCTGCGCAGGCTGCGTGAGGTGCTGGCCCGGCATGTCGATTCGGGGAAGATCCCCGGGCTGGTCGCCCTGGTCTCGCGGGGTGGTCGGACGCATGTCGAGGCGATCGGGACGATGCGTCATGA
>NZ_JBSFVA010000051.1:0-57604 GCF_053592075.1 Nonomuraea sp. NPDC002799
CCCGCCCGTGGCGCGCTCGGCACCCGCCTGCACGCCCACGTCGAAAGCGGCCGCATCCGCCTGGTGACCGGCTTCTTCACCCACACCATCGAGCGCGACGGCCGGCAGGTACGGGTGCTCAGCCGCGACCCGTCCGGCGCCGAGCAGGCCATCGTCGCCGACCGCATCGTGGCCGCCACCGGCTACCGGCCCGACCACACCATCGCCGGCGAACTGCGCCTCGACCTCGATGCGGTCCTCGGCTCCACCCGCGCGCTGGCACCGCTGATCGACCCCAACGCGCACTCCTGCGGCACCGTCCCGCCGCACGGGGCCGACGAGCTGGCCCACCCCGAGCCCGGCTACTACGCCGTAGGCGTCAAGAGCTACGGCCGCGCCCCCACCTTCCTCATGGCCACCGGCTACGAGCAGGCCCGCTCGGTCGTCGCCGCCCTGGCCGGCGACTGGGCAGCCGCCCGCGATGTGCAGTTGGACCTGCCCGAGACCGGGGTGTGCTCATCCAACCTGGCCGAAGCCCAGGAACAGCGGGTCGGCCTGGCCACCGGCATCAGCGGCGGCCTGCTCGGCACTCCGCTCGCACTGGCCGACGTCTCCGCCTCCAGCGGCGGCAGCTGCTGCGGCTGACCACCAGCCGAACCCGAAAGGCCGAACATGTCCGACGGACACCCCACCGCGGCACAGAAGGAAGCCCTGCAGGTGATCTGCGACCATGAGCCGCTGCCCACCAACCAGCTGAGTGAACACCTGCTGGCCGCTCGCGCTCCCAGCACCAACCCCGGCTACGCTCCGGCGATCGCCCGCATGGCGGGAACGCTCGCCTGGCGGTTGCAGGCCCAGGGCTTCATCACCGAGACCCGCGCGGGCACCTGGACGACCACGACCGATGGCCGAACGCTGATCGCCTGCCCGGCATGAGGTCCGACACCGAGACCGCCGCCCCCGGCATCGAGGGCGGCGGTCGGCCGCGTCCCGGCCATGGATGGCAGGTGGTGGCCGCGCTGGCCGTCACCCAGACCATCGGCTACGGCGTGCTCTACTACGCCTTCTCCGTCTTCCTGGCCCCCATGTCCGCCGACCTGCACGCCTCCAACGCGCAGATCGCCGCCGCACTCACGCTGTCCATCCTGATCGCCGCCCTGTGCGCGCCGCTGGTCGGCCGCTGGCTGGACGCCCGCGGCGGGCGGGCCCTGATGACGACCGGATCGGTGGTGGGCGCCGTGGCAGTGCTGGCCTGGTCGCGAGTGGAGAGCCTGCCGCAGCTGTACGCGGTGTTCGCGATCGTCGGCGTGGCCTGCTCCATGGTGCTGTACGAGGCCGCCTTCGCCGTCATCGTCTCCCTCAACGCCGGCAACGAGCGGGGCCGGGCAAGCGGGCTGCTGGCGCTGACCATCGTGGCCGGGTTCGCCTCCTCGATCTTCCTGCCGCTCACCGGGCTGCTGGTGGACCGGTACGGCTGGCGCACGGCGCTGGTGATCCTGGCCGTGGTCTACGGGACGGCGGCGATCCCGCTGCACGCCCTCGTGGTGCGCCGCCGCGCCGCCACGGCGAAGTCGGTGGCCGAAGAGCGGGCCGGGATCGTCAAAGCGGCCACCCGTCGGCGGCCGTTCTGGTTGCTGGTGATCGCCTTCACCGCCAACGGCGGCGCGGTCGCCACCGTGGCGGTACTGCTCATCACCTACCTGATCCACCTCGGCCACCCGCCCGTGCTGGCCGCCACGTTGGCCGGGCTGCTGGGCGTGCTGTCGGTGACCGGAAGGCTGATCACCACCGGTCTGCAGACCCGGCTGCCCGCCGCCCTCATCGCCGCCGCCATCTTCGCCCTGCAAGGGGTGGCCGTCCTGCTGCTGCCACTGATCGGGCGCAGTGCAGCGGGCGCGATCGGCGCGGTGCTGCTGTTCGGGCTCGGCTTCGGCATCGCCTCCATCACCCTGCCCCACCTGCTCGTCGGCCGCTACGGCACCGCCGCCTACGCCTCGCTGGCCGGCCGCATCGCCGTCTTCTCCGTCGCCGACAAAGCCCTGGCCCCGCTGGGGGCGGTCGCGCTCGCCCAGGCCGCCGGCTACAGCTGGGTGATGGGCGCGGTGGCCGCCGCGTGCGCGATCTCCGCGTTCGCGCTGGTGGCCTACCACCGCCTATAATTTAGACAGACTTCGAATCAGGAGAGGTTGTCATGACCGTCCCAACCGGCCAGTGCTGCGCCCCGATCGCCCGCGAACCGCTCGCCGAGGAGACCGCCGCCGAGCTGGCCGGCATGCTCAAGGCAGTCGCCGACCCGGTACGGCTGCGCCTGCTGTCCATGATCGGCTCTCACGCCGGTGGCGAGGCGTGCGTCTGCGACCTGACCGGCACCTTCGACCTGACCGCGCCCACCATCTCCCACCACCTCAAAGTGCTGCGCACGGCGGGACTGATCGACGGCGAGCGGCGCGGCACCTGGATCTACTACCGCATCATCCCCGAGGCGGTTAACAGGCTCGGCGCCCTGTTCACCCCGCTCACCGAGTCCGCTCCCCAGCCTGCTGCAGGACGCACTGAGCTGGAGTTGCTCCCCGCATGACGGCCGCCCCCCGGCCGGTCGACGTCCTGGTGATCGGCGGCGGGCAGGCGGGCCTGGCGGCCGGCTACTACCTGCGCCGCGCGAAAGCCGACTTCGTCATCCTCGACGGCCAGGAGGCTCCTGGTGGCGCCTGGCAGCATGCCTGGCCGTCGCTGCGCCTGTTCTCACCCGCCCAATACAGTTCGCTGCCCGGCCGGATGATGCCCATCCCGCCCGGCGGCGGCTACCCGAGCGCCGCCGACACGGTCGCTTACCTGGCCGACTACGAACGCCGCTACGACCTGCCGATCCTGCGCCCGGTGACGGTGCGTGCGGTGCGGCGCGGCGAGGGCCACCTCCTGGTCGAGACCGGCCACGGCATCTGGCAGGCCAAGGCCGTGATCAGCGCCACCGGCACCTGGTCGCGCCCCTACATCCCGCACTCCCCCGGCATCGGCGACTTCGGCGGCGAGCACCTGCACGCCGCCGGCTACCGCGGCCCCGAGCCGCTGCGCGGCAAGCGGGTGGTCGTCGTCGGCGGCGGCAACTCCGCCGCCCAGCTCCTGGCCGAGGTGTCCACCGTCGCCGACACCATCTGGGTCGCCCGCCGCCCGCCCCGCCTGCTCCCGGACGAGATCGACGGCCGCGCCCTGTTCGACCTGGCCACCCGCCGCCACCGCGCCGCGCAGGCGGGCGAGCGGGCCGAAGGCATCGCCGACCTGGGCGACATCGTCGCGGTGCCGCCCGTGCGGGAGGCCCGCGACCGTGGCGCGCTCAAGGCCGAGCCCATGTTCGCCCGCGTCACCTCCCGTGGCGTTGCCTGGGTCGACGGCAGCACGCTGGCCTGCGACGTCATCGTGTGGTGCACCGGCTTCCGGGCCGCCCTAAGCCACCTGGCCCTCTTGCGCCTGCGCGGCCGGGACGGGCCCATCCCCACCCGCGGCACCCAGGCCATCGGCGAGCCCCGCCTGCACCTGCTCGGCTACGGCGACTGGACCGGACCCGCCTCGGCCACCCTCATCGGCGCCGGCCGTACCGCCCGGCAGCTGGCCGCCGAGATCACCGCCCAGCTGTAGTGCGATTCGCTGCGTACCCGGACACAACCTCGCCCTAATTAGACTCTCGTCTATCTTGACGAGCGTCGAATCAGCGTGAGATCGTGGCAGCTGCTTAGACATCCATCTAATTTTGAAGCGGGGTGGGCCATCCGCTCTGCTCGGTAGGGAAACACGATGACGAACCAGATCAGCGGCGGCTTCCTCGGCGACCTGGACGAGGCCTTCACCCCGCCCGCCGCCGGAGGCTGCTGCGGCGCCCCCTCCACCTCCGCCGGGGAGCCGTCGGACGTCGCCGGGCAGGCCACGGAGCTGACCGCTGCGGCGACGGCCTGCTGCGGCAGCACGGATGCCGCCAGCCAGGCCGCCCAGCGCGGTTGCTGCGGCCAAGCCCCGGCTCCGGCCACCACCCAGGCCGACGTCCAGAACGCCACTGGATGCTGCGGATGACCACCGCGACACCCCACTCCCACCAGGCCCGGCCGGACCTGGCAACCCTCGTGGAAGCGGTGTCCGCCGCCCGCATGCAGGCCACGGTGCGCGAGCTGGCCGACGAGCGCTACGCCGGGCGGCGCGTGGGCTCGCCCGGCGGCCGCGCCGCCGCCACCTGGCTGGCTGAGCAACTTGGCGCGCTGGGCGCCGAGGTGCAGCCGTCGGAGTTCGAGGTGGCGGGCGTGCGCGAGCTGTATGAGACGCCCGTGCTGGAATGGGCCGGTGTCGGGCAGACGCGGCGCCTGGAGCACCGCCGCGACTTCGTCGAACACCTGGCCTCCGCCGAACTGCCGCACCCGCGCTCCGCTCACCTGGTCAAGGTCCCCGAGACCGGCTCCCCGGCCGGCTCGGGGAGTGGCCTGCGCGACCGGTGGATCCTGGCCGACGCCCCGAACTGGGCACGAGCATGCGAGCTGGCCGAGGCACATGCCGCTGCCGGAGTGCTGACCGTGCGCGGCACCGACGCGGAAGGCTGGATGCCCAAAATGATCGCTGGGCCACCCGTCCGCACGGCGCCCATCATCGCCGTGCACCCCGAGGTGCACCGGCACCTGGCCGAAGCGCTGGACGGCGGCCCGGTCCAGGTGACCGGCTCGATGCCGCTGCGGCAGATCGCCACCCGAGGCCGCAATGTCTACGCCCGCTTCCCGCACCCCACCGGCGCAGACGGAGACGGGGACGAGGGCCGGGTGCGGGTGCTGCTGACCGCACACTACGACGGCGTCGGCGATGACCCCGGCCAGAGGCTGCCCGCAGCCGCAGACAACGCCTCCGGAGTAGCCGCGGTCCTGGAAGCGGCCCTTGTGCTGTCAGCCGCGCAACCGCATCCCGGGCTGGAGCTGGCGGTGGCGTTCCTGGACGCCGAGGAGGCCGGCGCGTGGGGCTCGGCCCACCACGCCGCCACGCTGCCGCCCGACACCCTGGTCATCAACCTGGACGGGGCGGCGCAGCTGCACCAGGCCGCCTCCGTCGAGGCGGGCGGCCCCGCCCATGCCCTGCTGGCCACCCTGGACCAGGCCGCCCGCCTGACCGGCGTGCCCCTGCGGGCGGGCGCGATGGCCTCCGACAACCGCCGCTACGCCGCCGCCGGGCTGGCCGCGATCGGCATCGGCATGGGCATGCCCGGCTACCAGACCCCCGCCGAGACACCCGACCGTGTCGAGGCGGACACCCTCAACGCCGCCGCCCGCCTGCTGGTGGCCACCGTCTGCGGGCTGTCACGCTCACTGAGGGCCTGACCTGGCCTCTGAGAGCGACCCGTTCCTCGCGGAGCTTGGCGCGATACTTCATCAAGGCACCGACGGGAGACGACGCCAGGCCGGGTATGCCTGCCGGGAGGCCGCCGCGTGATCCGCGCGGCGGCCTCCCGGCGGAGACCGGTTACCGCTCCCGAACGGCCTGCGGCGCGAGCTCGTCCAGCAGGTCACGGACCATCAGTGTCGGCGTGCTCGGCGCCCGGCAGCCGCTGCCGCCGAACGATCACCTCGGCGAACAGGGCAATGGCCTCGCGCGCCATCTTCTCCGCCGGGATGATGGCCGCGCGCGCCGCCGCTGACCGCGATGCGGGCGGCGGAGTCGGCGCGGTCATGGCGGCTCACAGATCGCCATCGGGTGACTCGCACGGGACGTCGGTACGGGCACCACGGCGGTGGTCTCCCCCCAAGGCAGCTACTGCGAGGGCAGCAACTCGTCGAGCAGCCTGTCGATCCGGGTGCGGATCTCCTCGCGGATCGGCCGCACCGCCTCGATGCCCTGCCCGGCGGGGTCGTCCAGCTTCCAGTCCTCATACCGCTTGCCGGGGAAGATCGGGCAGGCGTCGCCGCAGCCCATGGTGATGACCACGTCGGAGGCCTCGACCGCGTCGACGGTGAGGATCTTGGGCTGCTGATCGGTGATGTCGATGCCGACCTCGCGCATCGCCTCGACCGCGACCGGGTTGACCTGCTCGGCGGGCGCCGATCCGGCGGAGCGGACCTCGATGCGGTCCCCCGCCAGCTGGGTGAGCCAGCCGGCGGCCATCTGGGAGCGGCCGGCGTTGTGCACGCAGACGAACAGCACACTGGGCTTCTCATTCATATGACGACCCTTTTCTCAACGGCATGATCAGGCGCCGGGCGGTGGCGGTGAAGGCAGGGAGGTTGCGGAAACGGCGCCGAAAGCGGCACCGCAGAGCAGGGCGATCAGTATGTTGCGGACGAGCAGATAGACGATCATCGTCCACAGTACGGCGGCGATCACACCCCAGGCGAGCCGGTGTCCACTCGCCCAGCGCAAGAAGGCCACCAGCGGTCTCACCGTGCCGGCTCCTTGGGTGCGTTGGTGAACAGACGGCGGCCGGCCAGGCTGACGTAGACCAGAGCGACCAGGACGGGTACCTCGATCAGCGGGCCGACCACCCCGGCCAGCGCCTGGCCGGAGGTGACACCGAAGACGCCGATCGCCACGGCGATGGCCAGTTCGAAGTTGTTGCCGGCGGCGGTGAAAGCGAGCGTGGTAGAGCGCTCGTAGCCCAGGCCGATCGCCTTCCCGGCCAGGAACGAGCCGCCCCACATGAGAGCGAAGTAGACCAGGAGCGGCAGCGCGATGCGGGCCACGTCTCCGGGCTGGGAGGTGATCGTGTGGCCCTGCAGGGCGAACAGGACGACGATGGTGAACAGCAGCCCGTACAGGGCCAGCGGGCCGATGCGGGGCAGGAACCGGCTCTCATACCACTCGCGGCCCTTCCTGCGCTCACCGAGCCGACGTGACAGGTATCCGGCGGCGAGGGGGACGCCAAGGAAGATGAGCACGTACTGGGCGATGTCCCAGGCCGACACCTCCAGCGCGGCCTGCTGCAGGCCAAGCCACCCCGGAAGCACCTGAAGGTAGAACCAGCCCAAGGCGCCGAACGCGACCACCTGGAAGATCGAGTTGAGCGCGACCAGAACGGCGGCGGCCTCGCGGTCGCCGCAGGCCAGATCGTTCCAGATGAGCACCATGGCGATGCAGCGCGCCAACCCGACGATGATCAGTCCCGTGCGATACTCGGGCAGATCCGGCAGGAGCAGCCACGCCAGCGCGAACATGATGGCCGGGCCGAGGACCCAGTTCAGCACCAGCGACGCGACCAGCAGGCGCCGGTCCCCGGTCACCGTGCCCAGACGGTCGTAGCGGACCTTGGCCAGCACCGGATACATCATGAGCAGCAGGCCGAGCGCGATCGGCAGCGAGATCTCACCGATCTTCACTGCTTCCAGTGCCGTGTCCAGGCCCGATACCAGCCGGCCGAGCAGCAGCCCGGCGGCCATCGCCGCGATGATCCAGACCGGCAGGAATCGATCGAGCGTCGACAGCGCGCCGAGCACACCAGGAGCGGCAGGGGCGGCAGGGGCGGCCTCGACGGGGCGAGCGGACATGCGGTCGTTCTCTCTCACGCGGTGACAGGCACGGTCAGCAGGGCCGACAGCTCACCGAGCGTCTCGGGCACCAGCCGGTAGTACACCCACGAGGCACGCCGCTCTGAGGTGAGCAGCCCGACCTCCTTCAAGACCTTCAGGTGATGGCTGATGGTCGGCTGGGACAACTCGAACGCGCCGGTGATATCGCACACGCACACCTCCCCGCCCGCACGGCTGGCCACGATCGACAGGACGCGCAGCCGCACCGGATCACCCAGCGCCTTGAACACCCGCGCCACACCGGCGGCCTGCTCGGCGTCCAGCGGTTCACGGGCCAGCGGCGGACTGCACTCCAAGATCTCCAGCAGTTCCATCAGCTCTCCTGGTATAGATACATGTCGAACTCGACTCCCATCTATATTGACACACATCTAAGCGTGCTTCGGGCGCGTACCCGTGGAGCCGCTCATCTCTTCCAGGCGAACCCGCCCTATGGGGCACGCGTACCTGCCTGGAGCGATATCGGGGCCTCACCGCCGCATGGTCGGCCATCAGCCGCTCAGACAGTGCGGGCCGTCGGGCCTGTGATGAGCCCCACCCTCGCCGCCCTCGCCTGGCGAGACCGGCGCGTAGGCGCACGGACGCTTGAACGGCCGCAGGAGGCGGACCCGGAACGCCAAAGGCTCATCAGGCGTGAACGGAGGTGCTCCGCCGTTCGATGAACAAGACATCCCACCACCGGCCGCAGTGCTGCCCCACACGCTCGCGCGTACCGACCACCCGGAAGCCGAGGGCTTGATGGAGACACAGGCTGACAGCGTTCTCCGGGAAGATGCCGGACTGGATCGTCCACATGCCCGCGTCCTCGCTGGCGGCGATGAACGCCGACAGCAGCGCCTTGCCGATGCCGTGGGCCTGGCAGCCGGGGTGGACGTAGATGCTGTGCTCAACCACGCCCACATACACCGGACGGGACGACACCGCCGAAGCCGCCACCCAGCCGAGCACCTCTCCGGAGTCGCCATCGGTCGCCACATACCGCAGATGCGGCAACCGGCTCGCGGTGAAGCCCTCCCAGCTGGGCGCGGTGGTCTCGAAGCTGGCCTGGCCGGTGTCCAACCCGGCCTGGTAGATGGCCAGCACTTCGGCGGCGTCGCTCTCGCGCATCGGCCGGATCTCCAGGCCGGGCCCGATGGCTGGCTTGACGGCCTGGACGATCGCCGAGTGCACCCCGTCGCCGTGATCGGCGCTCAACGTGATGGCGATCTTAACAAAGCCGGCCGCGGCCAGCAGGTCCCGGTACTCCTGCACGGCGAGCGACCCGGCCGCGCAGCCAATGCGCTGCTCGGCCCGCTGCCGCGCCTGCTCGTCCAGGACGTGCGCGGTGACGACGTCACTGACACCGAACCGGCCACCGGGCCGCAGCACCCTGAACGCCTCGACCAGCACCGCCGCCTTGTCATCCGACAGGTTGATCACGCAGTTGGAGATGACCACGTCGACCGCGTGGCCGGGCAGCGGGATCTCCTCGATCGTGCCGCGCAGGAACCGCACGTTGGACACGCCCGCCTGCTCGGCGTTGCGCCGGGCCAGCTCCACCATCGCCGGGCTGGCGTCCAGGCCGAAGACGGTGCCGTGCGGGCCGACGCGGCGGGCTGACAGCAGCACGTCGATGCCGCCACCGGAGCCGAGGTCGAGTACCGTCTCACCGGCGCGCAACTCGGCGACGGCGACCGGGTTTCCACACCCCAGGCTGGCCCGAACTGCCCCGTCGGGAAGCGCCGCGGTGTCGTCGTATCCGGTCGGGCCGAAGCCACCGTCTGCGAAGGCCGCGGGGTCGCAGTCGGTGATGCGCTGCCCGGTGAGCGCGGTGCGGGCCAGGGCGGAGTAGTGGTCGACGATCTCGTCGTGGGCCATGAGATCTCCTCAGTCGCAGACCGGCGCGGCCGGCACGGGGTTGCCCATCACCACGTCCGCGGCGGTGGGAAAGCAGCTCACGCAGCTCTCGTTGATCCGGTACAGGCTGGAGGTGCCCCGCTTCTCGACCAGCACGAACCGCACATCGGCCAGGATCTTCAGGTGGTGGGAGACGGTGGACTGACCCACGCCGGAGGCGGTCACGATCTCGCCCACGCTCATCGGCGCCCGCCGTCGCGCCAGCAGCGACACGATCTGGATCCGGGTGGCGTCGGCCAGGGCTTTGAACCAGCTGGCGTACTCCTCGGCCTCCGCGCGCGGCAGCGGCCCCTGCTTCTCATCCATCGTCAATCGACGATATTCGATGATTCGGGAAGACGGAAGCCCATCGTTCGTGATGGCACAGGGTCGGCATCCGTGCGCCGAAGGGTCCACAGCCGGAGCCTCGCCGTGAGGTGGCGTGGCGCCGCTACGGCACGTCTGTCGCGGCGCCGCGGCTCGGGCCAGGGAGGTCCGACCGTGAGCTGTTGCTCGACCCGGACGTGATCGATGATCCGTATCCGTTCTACCAGCGGCTGCGCACCCAGGCACCGGTGTGGCAGGTTCCCGGTACCGGGGTGTTCACGGTCAGCACCTATGAGCTGGTGACCGAGGCGGCGACCCGGGTCGAGGACTTCTCCTCCAACATGAAGTGCCTGCTCTACCGAGACGACGCAGGGCTCCCGGCCACTTTGGCCTTCGGTGATGTCGGTGTTCAGACGCTCGCCACCGCCGACCCGCCGTTGCACGCCCTGCACCGCAAGACCGTCTTCCCCGAACTGGTCGCCAAGCGCATGGCCGCCCTCGAACCCGGCATCGCCGGCCTCGCTCACACCCTCGTGACCCAGGCCCTGGAGCGCCCGGCCGTCGAGTTCATGACCGAGATCGCCAACATCGTGCCGATCACCATGATCAGCCGTCTCATCGGCTTCCCCGACGCCGACACCGGCCGGCTCCTGAACGCCGCGTTCGACTCCACCGCGATGCTCGGATCGACCCTGTCCCACGCCGAGCTCCTGGAGCGCATCGGCCGCACCGGGCAGATCCAGACCTGGCTGACCGGGCAGCTCACCCAGGCGATGCGGCAGCCGGGCGAGGACCTGCTCGGCGCGGTCGCCCGCGGTGTCAACGAGCAGGTGTTCGGCACCTTCGAGGCCACCGTCATCCTGCACACCCTGCTCAGCGCCGGCGGCGAGTCGACCATCAGCCTGCTCGGCAACGCCGTCCGCCTGCTGGCAGAACACCCCGGCCTGCAACGGCAGCTACGCGAAAACCCGACCAGGTCGCCACGTTCGTCGAAGAGGCGCTCCGCCTCGAACCCCCGTTCCGGCACTTCATGCGCTCGGTGCCGCACGACACCACCCTCGGCGGAGCCGACATCCCGGCCGGCTCGACGGTCCTGCTGCTGTGGGGCGCCGCCAACCGCGACCCCGCCGAGTTCCCGCGGCCGGACGACATCGACCTCACCCGACAGGTGCCACGCCTGCACCTGTCGTTCGGGCGCGGCATCCACCACTGTGTCGGCGCACCCCTGGCACGGGTCGAAGCACACACCGTCCTGACCGTGCTCCTGGAACACACCAGCGACATCACCCTCGACCCCGACCACCCGCCCTGCTGGGTCAACAGCCTCATGATCCGCCGCCACCAGCGGCTCCCCGTGCGCCTCACCGCCCGGTGACCCGCACCCCGGAACCCAGCGCCCATGGCACTGACCACATCGGAAGCCCTCATGAGTGAGCTGGAAAGACCACAGAACGTTGTTGTCGTCATCGGCGCCGGCGGCATGGGCCTGGCCATCGCGCGCCGTCTCACCGCCGGCCGGCGGCTGCTGCTCGCCGACCACTCCGGCACCGCCTTGCAAGCAGCCGTGAGTGTCCTTCGCGATGAGGGGCACCTGGTCGAAGGCCATGCGGTGGACGTCTCCGACCGGGACGCGGTCGAGAAACTGGCCCGCGCGGCCGGGGCCGCGGGCCGTATCGACGCCGTGATCCACACCGCCGGTGTCTCGCCCGTCAGCGCGACCAGCCAGCAGATCTACGACGTGGACCTGCTCGGCACCGCCCACGTCATCGATGCCTTCCACACCGTCGCCACCCCTGGCACCTGCCTGGTCTGCATCGCCAGTATGGCCGGCCACCTCGCAACGCCGACCGCGGATCTGGAACGGCACCTCGCGACCGCACCCACCGACCAGCTCCTCCAGCACAAGGAACTCAACCCTCAAGACCCTCCCGAAATGGCCTACATCACCGCCAAGCGCGGCAACCAGCTGCGTGTCCAAGCCGCCGCCCACGCCTGGGGACGCCGAGGCGCACGACTGAACACCATCAGCCCCGGCCTGATCTCCACCCCGATGGGCGCGCAAGAACTCCAAGGTCCCGTGGGCGCCTACATCCAGTCGATGATCGACCTGTCCGGCGCCCGCCGCACCGGCACCCCAGACGACATCGCCGCCGCAGTGGCCTTCCTGACCAGCCCGGACTCCTCCTTCATCACCGGCAACGACCTCCTGATCGACGGCGGAGCGATCGCCGCGCAACGATGGAACAGCCATGACCGGCCTTCAGGGTCGGGGCTCATCTAGCTGTGGCGAGCCGCGAAACAGGCAGTGATCCCGCGTTCTACCTGGGACTTTCTGGACCGTGGATGATGCGGTGGATGGTGGAGCGGATGAAGCGGCGTACGGGTTCGGGCAGTTTGGGCTGCTTGTTCTTGAGCTTGCCGTTCTTGCTGGCCAAGGCCGGGCACAGATGGCCCGGGTGGCGTGCTGGCCGGTGGCTTCGAACGTGTCTTCTGGCCCCAAGGGAACGAGTCCTCTGGCCCCAGTACGCGATCTTAAGCACGGGCGGCGCCGAAAGCCGATGGAACATCGTCCCCAGGCGCATGGCCGCGAAGTCGGGATCGTGCGCGGCGAGCGAGGTGGCGGCGTCCGGACGTATGTCCGCCTCCAGCAGGCGGATCAGCACGACGTGGGTGTGGCCCAGGAGATAGAGCCGAGCTGGGGTCAGGACGAGGACGACGCTGACCGCGAGTCTGGGGCGGCGCCGAACCGCGGGCGCATCAGTCGAGGACGTGATGCGTCGATGGGGGCGGCAGGGTGGTCGGAGCCGGACGCAAACCGTCGATGAGGAGTGCGAGGTATCGCTTGCGGTCGGCGCCGTCGGGATCATCGGGATGCACCGTGGCGAGGGTCATGACGACGACCGCGGCCAGGTCGCGGGCCCGCAGCTCCGGCCGTACGAGGCCGGCGTCGATGGCACGGCGCAACAGCCGTTCCGTCGAGTGGGCGCAGCGGTGAAAGCTCTCGACACCGATCGCGTGCGTCTCGCGGGCGAGCGCGAGTATCACCTGCCGTCCGGCGAATACGTCGACGGTGGCCTCGAGCGAGCCGATGAGATCCAGCCACGGGTTGTCGGTCTCCACTGCGGTGACCGGCTCGATCTCAGAGGTGAGGATGTGCTCAAAGACAGCGCGCACAAGCTGGTCACGATTGCGGAAGCGCCGGTAGAGCGTTGCCACGCCGATGTCGGCACGCCGCGCGACCTCTTCGAGGGTCACGGTCGGCCCGGCTTCCTCAAAGGCCCGGCCGGCCGCGACAATGATCCGCTCGTAATTACGCGCGGCGTCTACTCGCAAGCCCTGGCCTCCTGTTATCGCCATTTACGCACGTTAACAGCTGCGTCGTCCAGCTCGCGTTCTCGATCATTCACCACGCGCAGTGCCGCATACGGGCACTGCGCGACGGCCCTGACGCAGGTATCACGCTCAGCCGCGACCTTGATTTCCGTCTCACCAGGTGACGGGAAGTGTGTGCAATCCATAGATGACGTGGGAGGAGCGAAACTCGACTGCCTCGTACGGCACGGCCAGGGCGAGTGCGGGAAAGCGTCGCAGCAACGCCGGGAAGGCGATCCGCATCTCCATCCGGGCCAAGGGCGCTCCCAGGCAATGGTGCACGCCGTGGCCGAACGCGACGTGGCCGGGCGCACCACGGGTGATGTCGAGCCGGTCGGGGTTGTCGACGAGTGCCGGGTCGCGGTTGGCACCGGGCAGCGCCACTACCACGCGCTCGCCCGCGGGAATGGTGTGGCCGGCGATCTCCACCTCGGTCGTGGTGGTCCGGGGCACCCCCGCGGGCACGATCGACAGCCATCGCAGCAGCTCTTCAACCGCGGGTTCCACCTGTGCCGGATCGTCGCGCATCATGGCCAGCTGCTCCGGATGGCGCAGCAGCGCCAGGGTGCCGAGGCCGAGCATGTTCGCTGTCGTCTCGTGCCCGGCGACCAGCAGCAGCGAGGCGATGCCGGCAAGCTCGGCGGTGCTCAGATCGTCGCCGTGCTCGCGCACCAGCATGCCCAGCATGTCCTCGCCGGGTGCCGATTGGGCCTGTGTGACCAGGCCGGTCATGTATGCGCGGCTCTCACGTTGCAACGCCGGCCGCTGCTCCATCGGCAACGAGGTGTCGAGCAGGCGGGCGGTGCGGTGCTGGAACTCCGCGCGGTCGGCATAGGGCACGCCCAGCAGCTCACAGATCACCAGTGACGGCACCGGCAGAGCGAAGGCCGACACCAGATCGGCGGGCTTGCCGGACCGCTCGAGATCGTCGAGAGCGGCGTCGACGATCTCGACGATCCGGGGCTCTAGCCGGCGCATCCGGCGCACGGTGAACTCGGGGGTGAGCATCCGGCGCAGCCGCGTGTGGTCGGGTGGGTCGAACGCGAGCAGCTGCCCGGCCCGCATCTCGGCGAGCTCCTCGTCACTCAGGGTGGGGCCGCCCGGCCGCGCGAACGGTTGTGTGCCGGCGTTGCTGAACCGGGCCGAGTCCGAAAGCACCTCGCGGACGTCCTCGTACCGGCTCACCATGTAGGCGGGCATGCCGAAGGCCGTCGTCACGCGACTGACGCCCTCGGTGTCCCGGATTCGGTTGAACTCCTCAACGGGATCGAACTGCTCCCGCCGCATGTGCAGGGGGATTTCCGGTGTTTCGGTCATCGTCTGTCTCGCCTTCCCCAGCCGGGTTGGATGAACCCACGCTACGCAGCGAATCGATAGATGTCTATCACTTGATAGCTGACTATCAAATGGATCGGTGGTTGCTCTTGTGGACGGACCGTGTATCGCGGTAGATCATTTAGACCGCCACCCTCACCTCAGACCCCGGAGACGACCATTCGAAGATCAACTAGAAGGTTTACACCGCGCCGCTGGACAACAGCAGCCCGACGCGCGGTCCGTCAACGGCCAAGTGCGTGTGGCCCTGGTGCGGGTCGCGTGAAGCGCGGGCTTGGTAGCAGCTCCGGCATCATCTAGGCTGAGGTCGAAAGAGAGCACTCTTTCACCCTTCGCACCATCTGGGGATTGCGCGTATCGCGATCTTCGTACCGTCCTGACCCTGCGGTGCCAAGGTGACGCGGCCCGGCAGCCGGCCAGGCGTCAACGTCTGTGGTCGGGGGCCCGTCTGGTTCGCCTCAAATCTTCATGTGATGCCTGCTGAAAGTGGGCGACATGACAAGGCTCGACATCAGCACCGTGCACCATCCCGGCCACTTCGCTCACCCCGGCCATACCGTCTTGTCCATGGTGGGCGAGCTGGACGCCATGTCCAGGGCCGAGCTGGAACGCCTTCTGGACCGGTTGTGCAAGGACGGTCACCATCGCATCATCGTCGACGTCTCGGAGCTGACCTTTTGCGACAGCGGCGGACTGCGGCTGCTCCTGCTCAGCACGCAACGCTTCTTCGCGACCGGCGGCTGGTTCCGGTTGCGCGGCCTCAGCTCGGTGTTGACTCGCCTGGCAGGCCTCCTGCGGGTGCGCCGGCAGGCCGTCGCCGACGGACCGTCCACCTACATCCTCGCCAGCGACATCCTGGCCGGCTATGTCCTGGGCAGCACAGACGCCGAGGCGCGGTGCGACTCGGCCAGGTAAGCGGTGCCGTGCAGACGGGCGGTGGTGTGCTTGGCCGGCATCCAGCCTGATGCGGATCAGCTGGCCCCCGCCCCTGACCGTCGCCGGCGCGCAGACGGTGAGGGCCGATGAACACGCAGCGTTCCGCGGCGGTGTGGGAATCGATCATCACCTCTGCTCGCGGTCATGGCGCACCGGTCACCCTGGAGACGGTCTGCGTGGTCTGCGCCAGGACACTGGATGCGCACGGGGTCGCGATAGCCCTGGCTGGTCCGCCGATGGACTATGAGCCGTTGTGTGGAAGCAGCCCGGCCGCCTATGAGTTGATGGTCGCCCATGCCACCCTGGGCGAGGGTCCAGCCGTCGCTGCCCTGGCCGATCAGCGTCCCATTCTGGCGCCGGACCTGGCCGAGCCGGAGATCCAGCGACGCTGGCCGATGTTCGCCCCGGCCGCACTGCGCGCGGGCGCACCTGCGCTCTTCGCCTTTCCGCTGCTGCTGGGCGCGATCTCGGTCGGTGTGCTGGAAATCAGCCGAGCCCGGGCGGGGTGGATGACCGCCGGTGATCTCGCCGACGCGCTGATCTTCGCCGATGCTGCCCTGCTCGTGCACATCCAGCAAACGGGCCTGGGCACCGGACCGGCCGGGGCGTCCGCCGATGGCGCGGAGATCGATGGGGCCGGCGTGGACATGGGCGGCTTCTGGCACGGCAGTGTGGAGCGGTGGGCGCAGGTGCATCAGGCCACCGGAATGATCGCCGTCCAGGCGGGCGTGGATCTGCGCACCGCGTTTGTGCGGTTGCGCGCGCACGCGTTCGCTGCCGAGCGGACCCTGCTCGATGTGGCCGACGACGTGGTGGGGCGGCGTCTGCGTTTTGTTCCGGAGCGGAGATGAAGCTCCTCATGTGCAGCTGTGAGTCTGTCGTCGGCGCCGTCGCTCTGGGCGGTATGCCATGCTGACTTCGAGGTGAGGCCGGTGCTCGATCGCAAAACCGTCCAGACGTTCGTGGAGCTGGCCGACACTCTGGTCGTCGGCTTCGATGTCATCGACTTCCTGCAGATGCTGGCCGAGCGTTGTGTGGAACTGCTGGAGGTCGACGCCGCCGGCATCCTGCTGGCTGATGCGCGCGGCTCGCTCACCCTGGTCGCGGCCTCCAGTGAGCAGGTGCGCCTGCTGGAGCTGTTCCAGCTGCAGGACGAGGAAGGGCCCTGTCTGGACTGCCACCGCGGCGGTCAGGTGGTCACCTGCGCGGATCTGCGCGCCGAGCCGCGGGTGTGGCCGCGCTTCGCCCAGGCGGCGCAGCGGGCCGGGTATGTCTCGGTGCAGGCCTTCCCGTTGCGCTTGCGTGAGCAGGTGCTGGGCGCGATGAACCTGTTCAGCCACGCGCCCGGTGCCCCATCCGCCGATACCAGCGCGGTGGCCCAGGCGCTGGCCGACGTGGCCACCATCGGCGTCACCCACGAGCGCACCCTGCGCCAGCATCAGCTGGTCACCGAGCAACTGCAGTACGCCCTCAACACCCGCGTCATCATCGAGCAGGCCAAAGGCATGCTGGCCGAACGCGCGCAGATCAGCCCGGCCGAGGCCTTCACGCTGATGCGTGGCTACGCCCGCAATCACAACGAGAAGCTGTCGGGGGTCGCCACCCGGATCATCGATCAGGACCCGCAGCTGGCCGGACTCATCCAGGCCGGTCTCAGCAGCAGCACTGGCGGCTCTGACACCTGACCCGATCGCAGCCACCTGATGAGGACGGCCCCGAGCTCGGCCCATCTACGGCGAAAGGCAAGGCCACCGGTAGCGAAGGATCAGATGTGCCGCCGTGACGGTCCCAGATGTGGCACACCGACGAGAAGGCCGGGGCACCGGAACCTGGCCGTGTCGGTCGAAGTCACCCGCCACAAAGAGCATCGATGCATGCTCATGGGAAGCCGTCTGAGCTGAGATTGATGCCTCGACCTTGGTGAACCAGGACGGCGACTGATTGCGAACGAGATGGGCGCAGCCAGCTGGAAGACGACGGCCTGGAACGCCGCCTGGACATCGCCATCGGACACGCCTCCCAGGCCCCGGCAGAGGTGACCGCCAAGCTCATCAGACTGGATCCACTCGGCGTGCTGGTGCCCGACCACCCCTTCGCCGACCTCGACGGCGTACCCGTCGCCGCCCTGGCCGGCCAACCCTTGCTGCTCGGCGAGGAGGCCCAGACACCGGAGCTCAACCAGTTCGTCCTCGCGCTGTGCCGCTCGGGCGGGTTCGCGCCCACCATCTACGAGGGCACCGTTCAGAGCACCCGCGCCGCCGCCGACCTCGTACTCCAGCACCGCTGCGTGCATTGCATCCCTTCCTCCTTCCGCACCTCCAACCGGCCCGGCACCACCTGGCGGCCTCTGACCGAACCTGCCACGCACTACCCCTGGTCACTGCTGTGGCACGCCGCCAACCCCTCCCCCACATCGCCACCGTCATCAACAGCGCCCGGCACCTGGCCCAACGGCTCGGCTGGCTGGAACCCGCCACCCGGCGGTCAGTGGCATGGGCCGGCCGGTGCCCTGACTAGCCGCGCCGTCCGGGGGTTGGGTCGCGGTCTTCGTCCAGGACGTCGGCGGCCGTCCGGATGATGAGCGGATCGGGTACGCCGACCACCTCGTGGTCCTTGTTGTCGTAGTCGAATCGGGTCAGCACGTGGCGGATGGCTTCGATGCGGGCGCGTTTCTTGTCGTTGCTCTTGATGACCGTCCAGGGTGCGTGGACGGTGTCGGTGTGCTGGAACATGTCCTCTTTGGCGTCGGTGTACTCGTCCCACTTTTGGCGGGAGGCCAGATCCATCGGGGACAACTTCCAGCGCCGGACCGGGTCGACGGTGCGGATGATGAAGCGGGTGAGCTGCTCGCTGCGGGACACCGAGAACCAGAACTTGATCAGGTGGATGCCGTCCTCGACCAGCATCTGTTCGAGCATCGGCGCCTGCCGCAGAAACTGCAGGTACTCCGGCGCGGTGCAGAACTCCATCACCCGCTCGACACCGGTTCGGTTGTACCAGGAGCGGTCGAAGAAGACCATCTCGCCGGCCGCGGGCAGGTGGGCGATGTAGCGCTGGAAGTACCACTGGGTGCTCTCCCGCTCACCGGGCTTTTCCAGAGCCACGACAGCGGAGCCGCGAGGGTTGAGATGTTCGCGGAAGCGCTTGATCGTCCCACCTTTGCCCGCCGCGTCACGCCCTTCGAAGAGGATCACCAACCGAACTCCGGTTTCCTTGATCCAATACTGCAGCTTCACCAGCTCGATCTGGAGTAACCGCTTGGTTCGGTCGTATTCCTGCCGGTCCATCTTGGTCGTGTACGGATAGTGCTCCCGCCAGGTGTCAACGGAGTGACCATGACGATCCACCAGAATCGGGTCGTCATCGTCGTTGTCGACTACGCGGAGGTTGGGAAGATCGTTGAGGAGCTCGCTAGGGGCCACCGTGTCATCCCCGCGCGGGCCGGCAGTCAGGAGCTGGTTCGCGAGGGTGTCGCCCGTGTCGTTGCTCGTGTTGTCCACGCCGCGCGCCCTACCCCGAGCCCACCGCCCGACACGCGGGAGACACGCTCTACACACCCGGCGATGAGCTGCATCGGCTCTTTCCGCCCTGCACGCCCTGCACGCCCTCCACGCCCTGCTGCATGATCGATTCATCGCCGTAATCAGGCCAATAGTCCCTGGCCAAGGTCTTCATGCTGCCTGGTCCGGGCAGCGTGCTCAGGCCGGCGGCGCGTAGTCGCTCTATGGCCGATGGCCTTCCCGGCCTGGCCCCGGGCACGGCCGGCAGTCGCCGGTGGAGTGGTGGCACATGCGCAACCTCAGGCGGGAGCCCTGCTCGCTCTGCTCGAGCTCGACGTGGTCGCACAGATGCTGGATCACCCACAGGCCAAAGCCTCCTGAGCTGGTGGGATCGACCTTGGCCGCGGCCAGATGCTCATCGCTCAGCCGTCCGGCGAAGTCGACGATGTCCACGACGATGGCGTCGGCGCCACTGCGGACGATCACCATCCCGACGGCGGCGCCGTGGTCGAGCACGTTGGTGACCGCCTCATTGACCGCGATCACCAGATCCTCCAACCGCTCATCCCGCAGACCGCCACGGTGGGCATGAGCACGGACCAGGCCGCGCATGAGCTCCAGATCGGCACTGATGGGACACCGGAGCTCGAATTCCATGCTCATGATCATTCAGCCCGCTCAAGCGGTAGTGGGAGGAACTCGAACCGTACCCGCTATCCCCGCACGAGGCGATCTGACAGCGGCGCGCCGCCGATCGACTCGCTGTCCCGGTCGTGGCAGGTTCGAGCTCGTACAGAGACGGCGGCGGGTGTGTTCCCCTTCCATCTATCGCGCATACGATGACGCCGTGATGAGCCCTCCCGGCGACGACCCGGAAGCTGCGACCGTCCTCCCGAACGTGTTGCCAGTCCCGGCCTGCGTTGATCAGACCGCGTTCGCTGCGGCGGCTGCTGCGCGGCGCATGACGGGGTGGGCACCCCGGAAGCGCCGGACACAGGGGCGCCGTCCGACATCACCTCAACGACCGCATCGACGGTGCCGTGCGAGAACTTCTTCGTCAGCTCCGGAATCTGGCCGAACGGATCGAGTTCCTCGACGGGCTCATCGAATCGCCGGCCTTCCCGGTGCATCACCGCCCGGCGTGGTGAAGGAGCCTTCGGGCACGTTCTGGCTCGGACCCGCCGACAGCGGCAGCGAGGTCTCCATGGAGGATCTCGAGGCGTTGCCGACGGACCCCGAGGCGTTGCGGCAGAAGGTCACCGCGATGCAGAAGGGTGGTCCCGTCGGCGAGCGCTGGATCAGGTAGCGCGGTCAGTCTCCGAAGGCCGTGTGGTGGGCCGCGGCGCAGGCGCGCGGAAGGTCCTGCGGCACGATGACGCTGCCGATGACCGTCGTCAGCGGTGCCAGGGGGATCGCCCGCACGCGGGCCGAGCGGATCTCGGCGACCTGGTCGGCGGGCAGCACCGTCCAGCCGCGCGGATCCGAGCCCACTTCGACGAGGGTGTCCTGGACCGTCCCCGACGGGCGGCCGCGCGGCGGTTCGATCCCGGCCTCGCGCAGCGAGGCGGACACGGAGTCCGGCGACGGGATCCACAGGTCGCCGCCGGCCAGGTCGGCGACGCCCACGGCCGCGCGCCCGGCAGCGGGGTGCCGCGCGGACACGACCGCGAACAGCGGCTCGGTCCAGGTCGGCAGCACCCGCACCCCGGGTGCCGACCGCACGCCCCTGGCCAGCGCGAGGTCGACGTCCCCCTGCCGCACGGCGTTCAGGCGCGCGGTCAGCGGCAGGTCTACGAGTACGACGCCGAAGCCCGGGGCCCGCTCGCGCAGCGCGTCGATCCCGCGTTCCAGCCGGGCGGTGAACTGCCCGGTGCCCGTCCCGATGCGCATCACCCCGCCCTGCTCGCTCGCCGTGGCCCGGACCCGGTCGACGGCGGCGAGAGCCTCCCTCGCCGTCTCGAGCACGCGGTGCCCGGCCGCGGTGAGCCGAACCCGGCGTGGTGACCGGTCGAACAGCCGGACCCCCAGCTCGCGTTCCAGCCGGGCGATCGTCCTGCTGACCGCCGGCTGGGCGATGCTCAGCCGGTCGGCGGCTCGGCCGAAGTGCAGTTCCTCGGCGACGGTGACGAAGTACCGCAACGCCCGTAGTTCCATCGGCCCGCCTCCTGTCCTGCGACGATGCCCCCAGGTTATCGCTGCGCGTCCGGACCGGGCCTGGTTCGCGGCGGACGCTCCTGGTGTACTCGCCGCATGAGCATCGATCTTGGACTTCTCGGCGCCCACCTGCGCGAGCACGAAGTGACCCCGGACTGGGCGGCGGACCTCGAGCGCGCCGGCTACGGCACGCTCTGGCTGGACGCCTCTCCCCCGGCCGACCTCGCCCTGGCGGAACGGCTGCTGGACGCGACCACCCGGCTGGTGATCGGGACGAGCGTGGTGAACGCGTGGACCGCGGACGCGGAGACCGTCGCCGCCTCGTACCACCGGCTTGAGGCGAAGCACCCCAGCCGGTTCCTGCTCGGGGTCGGGATCGGGCACCGCGAGGTCCACGCCGAGTACACCTCGCCGTACGCCACCCTGATGTCCTATGTGGATCGGTTGACGCGGGCCGGCGTGCCCGCCGGCCGGATCGTGCTGGCCGCGCTCGGGCCGCGGATGCTGCGCCTGGCGCGCGACCGCACGGCCGGGACCCTCACGGGCCTGATCACCCCCGAGCACACCCGGCGGGCCCGCGCGGCGCTCGGCGCGGGGAAACTGGTGCTGCCCGGGCATTTCGCGCTCCCGGAACCCGACGCCGATCGGGCTCGCGCGATCGCTCGGTCCGCCCCGCCCGGCACCGCATTGGGCGTGACGAACTACGCGAACAACCTCCGGCGGCTGGGGTACACCGAAGCGGACCTCTCCGGCTCCGGGAGCGACCGCTTGATCGACGAGCTCGTCGCCCACGGCACCCCGGACGCCGTGGCGAAGGGTCTGCTCGCGCACCTGGACGCGGGCGCGGATCAGGTCGGGGTGTACCCCCTCGGCAACGACCCGATCGATACCCTGCTCGTGGTCGCCGACGCGGTGCGCGACGCCGGGCGCGGGTGACGGTCAGCCGTGTGGGCGCCAAGAACTCGGCCGCCCTATGCGACCTGACGCCCACCCCTCGGTCAGCGGCCACCAGGGCAGATACGAGATGCGCGAGGGATGGGTCGGCGACACCGCCAAGATGTGGCCCGAAGCCGCCCCCGCACTCTGGCCGAGATGGTCCTCATCGCATTCGGCGACCTGTCGTCTGTGACAGCGCGGTCCTGTGACCATCGCCACCGAGCGGTCATCTCCACCGATCGGTTGATTCGCTCCACCGCGTGGACGACCGCCCGAATCCACCGCCCGCCCGGAAGATCGGGCGATCCGCACTGGGTGCCTCCGTTGCGACGCTGGTTCCCTTCGGCGAACGGAAAGGATGGAGGCAGTGGAGATGCGTAATGTGGTCTGGCTGATCAGAGGGTACGCCGCGGTCAGCCTGCTGACACTGGTGACGATGATCGTGTTCAGGAACGATGGGGCGATGGTCACCGACTCGGTCTGGGTCCGCGGCATTATTGTCGCCGCCGCCTCGCTGGTCACGCTGTTCTTCGCGGTCCAGGCGGCCCGCGGCGAGCGGAAGATGCTGCTGCGGCTGCGGATCGTCACCGCGATCATGATGGTCGCGATCGTGGTGATCATCGCGTTGCCCGGCCTGTTCCCACTCTGGTTCAAGCTGGAGCAGGGCGTCTGCGGCCTGCTCCTGCTGCCCGTGGTCGTACAGCTCAACCGGCGACCGGCGGGCCGGCAATGAGCGCGGCGATCGAAAGGGAGAAGCGCACCAGGCGGACGGCCCTGCGGGACGCCACGAACGCACCAGACGGGTGGGCGGCGGGGGCCGCCGTGGCAGCGGCTAGATTGTTCGGCTGGAAGTAGGTGGGCGATGCGCGATTGGCAGCTGGCTGGGCCGGTGGGCTGGGAACGACGACTCCAGCCCATGGTCACCGTGGTCCCGTACGTGCTGCTGGCCGTCATGGCCGCCCTGACCATCGCAATCAAGCACGACCAGCCGGGCCCCCTCGCCATCGATCTCGCGCTCTGCGCGGCGGCCGCGGTGTGGAGCCTGGCGCTGTTCACGCTGCGCCCGGCGTGGCGTGGCCGGATCGGCGTGATGAGCGTCTTCCTGACGGGGCTGATCCTGTTCGTGCTGGTCATGGTCGTGCGCAATCCGTGGTTCGGCTTCTACACGCCGGCGCTGTACTTCTACGCGTACCGGATCATCGGCTGGCCCCGCGAGCTGTACTTCATCGTCGGCGCCGCGGTCGTGGCGGGTACGGCGCAGTCGGCCGGCCTGGACATCGGCACCTGGCTCGGCCTCCTGGAGTACCTGGGGGTCCTGGCCGTCAACATCGCGCCGATGTGCCTGCTGGCCTGGCTCGGCGAGATCGGCGCGCGGTACTACGAGGCCAGGGAGACGGCGCTGCGCGAGACCAGGGAGGCCAACGGGCGGCTGGCCGGCGCCCTGGCCGAGAACGCGGCGCTGCAGGAACGGCTGGTCGAGCAGGCCCGCGCCGCCGGGGTCCTGGACGAGCGGGCCCGGATGGCGCGGGAGATCCACGACACGCTGGCCCAGGGCCTGACCGGAATCGTCACCCAGTTGCGGGCGGCCGAGCAAGCGGCCGACGACCCGGACGCGTGGCGCCGGCATCACGCGGCGGCGACCGCGCTGGCCAGGGAGAGCCTGACCGAGGCGCGGCGCTCGGTGAACGAGCTGCGCCCCGAACCGCTGGAGACCGGCCGGCTGGCCGACGCGATCACCGAGGTGGCTGCCAAATGGTCGGCCCGCCACAACCTTCCGGCCCAGGTGGCCGTCACCGGCGAAACCCGTACGATGCGCCCGGAGGCCGAGGTCGTCCTGCTGCGGGTCGCTCAGGAGGCGCTGGCCAACGTCGCCAAGCACGCCGGCACCGCCACTCGCGTCGGCCTCACCCTCTCCTACATGGACCGGCAGGTGGCACTCGACGTCCGCGACGACGGCCCCGGCTTCGACCCGGCCGCGCGGTTCGAGCGCGGCGCGAGCTTCGACCCGGCCGCACCGGTCGAACGTGGCGGGGGCTTCGGGCTGGTGGCGATGCTGCAGCGGATCGAGGCGCTGTCGGGCACGTTGCAGATCGAATCGGAGGTGGGCAGCGGGACCGGGATCTCGGCCTGCCTGCCCACGGAGGCGCTGGAGGTATGTCAGTGAGTGACCCGATCAAGCTGCTCGTCGCCGACGACCACCCGGTGGTACGCGACGGGCTGAGCAGCATGTTCGCCCGCGATCCCGAGTTCAGCGTGGTGGGTGAGGCGGCGGACGGGGCCGAGGCGGTCCGGCTGGCCGAGGCGCTCGGGCCGGACGTGATCCTGATGGACCTGCGGATGGCCGGCATGGACGGCGTCACCGCGATCGGCGAGCTGGCCAGGCGCGGCGTACCGGCCCGGGTGCTGGTGTTGACCACGTACGACACCGACAGCCACGTGCTGCCCGCGATCGAGGCCGGCGCAACCGGCTACCTGCTCAAGGACGCGCCACGGGAGGAGCTGCTGCGTGCCGTGCGCTCGGCCGCACGCGGCGAGGTCACGCTCTCGCCGTCGGTGGCCGCCCGCCTGATGAGCCGGTTCCGCACCCCGGCGCCTTCGACCGGGCCGTTGAGCCGGCGCGAGCTGGAGGTGCTGCGGCTGGTCGCGGCCGGCCACACCAACCGGGAGGCGGCGGCCCGGCTGTTCATCACCGAGGCCACGGTCAAGACGCACTTGCTCAACATCTACGCGAAGCTCGACGTCAAGGACCGTGCGGCGGCGGTGGCGGAAGGGTACAACCGCGGCCTGCTGGAGGCTCCCGAACGCCCGTAGGTCATCCGGGCGCGGCACCGTGGCTGACGGCGCTGGGCGACGCAGACATCACCACGTCAGGCAGCCGGTCGAGCAGCGTCTCCACCGCGATGTGCGTGATGATCTCGGCGATCTCCGGCGCGGGATGCGGGCAGCCGTGCGACCTGGGTGTCCATGATCGGCCACCGTCCGATGGCGATCTGCCCTGGGGCTTCCTTCCACAGCACCTCGTTCAGCGCCTGGCCGACGCTGCGCCGGCCACCCGACAGGGTCATGGCGAACCGGTCGTCGGTCAGCATGAGCTGGAGCGTGTTGCTGATCCAGGTGGCCGTCGGGTCGTGGCCCGCGGTCATGGTCAGCAGCAGGTCCTGGATGAGCTCCTCGTCGCTCAGCCCGGCGGGATGGGCCAGGAGCCGGGAGGGCAGGTCGGGGCCGCTCGCAGTTCGCGCGCAGCTCGAACTGGTCGGCCGCCGCCAGCGCGTCGCTGACCGCCCCCGCCCGGCGTTCGTGGGCCGCGCCCACCTCGAACAGCATGGAAGGCTGATAGCCGACGTACGCCATGAGGGGCCAGTCGGGCGGGATGTTGTCCCACTGGTTCCAATGGCGGGAGTCCCGGACGAACAGCGTGGGGTTGCTGAGCACGTAGCGCAGTTCGCGGTATCCGAGCACCAGCCAGCCCGGGATGTCGCCTTCCAGCAGGACCGGCACCACGGGCCCATGCCGGCGCATCTCATCGAAGGCGGCGGCGGGGTCCTGGTGGTAGGTCCTGCCGTACATACGGAAGGCGCCGTTGAACGCGCTCCGGTCCGGCCCTTCTGCCGGTACGGCGAACCAGGAGGCGGCGTCGGAGGATTGCGTGAAATCAGTCATGAGGTCACCTACCGGGCGGAGGACAGAGCATGGAGGTGGTTGACGAGCGTGATCAGCACGGCCTTGCTGGACTCCCGCCGCCGCGCGTCGCACGCGACGAGCGGCACGTCGGAGGAGAGGTCGAGCGCGTCGCGTATCTGGTCGAGGGAGTGCGTGGGGTCGCCGAACCGGTTATGGGCCACGACGAACGGCATGCGGTGGTGTTCGAGCCGGTCGATGGCGTACCAGGAGTCGGCCAGGCGCCGCGTGTCCACCAGCACGACGGCGCCGAGCGTTCCGGTGAACAGGCGGTCCCACAGGAACCAGAACCGTTCCTGACCCGGCGCCCCGAACAGGTAGAGCACCATCTCGGGGTTCAGACTGATCCGGCCGAAGTCGAACGCCACCGTGGTGGTGGACTTCCACTCCACGCCGCGCGCGTCGTCGACCTGCTCCCCCGCCCGGGTCAGCGTCTCCTCGGTGCTCAGCGGCCGGATCTCACTGACGACTTGACCATGGTCGTCTTTCCCACACCGAACCCACCGACGATCACGATCTTGAGTCCGGTGGTCGTGGAACCCGCCAAGGGAGTCCGCGCGACCGGGTCAAAGCTGTTCGAGTCCAACGAGCACCTGTCTGAGAAGTTCGGGGTCGGGCAGACGCGATTCTGCCGGCGCCGGGCGCGGGTTCCTGGCGGTGATGCGTCCCATGTCGAGCAGGTCGCAGAGCAGTGTGCGCACCACGATGACCGGCAGCCGCAGCTCGGATGCGATCTCCACGACGGCCATCGGGCTCGTGCAGAGCCGGAGGATCCGGACATGCTCGGACTGCATGCCCGGAGTCGGGTCGCACTCGCTCACGATGATCGTGACCATGTCGAGGCCGTCGTCGGCCACGCCGCTGCGTCCGCCGGTCACCATGTAGAGGCGGTCCGGGTTCTCGTCCTCCAGGCGCGGTGCCATCAGGGCCGGCTGCTCGTCTGTGGCGCACGAGGTGGCGCGGTCAGGTGTTCACCGATCTGCTCGACCAGTTCGTTCATGTTGTGACCGATGACGCCCGGGTCGGCGTCGTCGCCGGCCACCACGGCGAGGTGCGCTCCCTCTCCCGCCTCCACGATGAACAACAACCCGCCGTGGAACTCGGTCATGGACTGACGCAGGCCGCCCGTGCCGTCGCCGAACTCGATGGAGGCGCCGTACGACAAGCTTTGGATCCCGGAGGCGATCGCGGCGAGCTGGTCGGCGCGGTCGACGGACAGCGCGGCGGTATGGGACATCCGCAGGCCGTCTCGCGACAACACCACGGCGTACCTGGCCTGCGGAGTCCTCTCCAGGAGGTTCTCGAGCAACCAGGCGAGTTCCTGAGCCGATGTACTCATCGAGTTTCTTCCTCACCCATCTGATGTGCTTCGCTCGCCGGATTCTTGCGTGCCCTGCTTGCTTGGTGGAAGGCGCTGAACTTGCTTCCGGTGTCCGACGGCCTCCGCGTGGGCCTCGGTTCCGGCCCGGCCGCGGGCTGAGGCGGCGTCTGCGCGGACGAGGTGGCCGCGAACGTCTGTCCCCGGCGGCGGCGCGGCAGGCCGTGCAACTCCCCGTCCCCCTCAGGGGTCTCGCGCGCAGGGGCCTCCTGCCTGGCCGGGGCCTGCCTGGGAGATCGCGCCTGCGGCGGCACCGAGGCGTTCTGGCTGATGAGCCGCTGCGGGATCATGACCACCACGCCGGTGCCGCCACGGGAGGACGGGCGGAAGGAGACGGTGAGCCCGTGCTTGCGGGCCAGACAGCCGACGACCGCCAGGCCGAGCCGGGAACCGGACAACGTTGTGAAGTCCAGCGGTTCAGCGGAGACGGCCCGTTCCGCCCGGGCCGGCGCGGCCGGGCTCATCACCAGCCCGCAGTCCTCGATCGTGATCACGACACCCGCGGTGATCTCCTCCACGTACACGTGGACCTCTTCGGTGGGTGGGGAGAAGCTGGTGGCGTTGTCCATCAACTCCGCGAGCGAGTGCATGACGCCCTCCGCGGCATGCCCCGCGATCGCGAACGTGCTGGAGGAGTGGACCCGGACCCGCTGGTAGGCGCTGATCCGGCCGATCGCCCCGCGCAGGATGCTCTCCATCACGATCGGCTTGGTCCAGCGCCGTCCCGAGCGGGCCCCGGTCAGGACGGCGATGCTGTCGGCGAGCCGTCCGGCCTGGGCGGTCGTGTGGTCCAGCTTCAGCAGGTCGCCGAGGGTGATCCGGTCGTGCCGGTCCTCCATCTTGCGCAGATCGGCCAGCGTGCTCGTGGCCAGGGCCTGCACCCGGCCGGCGGCGCTGGCACAGGCCGCGGTCGTGGCGGCGCGGATCCGCCCCTGCCTGCTGACCTCGCTGACGAAGGAGTACAGGATCTGCTGCTGGGCCTTGCCGGCGGGCCGCGGAACCTTGGCGAGGACCGACTCGGCCGACACCCCGTTGTGGACGAGCCGCACCGCTTCCTGCATCGTCTCACCGGCCAGCCTGGCGAGCTCGGCGTCGCCGCCGGTGAGCCGGCCCCGCAGTTGCCGGACCTGCTGCCTGCTCGACGCCGCGAACGTGAGCGCGCCGCACACCAGGACGGCCGCGACGCCGAGGGCCCAGGTCAGGATGGTCCGCGTGGCGGGCGGGGCGATGAGCACGGCCGTCAGCGCCGCGGCCCCCGTGACGGCGGCCGTGGCCGTCAGGACGATCAGAGGTTCGCTCAGCCGTGAGTGTGCCGCGCGATGGCGAGTACGTACCGATGCTGACATCTCGAGTTCCTCGTCGGCGAGTGGATCACGGTCACCGCGCACGCCACAGGGCCGAACGCGCAGCGACGACCTGTTCTGGCCGACCGCCTGGCTCTGCTCCGACGCCGCGTCCTTCGTGACCGGCCTGCCGATGGCGGTGGACGGCGCCATGACGGCACGCTGAGCGTCACGGGACGGTCGCGGCGATGCGGCCTGAGCGGGACGCCGTGACCCCAAAGCCTGGAGATCCATCGGTCTCTCCAGCAGGCATGACTTCGGCCCGCAAGGTCGCGTTGCCGAGACCCTTGCTGGTGCTGGTGAAGCCGCGCCAGCCATGGGCGGCGCGGTCCAGAACGGCCCAGGCCAGGCTGACGCAGGAGGTCTCGCCGGGGAAGCGGCCGATGACCTTTGCGGCAGCACCGAGACGTAGGTGTCGGCGGTCGGCACGATGCTGGCATGCCCCAGCGTGCCTTGTCCGACCTTCAGTTCCGTGCCCGACGGCCAGCGCCAATGTCGCAGCTCCGTGGCGCAGGTCATGCAACCGGACCGGCGGCCACCAGCCTATGGAAGCGATAGGTGAGATAGCTCGGCTGTACCCATTCTCCTAGTCCCTTATCGGTTCACAGAATGCAGTGTCGGAGGCGCACTTCATGTTGACGTTCGCCACATACAGCGCCTTGCTGACGCAGAGCGCACCGCCCCTGCTCGCCGAGCAAGGTCGCGGCCTGGCACTGGTCCGGGAGTTGTCCCAGGGCCACTGCCGCGCCTACCCGACCATGATCACCACATGCGCCGCCGCCGGACGGCACTCGACCATGAGCTGTGGCGAAGGTCAGGCCAGGGTTGAGAAGTCCTGTGAGGTGGAGATGGTGATGATGGCGCCGACCGCCGTGATCGTCGCCGGTCCGACCAACCTCAGCCAGTAAAGATCCGGCAGGCCGTCGAACCGGGTCACCAGAGCGTCCGCTTCGGCGGGCCAGGTCGCGGCCGTGCGCAGCAGTGGCGTGAGGGTGACCTCGTCGACGAGCGACGATTCGAGGTCGGGGCCTTTGCCGAGGGCGACGTGCCGCACGTCCTCCAGCAGCAGGCTCACCATCGGCCATCTCTGCGTCTGTACGATCTTGATGTCGAGATGGTCGCGCTCGCCGAGAGCCGCGAAGCTCACCGTGTCGAGGAAGCCGCCGGCGCAGTCCGCAAGCACCGCGCCGGCTCGCTCGCAGGTCGTCTCGACCGTGTTACCTACCATGAGTCGCTCAGCATCGCAGGTTCTCGCCTGTGTCGTGGGACAGGGTCTTGAGTCATCTTCTGGCGACGTACAACTGTGTGCCCGCGAAGATGTATGCCGTGCAGGTCACGCGGCTTACCTGCTCCTCCTGACGGGTGTGCCCAGTCCGACAGCGACCCCTCTCTGTCACCCATCTGAGGGCTGGAGGAGCGGTCTCCGTACCGGTCGCCGACACGTGCCGAGAACATGCGGCGGATCGGGCTTTACTGCGGCGGCGGCGCTGTGGCGGGCCGCCGATCGGTGACCCGCCCGCGTCGCGCCGCCGCCGGTCACGGTGTGGCCGTGCCCCCGTCCACGCGGATCGCCGGGAGCGGCCGCTCCGCCCTGGTCGCCGCCCCCGCGTCAGGCCCGCACGCCGCCTCCAGCAGGTGGTTCCCGATCGCGAAGTCGATGGCGTGCGCGACAGGACTACCGTTCTCGTCGAGCTGCTGATAGTTCCTCAGGTTGGTGCCGAAGGCGAACTGGTGGTCGCCGCCGGCGGTGGAGAACGCGAAGGTTTCCATGCCGGGGACGCTCCCGTCGTGCCCCCAGAATCTGCCGCACGGCAGGTCGAGGGGGTAGATCCCGAGGCCGTAGTCGATCACGGCGCCCGAGAAGGCCCGGATGGGCACGGTCTTCTGCATCTCGGCGAGCAGAGTCGCGTCGAGCAGCTCACCGCGCAGCAGCAGCCGGAAGAAGCGGTTGAGGTCCTCCATCGTCGAGGCGACCGCACCCGACGTCCAGGCCCAGGACATGTCGTAGACGCTGTAGTCCTTGGGCGGGTCGATGAGCCCGAACAACGCCTCGTACGCCTTGGAGCTCGGCCCAGGAAGGTACGGCGTACGCGGGAACGACGTGTGCCGCAGCCCGGCCTTCCGGAAGACATGGTCGGTGATGTACCGCTCGGCACTCGTTCCCGTCACCTTCTCCAGCAGCAGGCCGGCGATGACGTAGTTCGTGTTCGAGTACGCCCCGGGCGTCACCCCCGGCTGCCCGGTCGCGGGGGCGCCGAGCCCCGCCCGCGCCAGCTCCTCCGGCGGGAAGGCGCGGAAGCGGTTGGCGTCCAGGCTCTCGATCGTCGGGAAGAGAACGTCGGTGTGGTTGGCGATGTGGCTGGTGTGGTTGAGCAGCATGCGTACGGTGATCTGCTGCCCGCGCTCACCCGGGATCAGGTCGGGCAGGTAGCGGCCGATGGGGGCGTCGAGCTCGATCGTGCCCTTGCCGACCTGCTGTAACACGGCCACGGCGACGAACGACTTGGTGATGCTGCCGGCTCGGTGCACCATCTCGGGACGCATCGGGCGGCGAGTCTCGACGTCGGCGACGCCGGCGGCGCCCTTCCAGCTCCGCCGGCCGTCCACGACGTTCGCATAGGTGCCGTACAGGCCGGCCTCATGCACGGCGTCCAACGTCTGGCGCAGCCGCTGCCGGTCGAGGCCGCCGTCATCGGCGGCGGCCACGGGTCCGGCCGCGAGCAGCGCGGCGGCCAGGGTCGCGGCTCCCAGCCGCGAGGCGAACGTGCTCCATCGACGAATGGTCATGGCGTCAGCATGAGTCTTCCGCTCGGCGGAGGTCAGTGCGCTGTGTCACAGGTCCCGCATGACAGAAGTCAGCCCTCGCTCCAAACCGGCGGCGGGAGTGCGTCACTCCCAGGCCGGTGATCGCGACCGGGACACGGGATCACCACACGTCGACGTCCACGCCGATCGCGACGGTCCGCAGGGCGCTGAGCGCGACCCAGGTGCGGTCGTTGCTGCCCAGCCCGTAATCGCCGGAATCCTCCGTCCCGGGTAGCAGGTCGAGCACGGCGCTGACGTGGCCGTACTCCGCCGCGTTCCGAGCCACATGCGCGGACTCGCGGCGCTTCGTCGCCTTGGGGAGTTTCGCGAGCCCGGCGTGCTGGGCGGTGAGATCGATCCACTGGTCGTCGGTCGGGCCGGTGGGCCTGCCCTCGGCTGCGATCCGTTCGGCGTCCGGCAGGTCGCGCCGCACCGAGGCCCGGTTGATGTCGCCCCACAGCCGGAGCAGATCCGGCTGCCCGTAGACGGTGAGCGCGCGGGCTGCCGTCCAGTCGTCGAACCAGCGCACGCCGGAGGCGTGCGGCTTGTTCGGGTCCTTCGGCTCGCTGCGCTCCCCGATCAGCTCGCGCACCAGCTCGGTCTCGCCCCGCCGCAGCAGGTACACCAGCCAGGGCACGCCGTGGTGCCGGTCCCCCGGCGCGCCCACGCCCTCGTCCAGCACGACGCGGGCCTGCTGTTCGCGGCCGCACTCGGTGAGCGCCCAGACCAGCGGCAGACGCACTTCCCAATTCGAACGGTGGGCGTCGGCGGCCTCGCGCGCGGAGGCGAACCACCGTTCGGAGCGTTCATGCCGCCCCAGGACCGCGCACGCCCCGGCGACCGCCGCCATGTCCGCCGCCATGTCCGCCGCATCGTGCACGTCCCCGAGATCAGCGTCGGCATAGGGGAAGACGGCGGCGGCTTCGGCGTCGAAACCGGCCGCGCCGAGCGCGAGCGCGATCCGCGCGAGCTGTCCGAGACGTCGCCGGTGTTCCGGGATCGCGAGGGCCGGCTCACGGGCATCCGCGGCATCGCCTCGCCGGACGCGGATCATCGCGAGCTGCTGGAGCGTGTCGACGGTCCACTCGCCGTAGGCGAACGAGTCCGGCCGCGTCAGGTCGACGAGCGTGCCCCGGACCACCGTGATCAGATCGGAGACGGTGGCGGTATCGGGTGGCGGCCACGTCCCCGTCGTCTCCGCCGTGCTGCCGCGTCCCCGGAACGGCGCCAACAGCCGCTCGGTCTCCGGCGCGGCCGTCCCCGCTCCCGCGTGGGCGGCGTCGGGGAAGACGCTCTGCTCTCCCCAGCGGAACGGCCAGGCGAAGCGGCGGGCGATGGACCAGCAGAGCCGGCCGTCGAGATCGTCGTCCCGGCCGGGCGGCGCGATGACCGTGCCGTCCTCGAACGCCACCGACCAGGTCTCCTCGTCCAGCGCGAACGCCGGGTTGAGCCGGAGCCGGTCGCCGAGGTCACGGCCGGCGAACAAGAGCGGGCGACGGGCGGCCGGGGCGTGGTGGAAGGGGTGGTCGGCCACGATCTCGCCGGTCTCGGGGCGCAGGAAGCGCACCGCGTGCGAGCCGATCGCGATCAGCACGTCGTCGGCGGGCCATTCCAGGCCGAACCCGTGATCCCCCTGGCCGATGGTGCGCCGGATACCGTCCAGGACGCGCAGCCGTTCGGGGCGTCCACCGAGCGACCAGATCTCGATCCGCCCCTCGCCAGTGACACAGGCCGCCTGCTCGCCGTCCGGCGACCAGGCCCACGACCGGGCGTCCCAGCCGCGCGGGTTGGACGTGTCCGCCTGAACGTCCAGGTCGTACCGGTGCTCGCCGGTCGTCCCGTCGATGATCCCGACGGTCCCGCCCGCCGGATCCACCACCGCCAGCCGGCCGCCCGGCCCCCAGCTCAGGACATCGGCGCCCGGGTAGCCCGCGAGCTCCGCCGCCGTCTCACCCGTCAACGCGTCGGCGATGATGAGCTTTGCGCCACGCTGGTAGGCCAGGAGCCGTTCATCCACGCTCCACTCGGGCGGAGCCGCATCCTGGTCCTCTTCCAGGCCCAGCATCCAGGAGACCCGCCGTTTCTCCACGTCGAGCGAGATCGCCGCGTACTCGTCCCCCGCCTGTCCGTAGACACGGGAGCCGTCGCGCGACCAGAACGCCCGGCCGAGGATGAGCTCGGGCTCCTCGCTCCAGGTTTCCCGGAACTCCTCCGGCAACGGTCCGCTGAACTCGATCGGCTCCGTTCCCTCCGGATGAGCGTCCGGTGGCCCGGCGACCGAGCCCTCGTGCATCGCCACGATGACGTTGCGCAGGAAGTCCGACTCGCCTCCGTAGACGAACGCGCGCCTGCCGTCGGGGGCGAAGGCCATGCCCAGCGGTCTGCCGGAGGCGAGGAAGAACGCGTCGGCGATCGGCTCGCGGGCGGTGCCGAACGGGTCCCACACCCCGGTCGCGTTGGTGTTGTACTCCAGCGCGATCCGCGTGCCATCCGCCGACCACTGGAGGCTGCGCGTGTGGTCCGGGAAGCCGATGCCGCCCATGATGCCGTCGATCGCGTGGACGCAGCGGCCGGTGGCAACCTCGAAGATTTGCAGGACACCGCCCCGGTCGTAGTCGTCGCCGGTCCCGCTTCCGACCGCGAGGTGGTGGCCGCCCGGGCTGAACGCGTGGCCGTTCACCTCACCGTGGTGCACGTCGGAGTGGCGCAGCAGCGCGCTCGCCGCGCGCAACCGGGCGGTCGCGAGGCGATGCGCGTCAGTGACCCCGTGAGCGCGCTCCAGAGTTCGGAGGGCGTCCCGCAGCGGCACGGTGTCGCGCTCCGGGCAGAACGCGGACCAGTCGGCGCTCTTGAGGGTATCGAGGGCCTCGTCGGGTCCCATCCGCTCGTCCGGGACGCCGGTGAACAGCGGGGACGGCGGCGCGGTGCCGGGCTTCCGGCCTGCGAGCACGGCCACCAGCGCGTCCTCGTCGTAGATCGGAACGCCGCGCGCCGCCGCCGGACCGGCCTTGGCCCCCGACTTCGCCCCGGCGAAGACCAGGTCCGTCTTCGCCGAGACCGACGCGGCCACCTTCGCGCCCAACGCCTCCAGGCCGCGCTTGGCCTCATCCTTCGAAAGCCGCCCGAACCGCCCGGCCAGCACGACCGTACTGCCATTGATGATCACGCCAAGAGACCGTAGCGGAGGTGACCGACACATCACCTCTTGTTTCCGTCCGGATCCGAGCCTGGGCGACCAGGGTCCCTGATCCCCTTCTCGGCCCCCGGCTCCCGCCATCGGATGTTCGGCAGCTATCAGTTCTGCCGATGAATTGTTCGCTTGTCGCCCGTTTCCCCCCGGTGCAGGCGGGCGTTGAGTCAAAGGGCAGGCGTTCGGCCAGCGGCGCCGGCGGAATCCGCACCGAACGGCGGCCGTGGGACGACCACGCGGTGAGCGAAATCGCCTGGCCGCCGTCACCATCCCGGACGGGGCGCTGAACCCGCCACAAGAACGCGCGCAACGCCACCGCCCGGCTGCTGACCGCAGCTGATTTCGAGAAGACGTGAGGGAAGACATGGAAACAGGACACGACCAAGGCGCCGGTCGCCCTGCCCGGCAGAAGGTCTGCATCGTCGGGGCTTCTGGGAAGCTCGGGCAGTACATGGTGCGGCACGCGCTGGATCGGGGTTACGAGGTGGCCGGCGTGTGCCGAGAGGCGAGCGTGTCCAAACTCGACGCGTTCAAGGGACGCATCACCCTCTTCCCGGGGGCGACCGACGATCGCGGCGTCATCGAACGGGCGGTCGACGGCTGCGATGGGGTGCTGACCGTGCTGGTCCCGCGCGGGGTCCACGGCTACGCGTCGAAAACGGCCCAGGCGGTGCTCGACCAGGCACAGCCTGGCGCACGCCTGCTGTTCTCCTGCGGCTGGCACATCACGCTCGACGGCCTGGATGTGTACTCGTGGAAGATCAAGGCACTGGTCAAGGTCGCCGGCCCGCTCGCGCGGCTGGCTCGCTACGCCGACCTCGACGACCAGGTGGAAGCCTGCCGGCGGGTGTTTGCCAGCGACACACGATGGACCGTCGTTCGCGGCAGCGACCTGGAGGAAGGCGACAGCCAGGGTCTGCCCGTATGGAGCCGGCACGTCGGCGACCCCATCCTCAAGAGCAACCTCACCCGCCGCATCGACTTCGCCTTGTTCATGGTCGAGGCCCTCAACAACGACGAACTCGTTCATAGGGCACCGGCGATAGTCGGCTGCCAGACCCCCTCGGCACTTGCCAACGCCTCCGCCACCCCGGCACCGTGATCCCCTCACGCCGCGCACCTGCCCAGGCCGGCGGGGATGCGGAGCGGGCCGCCCCGGTCGGCGTGCCTTCTCCCGTGACTGGAGCTCTCCTTCAGGAGCCTGGGCCGGATCGGCCGACCCGCTCTGGCGCCCCTTCACCGCCTCATGGATGCCCGAGCCAGGGTGGACGACCGCGGGCGAACGCACGACAGTGAGCCGAATCTCGCCCCCCGGGGTGAGGCCGACAGAGCCATCTGCCGATCGCGATGAGGACCTCGACCGCGGCGGGTTACCGGGCTGACCAGCGTGCGAGCGGCGGGCTCCGGAGAGCCCGCCGCCGCCTGCTGGATCAGATGATGAAGAATTCGTTGCTGCGTGCGGTGGATACGCTGCCGTCGCCCATGCGTAGCGCGGCGACGAACTCGTACAGACCGTTGGCCTGGAAGTCGGCGGCGTCGATCGCGTAGGTCGTCTGCTTGACGTAGCCGTTGTTGCCCGCCTGCGGGCCCACCGAGCTCCAGCCGTCGCCGGGGACGCCAGCCTGCTCGTTGAGGACTCTGGCAGCGAAGGTGGTGGTGTTGCCAGAGGTGGAACGAGCGCTGACGATGAGCCGGTAGTTGCTCTTGTTGTCGCCTGCCGAGTCGCTCGCGTCAGCCTGCAGCATCAGGTGGAACTGGGGGCGGGGGTTCCCGCCGACCTCGTTGGGGGTGTCGTCCATCGTGCCGTTGGCGACGCTGGAGACATAGAGTCGTACGATCTTCACATCCGTGGCCATAGCCGGCCTCCTCGGGCTGGAGCGTCAAACCTCGTGTCTCACTTGCCGGCAGGACACTCGGAATAGCCATGGGTCGAGGCGACCGTCCTTGGCCAAAGGCCGCATGGCGATTCCATCAAGAGTCGAGCCAGTTAAATGAATCGGCAGATCATCGGGATCTGCCCGACTCTGGGACCTATCGCCCCCATGAGGCCGATGGGTTCCAGTGACCGAGTTCGAACGCGTGCCTTACCGCCCGTAATTTGTAAGACTCGCTCTATGCATACACCCTTGACAACAGATATGCCAACTCCCGATAAATCCCTATGCCCCAGGCGTCACCACCGTGCAGCACCAAAACCCCTGCCAAGCTGCGGCGACAGCCATAACGCCAGGTCAAGGTCGCAAGACTCAACTATTTGTCAATGCGACCGAAATTCTCACAACCACTCGTACTCGCGAAGGGCGAGAAGCGCCATCCTGTTGGGCGCCGAAATCGATAGCTCATGGTCACTCGTGCACGTTCGATCATCTTATGGTCTTCGCAAAACCGGGACTCGCCACCCTCGGCTCGCCGAAGCCGTACCCAGCGACTGCGTCACTGACGCATCTCATGACCGTCCGCTATTTCGGAATCGCGATATCTCGGAAATCGGCCTGTGCGAGGTATAATAAAAATACCGAGGACATTTCGAGCGTTGACATCAAGGTCGGCGTCGCCCACGGCGATAGATCATCCGTGGACCCTTCTGGGCCAGGGTAGGTCAGGCGACCATGACGCCAGCAAAGCGCTTCGCCGGCAACTGCTGGACACCCTGCGCCACAGCACGAACCTGCTCATCCTCGACCTGTCCCAGGTGTCGTTCTGCGACTCCTCGGGCCTGGCCGTGCTGGTCGGCATCCAGCACCGCGCCCGAATCCAAGGCATCACCCTCACCCTGGCGAATCTCCGCCCGTACACCTCCCATGTCCTGCGCCTCACCGGCCTGGACCGGAGCCTGCAGATGATGGTCTGAGGTCGCCTGGCCTGTGCGCGTCGAGGCGGCGTCGTACATCAGGACAACGCGTATGCCACAGCACCAGGTCGAGCCTTTCGCGTCGTTCAGCTGATGGTCAGCTCACGTCGCGAACCACATCGCAGTCAATGCAGTATTTACTGCGGAAACTCGGCCAGAGTGCGATGGTGGTGGTGGCAGCGACATCGTGCGAGACGACGCCCTCGGGTGGTGAGGTGGTGATCGCCCGTTGGCGGTCCATGGCCAAAGCCGGGCGGCGCGGGCGGCGCGAGCGTGGGCGGCGATCACGGGATGCGCAGACGGAAAGCCGGTGACGGCAGGGCACGTGTGCCGGGCAGCGCATGTCGCCGTGGGCGTGGACGGGTCTGCGTTGTCGCTCTCGACAGGGATGGCCAGCCAGAGCTTGGTGTATGCCACCGATGAGGTGGCCCGGCAGGTGGCGGAGCTGCAGTTCTCCCTGGGTGAGGGCCCGGGGGTGGAGGCGTGGACGTACGGCGGCGCGTCGCTGGCCCCCGATCTGAGCTCGGCGGCGACGGCTGAGCGCTGGCCGTGGTTCGCTCCGGCCTCGGTGCAGGCGGGGGCGCGGGCGGTGTTCGCCTTTCCGCTGCAGGCCGGGGCGATCCGGCTGGGCACCTTGGACCTGTACCGGTCCACCGGCGGCCCGCTGACACCGGAGCAGTTGGCCGACGCGCTCACCTTCGCCGCGGCCGCGCTCGGCGTCATGCTGCACACCGCCCACCCCCAGACGAGCCCGGCCCTGGACGTGCAGCCCTTCGCCGTGATGGAAGAGAGCCGGGCGGAGGTCTACCAGGCCACCGGGATGATCACCGTGCAACTGGGCGTGAGCCTGGCGGAGGCATTCCTCCGGCTGCGCGCCTACGCCTTCACCCATGGGGTGGGGGTGGCCGAGATCGCCCGCCTGGTCGTGGCCCGCACCCTGCGCTTCGACCTCGACGACCCGGCCGCCGATACCGGCGACTGAACCGAACACCATGTGCGCGAAAGCCCTGCGAACACGCAGGGCCTGAATGTGAGAAAGGGAGTGAAACCATGCCGCGCGAACAACTTCTGGCACGGGTCTTCGTCGAGTTGGCCGACACCCTGGTGGCCGACTTCGACGTGATCGAGTTCCTGCACCTGCTCACCGAGCGATGCGTGCAAGTGCTGGAGGTGGACGCGGCCGGGCTTCTCCTCACCGACCAGGCCGGCCACCTGCAGCTCATGGCCGCCTCCAGCGAGCAGTCGCGAATCCTGGAGCTGTTCCAGCTGCAGGCCGACCAGGGCCCCTGTCTGGACTGCTACGCCACCGCAACCCCGATCGCCGTCGCCGACCTGGCCGCCGAAACCGCGCGCTGGCCGGAATTCGCCGGAGCCGCCCACGAGTGGGGCTTCGCCGCCGTACACGCCATGCCGATGAGACTACGCGACCAGGTCATCGGCGCCCTCAACCTGTTCAGCGCCACTCCAGGAGGCCTGGACGCCAACACCGCCGCGCTGGGCCAGGCCTTCGCCGACGTGGCCACGATCGGCCTGCTCGGCGAACGAGCCGCCCGCGAACAGACACTGCTGTCGCAGCAACTACAGATCGCGCTGAACACCCGAGTCCTGATCGAGCAGGCCAAGGGCATGCTCGCCGAACGCGGCGGCGAGTCGATGGAGGCGGCGTTCACCGCGATGCGCACCTACGCCCGCGACCACAACCGCAAGCTCACCGACGTCGCCCACGCCGTCATCAACGGCAACATCCTGCTGCCCGACCCCGCCCGCACCCGCCGCCCACCGGCCTGACCGCTTCCCAGCGGAAGGGGCTCACTCCCCGGTGAGCGCCGCGGTCATGCGAACCCCGCGCGCAATTGTGGCGAGGGCGGTGTGGGTCGGACCCTGAACGCGTATGCTGCACTACGTGTATAACTGATCGCAGAAAGTGGCGATCGGTTATGGTGCGCCACCTTGTCGTGGCGACCGTGCCGTCCAGACCTCGCGACACACGCATCGACGCGGACTCGACGAGGGCGCACAGCAGGGCCAGGTGAGGGCCCTGGAGAGGATGCCCCGCCCGGCTCGCCTGACGCCTGGTCTGGAGCGGCGATGGACGCCTTGGTGGTCTCAATAACGCGCCTGCACGGATACGTGGTCGTGAGGGTGGCCGGGGAATTGGACCTGGTGACCAAACCGCTGCTGTACGGGTCCGTCGAGGCCGCCGTGCGCGCCTACCGTGAGGGGCTGCTGGTCATCGAGCTGTCGGCGGTGTCGTTCATGGACGCCCAGGGACTGTCCGCGCTGGTGATGAGCAGACGGCACGCCATCGAACACCAGCGGGAGCTGGCGCTGGCAGGGGCCTCGGCTGCGGTCCGGCGGCTTCTGCACATCACCGCGCTGAGCAGCAGCTTCACCCTGATGGCGGCCATAGACACGCGGCCGGGACACCCAGGGGAGCAGGGACACCCTGCCTCGCCCGCCTCGAAATCGCCTTGACCGCCTGACCGGAATTGGCCCACCAGGGTCAGTCGCTGCTTTGGGTTGGACGCTCGATGCGCATGGCGTCACGAGGTCACGCAGGAATCATGCGGAGAACGCTATGCTCCGGACCGTCTTCGGCCGGCCATAGGTTTTGTGATCATGCGTACGTGGCGGGGATGGCGTTCGCGGGGGACGACCCCTCGCAGGCCGTGTGCAACCCCTCCGACGACGAGTTCCTTGTGGACAGTCAGAGCACGGTGGAGCACCTCGAGGTGTTCGCGGGCAGCCCTTAGCTTGCCGTCAATTGCGTTACGCCGTCGGGTCGGGTGACGTCGGTCCGGGTCCGGCCGGGAGTCCCTCTGTGCCAAGCTCACGTGAGACAAGACTCCCGAAAGCTATCGCGCCGGTCTCCATCTATGCGAAGCCATCTGGTGGATCCGGAGCCTCCAACCCATCTGAAGATCCGAAGTGCGTGCACACCCCAGTGCTTGTCCGGTCAGGACGAGCAAGACGCCTTATGGCCGCACCACCGCGACGGAGTTGCGCGCATGGTTCAGAACGCCGAGGCTGACGGATCCGAGCATCACGGTGCCGATCGCGCCTCGGCCCTGGGAGCCCACGACGACCAGATCCGCCTTCTCCGAAGCGGTGGCGAGCGCGTCGACAGGGTGGGCCCGCCGGACGTCCTCGATCACCGGCACCTGCGGATATTCCTGCCGCCATCCTCGCAGGACGCCGGCTACTGCCCGGCACTGGGCGGCGTGGATCTCGTCCAGGTCATGGATGCTTTCGGGGATGTGAGCATGCGCCGGCGGTTGCCACGCGTGAACGGCGCGCAGCGTGCTCGCGCGACTCCTCGCCTGCTCGAAAGCGTAGGCGAGGGCGGGCTCGCAGGCGCCATAGTCGTCGAACCCGACGACGATCTCCCCATGGACGGCGTCGGGGCCGGAGCGGACGACGACCACCGTGCCGCGGGCATGCCCCGCCACATGGGTGCTCACCGAGCCCAGCATGGCCCCGGGAAAGCCGCCAAGACCGCCGCCGCCGATCACGATCTCGGCGACGACGTCGTCGTCGGCCTGTTCGCGTAACATCGCCGCGGCAGCACCTCGAAGGAGCGCGGTGGTGATGCCGATTTCGGGCTGTCGCTTGCGCGCGGCCGCCTCGGCGTCGGCGAGGACGCTCTCCGCACTGCGGTCGACGACATCGCCCAGCCCGAGAGCGGGGAACCGCGCCATCTCGTACGGCGAGCGGTCGACTACGTGAACGATGCGTAGCCGGGCCGCCGCGCGCGCGGCGTCGTCGGCCGCCCACTCGACGGCCGCGGTCGCGGCGGCCGAGCCGTCGGCGCCTACAACGATGACACGGGCCATGGTCCCTCCAGATTGTGCCGGCCATTACTCATCGCTGGATCCCGGAAATATGCCGACCCCAGACGGCTGACAATCGGGCGTCAGCTGTGGATGCCACGGTCAACGCTAGACGGTGCCTTTGGTCTTCCCGTCACCACGCTGCCGCGGATTATTTTCTGGTCGGCCGGCCATGCCTTTCGATTCCAGTTGCTGATTTCCGGTCGCGCGGCCGAAGTAGAGCATGATCCAGCCCTTGATGACCAGTGCCCTGGCCTTGATCTTCCTTTTCAGACTCACAGCGCTCCCCCTTGGTGCCACTCGGGCTTCCTCTTGACGAACGGCCGCGACGTGGGCCTGAACCCGAGTGTCCTCTTCTGGACTGAGAACGGACACAAACAATTACTGGTCCGGTTATCACCGCAATCGATAACTGCGCCGATTCCGCCGACGACGCCTCTGCCTGACGGAATGAGGTAGAATAAGTGCACCGAGGACATTTCGTGCGTTGGCATACAGGTTGGCGTCGCCCGCGGCGATAGACCACTTTCGGTCCTTCTTGAGGGCCTGGACAGGCCAGGCGACGATGACGACGCCCCGCTCTTCTGCCACACCGCCAGGCGGCGGCGCCGCCGTCCCTGCGGCCCACCTCGTGCGCCGGCTCACCCTGAATCCCGTCCTGGATCGGAGAGGCACCATCGACGGGGCCTGGTGGCCCCGCACCCGTGACGCCACCACCGAGCTGCCCGCCCTCATCTCGGCCGTTGACCGGCAGCTCGGCAGGACCGTCCTGCGTGTCGGCCTGCATCTGGACGCATGGGACCACATCCCGCGCCGCATCCCAGCCCGCGGTCGCCAGGTCAGAGTGGGCTGGTTCCGCAGCGCCGACCCGAATCTGATCACCCTGAGCATCGCGGGCAGCGCGCCCATCGCCCTGCTGATCATTCCACCCGGCACCGCCGGTGGCCCCGCCGCGGCCGCCCTCACGCTCGCCGCCGCAGGTACGGTCGGCATCCGTCCCAGCGACATCCTCCACCCCACCGTCCCGGTCCAAGGCATAGCCAGCCAAGACAGCTCAGCCTCCTGGGAGAACGAGGGCGGCCACATCGCCGATCACCGCCCCGAGCAGCGGGCCTTCCGCCCGCACCGGCGCTGACAGCGGCTGAGCGACCGCCCTGGTCCTGACCACGATGGGTGCGCGCATCGCGATCGTCGGCAGAGACCGAGGACGCACCGAGGGCGCGGCTCGCGAGATCCGCGAGCCGGTGGCGGGCAGGCGGACGTGTTCGTCGCGGACCTGTCGTCCCAGTCGCAGGTGCGACGGCTGGTCGGCGAAGTGCTCGAACACCTTGTCCGGCGCCAACTCTCGCCCATAACGCTGGCCTGCGGTTTCGCGCGTCGTCAAGCTACTCTGCGACACTCCTGGATCAGACCGCAGATGGCGCTTCGCCGTTGTCTTCGAGCCGTCCAGTTTCTGACCCATGGCCTGTTCCGTGACGTCGTAGCTGGTCTCGAGGGTGCCGTCAGATTCGATGCGGATCGCGTCTTTACCCAGCACACACATCGCCAGCTGAGCCGATATGCGTACTTTTCTCTTATGTGGCTGCCTTTGGTCGCACATGATGGACTTGGACTCATCGATGACCAGATTTCTTGTCACGATAAGGAAGGCATCATGCCCCCTGTCATCGTCGGACACGACGGCCCCCTCACCGACCGCCGCTTCCCGCTCGGTGACACGCCGACCATCTTCGGCCGCAGGCAAGACTGCAGCGTGGTGATCTCCAGCGGGCGAGCTTCGCGCCGCCACGCAGAGGTACGCCACGAGGCCGGGCAGTACATCCTGCACGACCTGGGAAGCCGCAACGGCACGCTGATCAACGGCAAGCGCGTCACCTCACACGTGCTCCAACCGGGCGACCTGATCACGATCGGCGACGAGCAGTTCCGCTTCCTGCCCTCCGACGACGATGCGACGGTCCATGGCGCATCCCCATTGCCGCAGACGAGCGGATCCGCCCCGCCGGTCGCCCCGGGACCGGTACTCCGGGTGACCGTTTCCGGCGGGGGGCCCGTCGGGCTAAGCCTCGCACTCCTCCTGGAGCACCTCATGGGCCCACGGGTCGCCGTCACCGTCTACGACGGCCGCTGGACCCAGGACGGTTCTCAGGTCGTGTGGAAGGGGCAAGATCAGGGCAATGTACGGCGCCAGCAGGTCGTCACCGTCCAGAGCCGCCAGTACTTGAACCTCCCCGGCCCGGTGCAGGCTCGGCTGTTCAAGCCCGGGGCGTACTCCGAGATGTGGCCGCCTGGCCCCGACTCCATCCGCGGCCACGCTCCGCGCAACCTCCGCATCGCCTACATCGAGGACACGCTGCTGGAGATGGCCGGCGAGAAGTCCGGCCGCATCCGGCTCGTCCCCACCCGCTTCAATCCCGACGAGCATGGCGACAGCGCGAAGCAGGACCATGTGCTCGCCATCTGCGAGGGCGGCCGTTCGCGCACGCGGGAGCACTTCACCGGCAAGTTCGGCACCGCCGACAGCTCGATCTACTCCCTGAACGGCCGGCACCTGTTGGATGTCGTGCTGGGCTTACGCGTCAAGTCCGACCTGCCTGACGCCATGTCGGTCCTGCTGACCGTGGCCCAGAACCGCTACCTGCTCAACGCCCTGGGCGGCGAGGGTTTCCTCAATATGCGACTCACCGACGAGGAGGCCGCGGAGGTCATCGGCATCGATCCCGTCCGTCGCGTGTTCGAGGAGTGCGTCGCCGCCAACCCGTGCATGATGGGCCGCACCGACCACGGCGACTTCCACTGCTCCACCCACGGCACCCTGTTCCTGCCCGCCCTGATCAAGGGGTCTCCCCTGTGGCGGCGGGTGCAGGAAGGGCTGGCGATGTTCGGCGTGGCCGAGTACAACCTCAGCGCCGTCACCGCCTTCCGGCTCGACATGGTGCAGCGGCCGCGCTTCACCGCGCGCCTGCACGCCCCGACGTCCGCCACCCCGGGCACCTACGGCTTCCTGCTCGGCGACGCCGCCAACGCCATCCACTTCTGGCCGGGTCGCGGACTCAACAGCGGGCTGGCCTCGGTCATCTCTCTGACCCGCTCGCTCAGCCAGGCCTGGCGCGGGCGAGCCTTCCGCGACGCGGACTTCATCCGCCACGAGGCGGCCATGGCGATGCTCCAGTACCGGCACAAGAGCCGTGCCTGGCAGGCGATGGTCACTACCGACAAGGATGGAGTCACCCAGGCCATCAAGGACAACATCGCCAAGGGCTGCGCCGGCGCGCAGGCCGCTCCGGGTTCCGACGCGCAGGCCGCGGCGGACATCGACACACTGATGGACCGGCTCGGGCTCATCCGGGGCCGTCTGTCGCAGCGCGTCTCCGGTCTGCCCGACGACGCCTCCCTGCGAGCCCACCTCGGCCGACTGTCGGCTGAGACCCTGCGTATCCTGGTCATCAGCGACGTGTGGGACACAGTGGTCATGGGCGGCGAGGAGGTCGACATCGACATCTTCTACCGCGAGGAGCCCGCGGCCGCTCCAGGTGGGGAACCTGTGTGGGCTCCACAACTCGCCAGCGAACGCGAACAGCACACCCGGGTGATCTCCAGATCGACAGGCCGATCGCCACGGCCAACGGCGCAGGCCCCCCGGTAGATCCCGGCCCGGCGCACCGAGGAGGTGGATCGGGTTCGGCCTGATCACCGCGGGACCGCCGGTAGATCCGCTTCCCGCCCCCGACAGCCCGGCCGGCCAAACCCGATTGGCGTTGGGCGCACCTCCATGAGGTTCCGAGCAGGCCGCCGCGATCACTGCCTTCGTGGATACCGCAGCCCCTCCACCAGAAAGGCAACCGACCGCTCATTTCCTCTTCGGCACACGCCTTCACTCCGGCCAGCTTCGTGCAGACGGAAGAGCAGTCGTCGCCCCCGGTGACGATGCCATCGCACGCACCATGCTGCTACTGCTCATACCCTGCTGCACCGCGCATCCGAATCCCCCCGGGCAGGGTCGTCGCGCAGTCGTACTGTCCGGCGGCTACGGGCCCGATGCGCCACGCGGATACGTCAACCCCCGCCTAACTTCGAAGAGCCGGCTTTCGAAGTCATGTTTCCTCAAAGTGGTTCTGGCGATGTTGACGCTGCCGTTCGGCGCCAAGTGGCGCGAGCGACAACGTCGGCATGCGGACGTCTAAGCGGATCCGTATCGCGTCCACCGAACCTGTGACTGTACGCCTTGATGCGCGTTCAGCGCGAATTCAGCCCGTGTACGATCAGTAATCGGGGATGTCGATGCCCACCCTCAAGGACATAAGGATCGGGTCACAGTGAAATCTATGGTCCGGATTTTGCGCAGAGCGGTGGTCATGGCATCCGCGTGCGCCTTCTGGAGTGCGACCACGTTGATCCTGGCCATCACGGTGTCCGACCTCCGGGGGTGGGTGACACGGCTGCTGATCGGTGGAGCACTGCTCGCTAACTCCTTGGGGCGCTGCTCGCCGCCATCGAGCAGCGAACGGTATCCAAGGAGAAGTCGGATTGACCGGCCCTATTACTTCTTCCTTGTTTCCGGCCCTCTGAATGAGCCGCGAAGCTGGTACGCTCCGGGACTGCTGTAGATCATGCGATCAGGGTGCCCCAAGTTCGATCTGCGCCGGAGGACGACTCAATGCGCCGTTCATCAGCTCTCTTATCCGCCGTACTCATCGGCCCGGTGGCGGCGCTCGCCGTTCCGGCCGCGGCGGAGGCCGCGGTCCCGGATGTGGTGCGCGCCGTCCGCGACCAGCTCGCCAAGGGCGCGAGCGTGAAGTTCACGCAATACGGCTCCGTTGAAATCAACAACAGGAACAAATACGACAATCACACTGCTCGGGTGTTCCGCTATCAGCCGATGCAGAAAGGAACGCTGGCTCTCGGCGGGAGTGGAGTCGTCGCGGCGAGTCTCACTCGCTGGGTGGACTTCAACCGTCACCTGCTTCCGCTCGCCAAGGAGCGCGCGGCCGAAGGAGACCTCGTCTCCCGGAGCCTGATCGCACAGACCCGGCCGCACCGCTGGATCAACACCAAGGGCCGGTTCTACAGCACGGGGCGCCTGTGGACCGCGGACCTGCCCACGGGAAAGACGTGGGCACAGCGCGACAAGACCAGCGCCGGCGCGACGGCCTTCAGCGACCACATCATCAACATCTTCGAGATCGCGACGCTCAAGGCGCTCATCGCCAGTGCCGATGAGAAGAAGTTCAACCTGCCGAACCCCGCCGGGAAAACCCCCGACCGCAAGCGGACCGGATTTTACAAAGGCACCCTTACGTTCGCCGAGCTGTACGACCTTTCACCCACGTTCCGGTCCGTGGCCGGTAAGCGGCCGGACGCGAGTTATGCGAACACGGTTGTGGAATGGACTCTCATGTTCGACGCGAAAGGACTTCCCTTCAAGTTCGGCTCTGGCTTCAGCACGCAGGGCAAGGAGAAGTATTACACCCAAGCGGGTGCCACCGTCGATATCGTGAGCTGGGGCCCGGCCAAGACGATTACGGGGCCCAGGCCGGCGCAGGTCGGCGTCGTCCGCGCTCCAGCCGATGGCCTACCCGAATTCGACGACCTCGCGGAGCTCGCGCAGGTGAAGCCGCCGGCTCCGGGAACGGGTTGATGCATTGGAGCCGCGATTCGCAGGAGCCAACACGATATTCATGATCCGTGGGTCGTGGGTTACATCCCACACGCCCTGCTTCTCCGGACCAGCCAAAGCGGCCACCTCTAGGTTCGGCAGCTGATCTCCATGCCGTCCTCCACGGGGAAGGCGATGGTGACGTACCCGTGTGCGGGGTCGCGGACGTAAGCGAGATAGTCGGCCATGCTCGCGAACGTGGTGTCGTCGGCGACGATGAGGGCGGCCGGGGCGAGGCGGTCTTCGAGCAGCCGCAGCACCGGCAGGCAGAGGTCTTTCCAGCCGTCGAGCAGCAGCAGGCCGATGGGTCCGCGAACCTCGGCCAGCGTCACGAGAGCGTCGCCCGCCAGGATCGTCACGTGCTGGGCCACGCCGGCCTGCTCCAGGTTGTTTCGCGCGGCCTCGACCTTGGCCTGGCTGAGTTCGGTCGTCCACACGTGCCCGACGCCATTGTCGGCGACCGCGGCGGCCAGGTGGATCGTGGAGGTGGCGTAGGAGGTGCCGAACTCGACGATCGTCTCGGGGCGGCCGTTGCGCACGAGCGCGTAGAGCAGTTGACCGCCTGACCTGGAGATCGGCATGTACTCCCCCGCCAGCGCGTCGGCGCGCTGTTGCGCCGAGGCGTCGGCATAGGGCGTGTCCAGCGGCCACGGCGCGGGGTTCGCCTCTTCGAGGTCGGCGGCCGCGAACAGCCGATCGAGCACGGCGGCGGCGGTCGTCGTCAGTGTGTTCATGGTCGCTACCGTAGACGCACCGTTGCGTCTAGACAAGGTGCTAAGGTCACGTCGTCGAAGGGAACGGACCTATGGGCGCTGACGCCGGCGACACCACGAGCAGGCACCGCGGGAACAGGCACGGACGCAGCGAAGAAGCACGCCAGAGCGTGCTGGAAGCCGCCGACGACCTGCTGGTGGAGGTCGGATACACGCGGCTGACCATCGAAGGGATCGCCGGCCGCGCGGGCGTGGCCAAGCAGACGATCTACCGCTGGTGGTCATCGAAGAACGCCATTCTCATGGACGCCTTCCTCCAGGACGCCGCCGAAGCCCTCATCCCCTCGGACACCGCAGACCTTCGGCAGGATCTGCGCACCCACGCCCGCAAGATCGCCCGCTTCCTGGCCGAGTCCGACGCCGGCGCGGTATTCCGCGCCCTCACCGCCCAAGCCCAGCACGACCCCGCGCTCGCCACCCGGTTGCGCTTCGAGCACCTCACCAAGCAACGCGGCTACGACCGGCTCCCCTTCGAACGCGCACTCGCCCGCGGCGCGCTCGGCCCCGACGTCGACATCGACCTCGCCGTCGACCAGATCGTCGGGCCCATCTACTACCGCGTCCTCGTCACCGGTCAGAGCGTGTCCCCGCAGTTCACCGACACGCTCGTCGACACCGTCCTCACCCACCTGCCGCCGGGGCACACCGGTGTCTTTCATTGCTTGACGTAGTGACCTTCTTCGATGTCTGCGGGGTTTCGGGGGATGGCGATGATGGCGCGGAGGTCGTTCCACGTGATCGACATGGCCAAAGGTGGCACGGGCGGGACGGGTGCGGAAGACTGCCTCGATGGCTGCTGAGTACGCCCAGAGCGACCAGTTCCGTGGTGCCCGCATCCACCTGTGCGACCTTGCCGGTCTCGAGATCCGCGATTGCGAGGTCAGCGGCCTGAAGAGGCCAAGCTGCACGAGCAGGTCAACGGCGAGTGGTCGTTGGTCGAGACCCAACGGCACCTGCTGTTCGCCGGCGATGCCTGGCTCGGCAATGCCGTGCTGGAGGAGGAAGCGCCGTACCACCCGTGGGGCTTCCCTTACGGCGGGATGCCGCCCGACGCGACGGCGAAGCTCGGTCTCACCCTCGAAGCCACCCCGACGCTCGACGAGGTGCTCGCGCCGCGGCTCGCCCGCATGGCCACGATGCGGCGTGTCGTCGACGGGCTCACCGAGGCCGAGGTCGGTGCCGCCTACCAAGCCCTGGTGAACGGCGCGGTCTGCGCCATGCTCGGCAAGCCCATCCCCACGACGGCTCCTTCGTCCCCGACCGGCTGACACACCACCAGGTGAATGCGGCCGGCAGGTGCCGTCACGATCTCAGGGCTGGGCCAGGCACGGGGCGGCGGCGATTCCCACGGACAGTTCCTTGCCCGAAGCGCCCAGTACGCGGATGGAGTTGGTGTCCCCGGAGTAGGCCACCTCGGCCGCGGAGTCACAGATCTTCTTGGCCGCGTCCGACTCCTCGTCACCGAGGCTGGTCTCGATCGTCAGGGACGTGCACTGGCCGGCGATGGTGACCGAGCGGATCTGCGCCTGCCCGACCTTCTTCTTGACGTTCTCGGCGTTCGCGCCGCAGGGATCCTGTCCGGCCGTGCTCTGGCCGTCCTGGGAGGACAGGCTCTGCGGCGGCGGGCCGGAGCCGTCCTGACCGCAGCCGGACAGGACGAGCAGGGCAGCGGCGGCGAGCAGGATCTTGCCGGCGTTCGGTGTCATCGCGCGGTCACCGACACTGTCCAGCCGTGCTTGCAGCCGGCTTTGAAGACGCCGACGTCGCAGCCCTGGACGTAGAACCGGTAACCGCTGCTGGTCACCACGCGCACCCGCATCCGCCCGCTGTCTCCGCCGCCGACCTCCCGCTCCGTGCCGCCGGAGTCGGCCGCGCTGACCCAGCGGATGAGGAAACGGTCGTAGACGCGCGGCAGGGTGGAGCGCCAATCAACGTAGGCGTAGCCGCCGATCGACCACGCCGACACCACCAGTTTGGGACCCTCCCCGGGCGACCACACCATCTGCCCGCGGGCGAAACGCTGCCTGTGCCCGGCCCAGACGCCCTCGCGGTAGACGTCCCCCTCAACGGCGGCCGGGCAGCCCAGACCACTCGCCTCGCCTCCCAGTTCGTTCCATCGGGCGCCGATCAGGCCATAGGGCTTGATGCCGCAGACACTCGTCGTCGCGGCGGCCTGGGCGGCCTGCGCCGGCAGGGCGGTGCACAACGTCGCCAGCACGGCGCTCACGGACAGTGCCTGGCGTAAGAAACCGGTCTTCATCCTGGATCTCGATCCTGTCGGTGTGGCTTTCACAGGGTGATGTGCGCGGACAGGCGTGCGCCCGGGCGCCGCGGGCGGCGGATCGTCGCGCAGCCCGCCAGCGGGTCGGCCAACGCGAGGTTGCGGGCCCTGAGCATGTCGGCTCCGGCCATCAGAACGGCATCTCGGCGCCGTCGACGCTCACCGAGCGGAAACCGGCGGCCTTGCCGGCATCGAAGCCCTCTTCCTGGGCGGCCAGGCCGGCCGCGCGGATCAGCCGCTCGGACTGAAAGCGGCGGAAGGCCTCCTCGTCCTGCCAGATGTTGATGATCCGCCACCCGCCCTCGGCCGGTCCGGCGACGTGGGCGAGCAGCCCTGGCGGCCGATCCGGGCCAAGGTGCCGCTCCACCTGCCGGTACTCCTGCTCGCTGACGCCTGGCATCTCCTGCAGCACTCCGAACGGCATGACATCCACCTTCAACTAGAGCAAAACTCTATCCAATAGAGCACTACACTACCTAAGTGCTTGTCAAGAGCAAAGGGCCGCAGGTAGGTCCAGGCCCGCCGGACTCGCCGGGCGATCCCGGTGGCGACAGGGCGACTCTTCGTCGAACCCGGCTACGCCGCCACCCTCTGACGGCCGTGATGATCGCCCTGGCCGGCGCCGCGACCGCCGACCCCGTGGCATGCCGAGACTGTGGCCGTTTCCCTCCTCGGCCCCGCACCGCCGCAGCTCCCGCAGGCGCGCGAGCTCATCGAGAGGGGCCGCTACTTCGTGCTGCAGGCGCCCCGGCAGACTGGGAAGACGACCGCGCGGTACACGCTGGCGTCCGAGCTGAACGCCGAGGGCGACATCGCCGCGCGTCCTCTACCGCATTCCCCAGGGCGCCTGGCCCAGCTCTCTCGGGTGAGCCTTTCCATCGTGATCACGCAGGCCGGTCATCATCGGTGGGTCGTGAGTTCAAGTCCCATCCGCGGACCCTCGGCCCTACTCGGCCCGGCCTGTCGGAACGGCGTCGAGCAACGCTTCCATCCGGGCCCGGATCGGGGCGGCGTTGTCGGGGGCCGTGAGGATGTAGGGCCGGTCGTGGATGATCGCGTCGACGACGAGCTCGCCCACGACCGATGGCTGAACGCCCTGCTCGCGCACCATGTTCTGCGCGGCTTCCAGGATCGTCTCGATCTTGGCCGAGTGCTCAGGCGCGTCCGCCGGACGGAGGCGCCGGGCGTTGTCCACCCCATCGGTGGCCACCGGTCCTGGGCACAGGACGCTCACGCCGATGCCGTGGTGGGCCAGCTCCACGCGCAGCGATTCGCTCAGGCCGACCACCGCGAACTTCGACGCGTGGTAGAGGAAGCCTGACCGGTAGAGAAGTGACTCACCGTCGACGAAGAGACCGGCGGCTGAGGCGGTGTTGACGATGTGTCCACCGAGCCCGCGCTCGATCATGCGCGGCACGAACGCCTGAAGGCCGTTGTAGACGCCATTCGCGTTGACCCCCATGACGTAGTCCCACAGGGTGTGGTCCATGCGCGACGGCGAGACGGAATCGAGGATGCCGGCGTTGTTGACGACGATGCTCACCGGGCCGAGCTCCGCCTCCACGGCGTCCGCGACGTCGGCATACCCTTGCCGATCGCGGACGTCGAGCTTGTAGGACCGAGCGCTCGTCACCGCCGACAACTCGTCCTCGGCTCGTTCCAGGGCCGGAGCGTCGAGGTCGGCCACCGCGACCGAGACGCCCCGGCCGGCGAGCGAGCGCGCGATGGCCAGCCCGATGCCGCGCGCTCCACCGGTGACGAAGGCCGTGCGGCCTGAGAGGGAATCCACCGTCTCCTCCTGACTCGGAGCTGCTCGCTTCCGCAGGTGGCCGCCATAGCCTTGCGCCACCGTAGGCGTATCAGCATAGTGTACACACATACGTGATAAAGGAGTTCGTTCATGAGGATCCTCACCTGCCTTTCCGGGTCCCTGCTGGTCCTCGCGCTCACCGTCACCGGCTGCGGCGGCGGCGGCGACGCGGGCGAGAATGCGAAGGACACCTCGCCCGCGACCCCGAGCGGAAAGCCCGCGGCGGCGGGGGTGGACGTCTGCGAGCTGCTGACCCCCGGCGGCCTGGAGGCGGCGTTCGGCAGCCCGTTCGGCGACGGCGAGTTGACCCACCAGGAGGACACCGGTGCCGACGTGTGCGCCTGGACGAGTACGGACGCCGCGTCGGAGGCGACCTTCTCGATCACCGTACTGACCCAGGACCGCCTCGCCGGCGCGTTCAAGAGCAACGGCTCGCGGGTGGCCGAGCTGTTCGAGCAGACCAAGCTCGCCTACCCGAACGCCAAGGCCGTCGAGCTCGGCGACGAAGCTTTCGCCTCCGCCGGCGAGGTGCAGGTGCTGGACCGCGACACCTGGTACTCGCTCTCGTTCCACCGCGCCGGCGCCGGCGACGGCGCGGTCGAGGGACTGAAGAAGCTGGCCACACAGGTGATCGGCCGCCCCTGACCATCTCCGACGGAAAACGTCGAAGGGTCTTGCCATTCTAAGGCGTACATCCATAGTGTACGCACATACGTGATCGTGCTCGGCACCTCGCCGGCGGCCCCGGCCGGTCACACGTGGTGGAACACCCGGCGACTACCCGCCGGTGCTCGAGATTGAGGGAGTCGGGATCGATGATGCGTATTCGGATGACCGTTCTTGCGGTCTGCGGCGCTGTTGCCCTGGCCGCTTGCGGCGGCGGCAGCGGCGGCAGTGACAGCGGAAAAGATCCCCAGGCCGGCGGTTCGGCCTTCAAGCTGACCACCTCCGGTCCGATCGAGATCGGGCTGCTGATCACCGACACCCGCGCCGAGACCGCGCGGAACGGCGTCGGGATCGTGAACCCGTACCGCGACTCGGCACATGCCATGTTCGCCAAGATCAATGCGAGCGGCGGCATCAAGGGCCGGGAGATCAAGGTCGTTGACGAAGCCATCGATTTCAGCGCCCCCAACCACGACACGGCCTTCGAAGCGATCTGCCAGCGGTTCACGAAGGACAACAACGTCCAGGCCGTGGTCTACGACGGCACCATCTACAACGGGAGCTTCAACGGCTGCCTCTCCAAGGCAGGCGTTCCGATCCTGTACATGGGCACGACCGGATCAGCCGTAGGCGACAGTGACGACCTCAAGAAGAACCCCGGCTTGATCGCGGTCAACTCGGTGAGCCTTGACCGCCGCGTCAAGAGCATCATGACCAAGGCCATCGCGGCCGGCTCGCTGCGCTCCGGCAGCAAGATCGGCGTCTTCATCGAGGACTGCCCCTACAACGAGCGCGCCTACGACAACACCCTCAAGCCCATCGCCGACAAGATCGGCATCACCCTCGTCAAGGCGGGCGTCAAGTGCGCCCACGGCTACGCCGACAACGGGCCGACCCTCGCCCTGGTCCAGTCGCTCGCGCTGAAGTTCAAGTCCCAGGACGTCGACAGCGTCATGTTCCTGACGTTGTACGAGAACGGGCTCGTCTACTACTTCGCGCAAGGTGCGCACGCGCAGAAGTGGTCGCCGCAGTACCTGCTCTTCCACTCGCAGGGCGGCGCCCAGACGATGAAGATCTACTCGGCAGACCAGCTCACCAACATGCTCGGCTTCGGCGGCATGCCGGACATCGACGTGACCGAAGCGCCGGCGCCGTCCGCGGAGCAGGCCAAGGTGCGCGAGAGCTGCCTGGCGGATGCCCGCGCCGCGGGTCTGGCGGTCCAGAAGATCACCGACCAGCTCACCGTCTTCCAGGCGTGCGATGCTGTACGACTGCTGCAGCAGGGACTGACCAACAGCGGTGGCCTGGGCGGGACCGAGAAGCTCGTGCCGGGTATCGAGAAGATCGGGACGGGCTTCATCAGCGCCCTCACCCTGGACGGTGCCACCAAGTTCGGGCCCGACCGGCACGACGGCATGGAGCTGACGGCCGTGTCCGGCTTCGACGCGGGTTGCAAGTGCTTCAAGTACACAGCTCCGGCAGGTCCGATCGAGTAGCGACCGTCACTCGGGCCGAGTGCGTCGCCCGAACTGCCCGGACAACGCCAAGGAGGGACAGCATGAACACGAAGAGCGGGGCAGCAGTGAACGGACATGCCGAGGACGGCTGGGGCAAGGTCGCGGATGCCTTCCAGGCGAACTTCGAGGGGAGCCCCGGCGAGGTGGGCGCGTCGTGCTGCGTCTACGTCGGCGGCCGTCCCGTCGTGGACCTCTGGGGCGGGCTCGCCGACAGCGAGACCCGGCGCCCCTGGAAGAAGGACACCATCGCCCTGGTCGCCTCCACGTCGAAGGGCGCGACCGCGATCTGTGCGCACATGCTGGCCGAGCGCGGTGAGCTCGACCTCGACGCCCCGGTCGTGAAGTACTGGCCCGAGTTCGGCGCCGGCGGCAAGGAAGGAATCCCGGTGCGCTGGTTGCTCTCGCACCAGGCCGGCCTGCCGGTCGTCGACGGTCCGTTCACCTTCGAGGACGCGTGCGCCGGAGACCCGGTGATCCGCGCGCTGGAGGCGCAGAGGCCGGAGTGGGAGCCCGGCACCGAGCACGTCTACCACAGCATCACCTACGGCTACCTGGTCGGCGAGGTAGTGCGCCGGGTCTCCGGCAAGTCGCTCGGCACCTTCTTCGCCGACGAGGTGGCCGGTCCGCTCGGGCTGAGCGCCTGGATCGGGCTGCCGGAGGAACAGGAGGAGAACGTGGCCCGGATCGAGGCCGCTCCGCTCGTCCTGGAGGAGATGACCGCCGGGATGATCGAGAGCACCGGGCTCGATGCCGACACGGTCACCAGGTGGATCGCCGCCGTGTGGGGCGAGGACTCGATCCAGGCCCGCGCCGGCTCGCTCGGTGGCGCCTTCGACGACGCCGCCGAGTTCCTGCATGGGCGCGCCTACCACGCCGCCGAGTTCCCGGCCGCGAACATGCTCACGGACGCGCGATCGCTGGCGCGCATGTACGCCGCCACGGTGAGCGAGGTCGACGGCGTGCGACTGCTGAATCCGGCCACCGTCGAGCAGGCGATCGAGGTCCAGACCGACCGGACCCGGATGCACGGCCTGCCCGCCGACCTGGATCTCCCGGCCGACCGTTCCTTCAACATGTCGCTCGGGTTCTGGCGAGCCTGCCCGCCGATGCCGATGACGGGGCCGAAGGCGTTCGGCCACCCGGGCTCCGGCGGATCGATCGCCTTCGGTGACCCCGATGCCGAGGTCGGCTTCGGCTATGTCATGAACCTCTATTCCTACCAGGCCGGCGAACGGCGGGCCCGCAACCTCGCCGACGCGGTCCGATCCTGCCTCGGGTGACGGGAGACCTCGCAATGACGGAACTTCAGCAGACGGTGCAGGAGCTGGTCGCCCGTTCCGGCGTCCCCGGCGCCGTGGTGGGCGTCCTGGAGGACGGCCGGATCGAGACCGCGGCCGCCGGCGTCGCGAACCTGAACAGCGGCGTCGAGATGACACCGGACACGCTGTTCCTGACCGGCTCGATCACCAAGGTCTGGACCACGACGTTACTCGTGTCCCTCGTCGAGCAAGGGCTGGTCGACCTCGACGCGCCGGTGCGGCGCTACCTGCCGGATCTCGCCCTGGGTGACCCGGAGGCCGCGGAGGCGGTGACCTTGCGGCAGCTCGTCACCCACTCGGCCGGGATCGACGCGTCGGACCTGATCGCCGACGTCGGGGACGGCGACGAGGCGATCGCGAACTGGGTGCCGCTGCTGCGCGACGTCGGTCAGTTGTTCCGGCCCGGGGAGTATTTCTCCTACAACAACGCCGGTTTCGTGCTCGCCGGCCGGATCATCGAGGTCGTCACCGGTGAGAGCTTCTCCACCGCCATGCGGCAACGGCTGTTCGCGCCGCTGGGCCTGGAACACAGCATGTTCACGGCCAAGGAGGCGATTCTGCACCGGACGGCGATCGGCCACTATCCGGGAGCCGACGGAATGGTGCCGAGCAAGCTGTTCATGCTGCCCGAATGCCTGGGGCCGGCGGGCACGACGCTCATCACCTCGGTGCGGGACACGCTGACCTTCGCAGGGAGCCACCTGCCGGCCCTCGCGTCGGCCAAGCGCCTGCTCAGCCCCGACTCCGTCGACCAGATGGCCGCCCACCACCTCGACTTCCCGGTGCCGGAGATGGGCTCGGTCGGGCTCAGCTGGTTGCGCAAGCAGTACGGCGATCGCGTCGTGCTCACCCACGGCGGGGGCTCCTACGGCGGCGTCGCGATGGTCGGCGTCGTCCCCGAAAGCGGCGCCGCCTACATCGCCTACGCGAACGGGGGCCCGGCCTCGATGCCCTTCCACAAGGACCTCGCCGAGGCCCTGCTGGAGGGCCGGTTCGGCCTGTCCGCCCCGGTGGCGCCCGACCTTTCCGGTCCGGAGCCGGAGCCGAGCCGTTACCACGGCCGGTACGTCTGCTGGGGCTGCGAGCTCATCATCACCGACGACGGCGACGCGCTGTCCTACCAGGCCAGGTTCACCGACCCGGTGCTCGGCCGCAACCGTTCGGATCCGCCCCCGGTCCGGCTGCGACCGATCGGCGGACGGGCCCTGGCCTTGGCCGACCACCCCGATCAACCGCCCTTCGGCTACGGCGTCGGGGACGACGGATCCGGGCACCCGGAGTTCTTGTTCCTGATGGACCGGCTCGTTCGCCGCGCAGGCGACAAGTGACATCAACGGAAAGCTCTGGAGGATCTTGATGACGGAACAGTTCGGCACGTTCGACTTCGGCTTGAACGAGGCGCAGGAGGAGCGTGCCGCGCGGTTGCATCGCGAGTGCATCATCGTCGATGCCCTGTTCCAGGGCCCGGTCGGGTACCGGGTGTTCGACGAGGAGATGCACAAGGAGCTGCGTTCGGCCCTGGAGACGAGAAAAGGCGACAAGCTGGGCACCTTCGCCGACGGGTTGATGCTGCCGGTCCGCCGCGCGTTCGAGGGGCGGATGGACGCGGTGAAGGATCACTGGGACGCGAGCGGCATCACCTGTGGCAACCGTCAGGTGGAGCTGGCGGATGGTCAGTGGGAGCGCACCTTCTCGTACATGCAGAAGCAGTTCGACTACTTCCCGTGGCTGGCCAAGGCCCTGACCGCCGCTGACATCCGCCGTGCGCACGAGACCGGCACCCACGCCGGCCTGATGAGCTCACAGGTCATGCTGGGTCCGTGGCATGACCTGGACACGCTGCTCTACGCGCACGACGCCGGCCTGCGGATGTGCCAGCTCACCTACAACAGCCTGACCAAGGTCGGCGCCGGCTGCACGGAGCGCACCGACGCGGGGCTGTCGTCGTTCGGCGTGGCCAGTGTCAAGGTCATGAACGATCTCGGCATCATCGTCGACACGGGCCACGTGGGCCGGCAGACCACGCTCGACGCGTGTGAGGTGTCGAAGAAACCGGTCGTCGCCTCGCACACCGCGGCACAAGGCGTGTTCGAGCACGCGCGCGGCAAGAGCGACGAAGAGCTGCGCGCGATCGCCGGCACGGGCGGGTTCATCGGCATCGTGGCCGTTCCCTTCTTCCTCGCCCCGGGAGCATCGGTCACCATCGACTCGATGCTCGACCACATCGAGTACGTCGCCGAGGTGGCCGGCGTCGACCATGTCGGGATCGGGAGCGACTGGCCCTTGCAGCTGCCCGAGTGGATGCTCCGTGATCTCGTGCAGCCGCTCTTCGCCGAGACCGGCTTCCGGCCCGAGGACGGCCTGGTGGCGACGCAGGGACTGATCGGGCTGGACGACTACCGCGACTTCCCGAACATCACCCGCGGCCTCGTGGGGCGCGGCTGGTCGGACGAGGACATCGCCAAGGTTCTCGGCGCGAACTTCGTGCGCGTGATGGAGGCGGTCTGCGGCTGACCCGCCGTCGAAGAAGGCCGTGCCGCTCGATCCTGATG